>CAJBVW010000405.1 GCA_903959175.1 uncultured Pseudomonadota bacterium
GCGGGCGCGATCGGAGGCGGCTCGGGCCGGACGGGGCGCGCGGGCGGCTCGTCGTCCCAGCCGCCGTCGAGCCCGAACCCCGCGTAGGCGTGGTCGCCGCCGGGACGCGCCGCCACGGGGGGGGCGTCCTCGACGATCTCCTCGGGGCCGTCGGGCAGCGCGGCGGGGCGCGCGGCCTCGACCGGCATGCGGAAGGGCCGGATCGGCGACGCGGACGAGGGGCGCACCGGCACCGCGGCGGGCGGGCGCATCGGCGGCCGGCCGCCCTCCGAGACGGGGGCGGTCGGGCGCGCGGGGCGGACGGGCGCGGCCACGGGCCCGTCCGTCGGCATGTCCGGCCGGGTCGGAAGGCGCGCGACGGGCTGGTTCACGCGGTACGGGTTCGCGCGCGCCGGATCGACCTTCTTCTTCTCTTTCTCCATCGACTTCTGGCGGAGGATCTCGGTGTCGTCCTTGCGGACCTCGCCGATGCGCGGCGCGGGCTTCCCACCCGCGGGCGGCTCGCGAACCTCCGTCTTTTGAGCGAACGGCGGGACGGGGCTCTTGGCCGCCGCCGCCTTGGTACCCGGCGGCGCGGCATGGGGCGCGACGGTCTTGCGCGCGCCGAGGACGCCGACCTCGCCGAGGCCGATCTGCACGTCTCCCGCCTCGGGATCCCAGGGATCCGGGAGCCCGCACCGCGTGAAGAAGCGGCGGAAGCGCCCGAAGCGGAAGCGCTCCCACCCGCGCGCCCCGACGAGGCGCGTGAGCCGGTGCCCTACGACGTCGCGGTGGGGGAGCTGCTTCCAGATGTCGCGGACGAGACGCTCGTCGTTCATGCCTTCCCCACCCGGCTCCGGGACGCGGGCAGGAGCCGAGCACGCACGAGGGGACGCGCGAGCAGTCCGGCGGCCGCGCGCCGCACGTCGTCCTCTTGCACCCGCTCGATCCGCTCCCGCACGAGCGCACGATACCGGAGCCCGTCCTGCCCGTACAAGTCGGTGTAGGCCGCGAGGTTCGCGCGGGCGCTCGCGGTCTGGAGATCGAGCTCGATCGCGCCGAGGATGTAGCGGCGCGCGCGCTCGACCTCCTCCCGCGTGATGGTGCCGGCGGCCGCGCGGGCCACGCTCTGGTCGAGCCGGCGCTCGGCCTCGACGGCGCGCTCCGGATCGGTCGCGACGGTGCAGACGAGCAGGCCCGGGTGGACCCCCTCGTGCGAGGACGCGCCGACCTGGTAAGCGAGCCCGTGCTCCTCGCGGAGCTCCACGAACAGGCGCCCGCCCTGACCGCCGAGCACGGAGGCAAGCACGTCCACATCGGGCTGGTGCGGGTCGTCCACGGCGACGCCGGGGAACGCGAGGGCCACATGCGCCTGTTCGCGCCCGCTGCGCAGGAGGATCTCGAGGGGCTCCTCCGGGCGCACCGGCGGCGGCGGGAGCACGAAGGGCGCGCCCGCGGGGAGGGTGCCGAGCGTGCCGCGCAGGAGGCCGAGGATCGCGTCGGCGTCGAACGCGCCGGCCACGGCGACGACGAGGTTCGCGCCGGTCGCCCAGCGCGCGTGGTGCTGGCGGAGCAGCGAGGAGCGGAGCCGGGCGACGTTCGCCTTGCTGCCGAGCGCGCTCAACGCGTAGGGGTGCTCGCCGTAGGCGGCGGCCCACATGCGCTCGCCGAGGAGGTGCTCGGGGTGGTCCTCCTGCTCGTCGAGGGCCTCGCGGAGCTCCTCGCGGACCTGCGCGACCTCGGCGTCGTCGAAGCGCGGGCGGAGCAGGAGGTCCGCCACGAGGGAGAGCCCCTCCTCGAAGCGGTTGGCCACGAACTCGGCGCGGATGGCCTGCGACGAGCGGCCGGCCGAGCCGGACACGCTGCCGGCGAGGGCCTCGATGGCGGTGGCGTAGCCGATGGCGTCGAGGTCACCGGCGCCGCGCACGAGCGTGCGCCCCCACGCCGCGCCGCGGCCGGCGCTCGCGCGCGTCTCGGCGAGCGCGCCGCCCATGCCGGCGATGCGGATCGCGGCGACCTCGCCGTCGTCCGGGCAGAAAAGGACGCGCACGCCGTTATCGAGCACGACGCGCCAGGGCTCGCGCGCGCCGGTCGTCGTGAGGGCGCGCACATGCGCGCGGGGCGTCGCGGGCGCGCGTGGCGGCCAGC
>CAJBVW010000406.1 GCA_903959175.1 uncultured Pseudomonadota bacterium
GGCGGGGGCGCCCGCGCCCGACGCAGGTGGCCCTGTGCGGTCGTCAGCCGGCCGGGTTTTGCGTTGTCGCGTGTCGGGGCCCTCGGAGCCACCGCGCTCCTACGCGTCCGCAGGGCTTCCGGGGCCCCTGCCTAAGGGCCGCTGAGCGCATCAGGCAGCGCGAGATCGCGTTCTTACAGGCGACTCATCATTGCCTCCCGAGGAACGCCGGCGCCCGATTCACGTCCTAAACAACGATACCCTCGTTGAATCGCCGCCCTATGCCGCGTTCGTTCATGCCTCGATCTCGCGGCTCCGTCGGGCAGCGCCGGCCCTGAACATGCCGTTATATGTGGCGGTCGCGTCACCGGAGGTAGACCAGACGTTTTGGGTGAACCTCATTGGGCGGGGCTACCCGAGTCCGAACAGGCAATTTCGCTGGTGCACCGATCGGATGAAGATCGGACCGACCAATGCATACATCCGCAGCCAGGTTGATCAGAGCGGCTCTGTCGTACTTCTCCTTGGAGTCCGGAAGGACGAGTCCGCGAATCGCGCGCAGTCCATCAACAGGCACACGGTGGAGGGCCATCGCCTGAATCCACACTCCTCTCTGCGCGGGTGCTTTGTTTTCCGGCCGATCGTGGACCTTGCGACTGATGAACTATGGACCTTTCTCCTCCAGAGCCCTCCGCCCTGGGGGGGAAGCCATCGCGACCTGGTCACGCTCTATAGGAACGCATCCGGCGGCGAGTGCCCTCTGGTGATCGACCAGGAAGATGCCCCTTCGTGCGGCAACAACCCGTCCTCCCGATTCGGCTGCTGGACCTGCACTGTCGTCGAGAAGGACAAGAGCCTTCAGGGCTTAGTGGACACCGGCCAGGACGAGCTCCAGCCTCTTCTAGATCTCCGCGACTGGCTTCGCCTAATCCGGAACGATCTGACACTGCGCGACGCCGAACGTAGAAATGGTGCAGAAGGGCCGGGCCCATTCCGCCTTGAGGTCCGAGAGGAAATTTTAAAGCGCCTTCTGGATGCACAGACCCTGGTGGGGCAGCCTCTCATCACCGACGCCGAAGTTAGGCGTATCCGGGAGCTTTGGACCTCCGACTTTGGCCGCTGGGCCGAGAAACGCCAGCGGACACCGACCGCGGAGAGACCCCAATGAGCGAGTTAGTCTGGGACGAGGATGAGGAACTCATGACCGAGCTGAAGCGAATGTGTGCGGAGCGCGGTCTGAGCGCTCGCACCGTGCTTGAGATGGTCCGAATCGAACTAGGCCGAGTGGGGCTTGAACGTCGAGACGGAGTCTTCCAGGACATCGAAGTCCTACTCCAGGAGAGTCTCGAAGAGTCGCAGCGCCCAAGGGCCGCCGTCGGGTCTGTACGTCGCCGCGACGGAGCCGCCTAATGTGGATCGAGCGGGTCGAGCTGATCGAGTGGAAGCAGTACCGGGAGGCGCGCTTCGACTTCCCTCGCCCCGGGCGAGACAAGAAAATCGTTGTGATCGGCGGCCAAAACGGACGGGGGAAGACATCCCTACTTGAAGCGATGGTGGTTTGCCTTTATGGGCGACTCTCGCTTCCTTGGCTTACGGATCGCCCCAATCAGGATGGAACGGGGTACCGACGGTTCCTCACCGCCTCGTTTAACAAAAACGCTGGCGCGAGTCGGATGCGGCTCGCACGCATCACGATGGGGCTGCGCGACGAGAATCGTGCATACAAAGTGTCCCGCACGTTTCACTTCAGGGAGGAACAAGGAGAGGTCCGCTGGAGTAGCGAGGAGCTCACGATATCGGAAGGGGCGGCGCGCGCCTCTTTGGATGAGCTGGAGCTCGTTGATTTCGGCCGTGGTGACGGTCGCGACGTCGAAACGACCCAGGCTGCCTTCATCAACACTAAGATTTTACCGTACTCATTCGCCGACTTCTTCTTTTTCGACGGCGAACGCATCCGGCAACTTGCAGAGCAGGACCTCCAACAGACCGTTACGGAACGGCTCGATAATTTGTTTGGCATCGGACTTCTGCGTCTTCTGACTAAGGA
Source organism: uncultured Pseudomonadota bacterium (assembly GCA_903959175.1). Taxonomy (GTDB): domain Bacteria; phylum Myxococcota_A; class UBA796; order UBA796; family SXON01; genus CAJBVW01. Next base: position 2,027 of record CAJBVW010000406.1, read on the forward strand.
CTTGAAGATCAAGGCGGCCGAGATTCGCACCCGGGCTCGGTCGACGGTTGGGAAGGACACCGAGAAAGTCTACAAACTTCAAGCTGATCTGATGGTGCTTGAGGGCCGGGTGGACGAACTGGGCAGGGAAATTCCCGAGATTGATACTCGCGTGGAGCGAGCGACTCGGCAGATGGAGAAGCTTCAATCTGACCTATTCGCTATCACCCGCGGCGAAAACGTCGAACGCGGTGCCTTGGAGGAACAGATCAAGGCAGTTGATGCTCTGATCCGGGCAAAGAGGGAGGAGCTCAACGCCCGGGTGCTGGAGCGCGCCGTGCAGATTGGCATGGTGGCGCAGCTGCGTGAGGCGCTGGTGGTTCGGCTTGACGACGAAGCCGAAGTCCTCGCGGCCCGGCAGCAAGCGGAGCGACTTGAGCCCCAACTCGTGAAGTTTAAGCTAGAACTTGCCGGCATTGCCTCGCCATTTCTGCAGCCTCCGTTGACTTCCGATCAAGAGTCCACCCTTCACGCACGCATCGAAGCAGCCTACCGCCGCAGCCACATCAGCCCATGGATCGACACGAAGCGGCGACTTCGTCACGACTGGATGGGCACCGACCAGCGGCGGCGAGTGCACGAACGGGTCCGCCGTGAGGAGGCGCTGTCTGTGGAGTCGCTGCGCACCCTCCTGGAAGACAAGAAGGGCCTCGAAGACAAGCGCAGATCCTTGGACGACCGGCGTATCCTTTGCGGCGACGGGGAACGTGTACGTGACCTTGTTGCAAAGATTCGGACCCTCGAGGGAGAGATAAGACTGGATCTCGCTCAGCTTAAGCGCAACGGGAACGAGAAGCAGTCCGCCGAAGCCAAACTCGGGGAATTGCGTCGTCAGCTAACTGACGCGCTGGCAAACGAGCAGATTGCTGACGACCAGAAGCGGCTCGCCGAACACGCGGAAGCATATGTAGACGTGGTCGATAGCTTCGCCGAGATGATGCGTGCGCGTAGGACAGATGCCCTGGCCGCGGCCATGACTTCAGCAGTTCGACGGATGCACCACAAAGCTGATCTCGTACATGATGTGCAAATCCAGGACGGACGGATCGAACTCTACTCCAAGGATGGAAAGAACCTTGGGGATCGGAAGCTGTCTGCTGGTGAGAATCAGATCCTTGCCCTCGCTCTGCTCGATGGTGCTGCCCGCGTAAGCGGGCGCAAGTTCTCGCGAATCATCGACACGCCGGTGGCACGTCTGGACACGGAGCACCGGGACCGAGTGGTTCAGGAGTGGAAGGCATGCGACGGACAGGTAGTGCTCTTGTCGACCAATACCGAAATCGTGGGCTCGCTCCGGAGCGCAATCGAGTCTAAGGTAAGTCGATGGTTCTACCTTGAATACAACGACTCGGAAACCACCGTTCTTCCTGACCACTACTTCGCCGAGGCCAAATCTTGACCCGTCCGCTTCGTGGTGTGTTGCACAGCATCAAGGTGAAGCCCACTCGGCGAGCCGATCAGGCGGACGAGGAGCTTCAGGGACACCTGGGGGCTACCACTCGAGCAATCTGCGCTCGGTTGGCCATTGCGCGATCTCTTCACGAGCGCACTCAGCCACTTGAGGTCGATCGACAGGAGGATCGCGGACGAGACATGCTCCTTGAGACGCTCCTCGGTCGCGAAGACGTCGAACTTTGGGTCGCTCTCGTTATCGAACGAAGCGGCCGCGACGACATCGAAACCTTCGACGAGGTGGAGGAACTTCTCATCGCGCATTGGCATCGAGGGGCTCTTCTTCTTCAAGAGGAACGTAAGAGAAGCGACGCTGAGGGTTTTCGGCGCAGTCTCGGTGGATTCATGGAAGAACTCGTTCAGCGGGCTACCAGCTTCCGTTCCGAGCGCTCGGCAACGCCGGGGACGGAGCCGGTGTCCCCGTCTGGCCCCATCCATCCGATTCCCCTCCGTGTCGGCGCCTCCAGCGACCCCAGCCAAAGCCTTAGCTGGACCTTTAATGCAACCGGTCAGACCCCGCACATTGGGGTCTTCGGTAACCCGGGGAAGGGAAAAACCCGCCTCGCGCGCGATCTGATGCTTCAGCTTAAGAAAGCTGCCCTGCCGATGTTCATTTTCGATCCCAAGGGCGACCTAGCGGGAGATTCTGAGTTCATTGCGGCGATCGGCGCCCGCGCTCTCAGCGTAGGGCGGAGCCCGATTCCGCTTCACGCCTTGGTGATAGGCGACCTACCGACCAACAGCGCTACCCGGGTAGCTGACGACCTCGCTGAAGCGTTGAAGCGCACAAGTCCGGGAATCGGCCAGAAGCAAAGGGAGATGGCCAGAACCACTGCCGAGGAGCTTCTTCAGTCGCGACGGGCGGTGGGACTTTCGGACATCTACGCCGCCGTGGAGCGTCGCTACGAGGATGAAGGCCTCAAAGCAGACACGCTCATCGCGACGCTCCGCCGCTTTCGGGACTACAACCTGTTTGAGCCCCGCGAGGTTCCGGCAGAGTTCTTCGGGCAGACTACCATTCTCTCCTTTCACGAGGCTAACAACGAGGTGGTGCGCTTCAGCATGGTGTTCGTGCTTGACGCACTGCTGCGGTGGCTTCGGGCGTTGCCGGACGAACCCAAGGCCGCTGGCGTGCAGAGGTTTCGGCTTGTGCTGGTGATCGATGAAGCGAAACGAATCATGGAGGCTGCGCCGAAGGAGATGATGGAGGCTCTGATTCTTGAGTGCCGTTCGAAGGGGCTTGGGACTCTCCTCATCTCCCAGTCGCCAGACCATTTGGACGGGCTCTCGGACGACCTCGTGCGCAGCCTTGAGGTCGCGGTATGCTTCGAAGCGGACGTTGAGGCACGGTCCCTGCAGCGCATGTTCAATCGAGCAAAGCCTGAGACGGTTCGCCAGCTGCAAAAGGGTCAATGCCTTGTTCGCACGCCTAACAGCAAGACACCGAAGGTGATCCAAGCTTGGGTGCCAAGCTCGGAGTAGCCGGCAGACGTCATGGCTGGAGCGCGTTCACCGGATAGGTTCTCTATAGGAATCCGGCTTCCACAGCCGCGGGACTGGGTGGACGCCTGCCATCAAGTAAGCGAGACCAGCGGGGGAAGGCGCCCAGCTTACATGAAGCGGTCGATCAGCACCGTAGAGATAGATTCGGTCGACCGGAGTGCGCGCAAGGAGCCAGCTGGCGACGGCGTCGCTCGAAACTCCGGGTACCTCGAAGTCCACCGCGACACCGGCCCGGCTGCACACCCGCGCTCCGGCAACTAGCTCATGTCCTGCGTGCTGATCAACGCGGGGGCAGATGCGAGGACTCCGTGCTTCCTGGCGCGCCCGCCGCCTGATGCTGCGGACCAGGTCAGGACTCGCGAAGCCGTAGGTCACGCGCAGCGGCCCGAGGGCATCGACTACCGGGTCGAGGATCGTCGTTGCCAGGGACTCCAACGCCGCCCACGTCGCCTCTTCAACCGGCGCGTTTCGTAGTGGAACTCGCTCGAGACCAGCGCTATAGAGCTCAGCATGCAACCGGAAAGTGCTCCCGCACTCGACGAGATCCCGGAAGAGGAAGTGTCGCCCACACGGCGCGTCGAGATGGCGGAGCATCCAGCCATAGTCGCCGACTGGAACGCCGTCGTCAACGCCCTTGTCGGAGGGAAGCGAATGCTCGACGCGGTCTACCTCTACAAAACCGCGTTGGCGCCGGAACTCAGAGCCGAAATTGAGCGTTTGGCGTCAGATTCCGGTTGCGGCGCCTTTGAGGTCGTGAAGTTCCGCCGCGATCGCGGCCAGCTGTCGCTCCTGCACTACCCGGCATTCGACACCGACCCGTTCCCGTGCTTAGCGCAGTCGACCGTCTTGGATCTGCATACGGGGCTGGTCCGGGTCCGCCGGTACGACATCAACTCAGCGCCGGTGCTCCACCGCAAGGAGCTCCTCCTGCCACTCGGGGATCGCCGCTATCGGGAATGGGCGGCGCTTTCCCGGCAGGCCGAGGAGGCCGGGCTGTTCAACCACCCCCGTGAGATCGGCGCGCGGACGGGCTGGGAGCGCCAGCTCGCCTTGGCGGAGTTGCGGGTAGAAGGGCACGCGCTCGTCGAGGTCCGGCAGGAAGTTCAGCGGCACCGAACCGCGCTGGTTCGTTACGCCCTGTCGACACCGATGTGCGCACTCCAGCAGCACGGATTTCTCGATGGCCGCCTTCGGGTCTTCGACTACGGATGCGGTCGCGGCGGGGATCTTGCGCAGCTCGAACGGCTCATGGTGCCGGCGGCGGGTTGGGACCCTTACTTCGCGCCCACGCGGCCGCGGACACCTGCCGATGTCGTCAACCTCGGGTTCGTCCTAAATGTCATCGAGAGCCCGATCGAGCGGGCTGAGGCGCTTTGTGCTGCGTGGGGCCTCACGGGAAGTTTGCTGGTAGTCGCCGTGCTCATAGGAGGCCGATCGGCGTGGGAGAAACACAGGCTCTTCAGGGACGGGGTCCTGACGTCGAAGGGCACCTTTCAGAAGTACTTCGCCCAGGAGGAACTTCGAACCTTCATCGAGCAACATACTGGTCGGGAACCGATCGCGTTGGCGCCCGGCCTCTTCTTCGTGTTCCGCAACGACGAAGACGAGCAGGCCTTCCTTGCCGACAGGCAACGGAGCCGGGCAGCCGAGCGCGTTCCGCGCCCGCGGCTGCCGAAGCCGGAACGCGCGGTGCGTCCTGCGCCCTCGGCGCGGCAGAAGGCGGCCAAGCCGGACCGCTGGGAGCCGTTCCGCGACCTCGTCGAGATTTATTGGTCTCGGGCGCTTGAGCTCGGCCGCCTTCCCGAGCCGGGCGAGTTCGAACATGAGCAGGCGCTGCTCAAGGCGGGCTCCGCCGCACGCGTCCTAGCTCACTGCATCGAGCGCTTCGGGGAGGGCCCCCTTTTGGAGGCGCGCGCCCGCAGGATGTCGGACCTGCTGGTGTGGCTGGCCCTCGCTTGCTTCGAGCGTCGTCGTTCTTCCCAGAAGCTACCCCCACGCCTGCGCGCAGATGTCAAGAGCTTTTGGGGCGGGTGGTCGAAGGCCCAAGACGCCGGCAAGGCGCTCCTGTTCTCCGCGGGAGAGAAGGGCGCTCTCCTGCGCGCCGCGGAGTCCGCCGTCGCAGCGCAGCTCGGGGTCTTGGACGGCACCCATGCGCTCTTCGTCCTTGGTCGAGCGGTCCGATCGCTTCCCGGAATCCTTCGAGTATACGTCGGATGTGCGGCGCAGCTAGTCGGCGATCCCGAGTCGGCCGACGTCCTCAAGGTTCATCTCCAAGGAGGGAAGCTCACGCTGCTGAACTACGACGACTTTGACCGGCCGCTCCCCGACCTCGTGGAGCGCGTAAAGGTTGACCTCCGCCGAGCGGGTATCCAGTTCTTCTCCTACGACACCCCCCAATACCTGCCGCAACCGCTGCTCTGGAAGTCCCGGCTTCTCGCACATAGTGATCCCGATCGGGCGCGCTGTGAGCGTCTCGAGACCCGGTTGGTGAATCTTGGATTTGACCTTGATGAGTTCTTGGATCGCCCGGCATTTCAGCTTCGGCTCGCAGCGCGGGGTTACGAGCAACGGGGGTGGGTGCTTCGAAAGCTGAACGGGCCGAGCCGTGGCCTGTAACAGGCGGGCAACCTCTCAATTCCAGGAGACGAACTGTGATCGATTCCGAAGGAACCCTGCACGAGAGCGAGCAGCTGTTCGCCGCCCGGTACGTCACCTGGCTCCCGACCGTGGAGGAGCTCCAACGCGAGCTCGCGCGCGAGCGACACCTCCTCGAGGCGCGCCCAGGCGGGCGAGGCAAGAAGGGGGGCGCCTGATGTCGCTCCCCACCGGCGGCCGGACGCGCATGGCCAAGTCCGCCCGCGACAACGGCTTCGACCTCGACCTGCCCTCCCAGGGGGGCTGGATGGGGTTCGCCAGCAGCCACGTCCCGCTGCGCGTGTGGCTCCTGCCGTACGGCGAGCAGTTCGTCGTGGCCTTGTCCCAGGCGAACGTGTGGCGCGCGCTCGCGGAGTACGACGCCCCCCTGGTGAACCAGCTCCCCGACGGCGCCACGGCGGCGCGCGCCGCGACCGGTTTCGCGGCGCTGCACCAGCTCCTCCGGCGCGCCTGGCTCCTGTCCCGCACGCTCCCCGACGAGCTGTGGAAGGTGTTCGAGCAGAAGACCGCCGGTCTGCCGCGCACCACCGAGGCGGAGCGCCTCGTCGTCCAGCGCGTGGGCCAGGACGTGTTCCGCGGCGGCCTGCTCGACTACTGGGACCGCCGCTGCGCCATCACCGGCCTGGCCGTCCCGGAGCTGCTCCGCGCGAGCCACATCAAGCCGTGGGCCGCCTGCGAGCTCGACGCCGAGCGGCTCGACGTGTTCAACGGCCTCCTGCTGGCCGCCCACCTCGACGCCGCGTTCGACGCGGGGTTCGTCACCGTGGATGACGACGGGGTGGTCGTGGTGGCCGGGGCGTTGGACGCGGAGGCGCGGGTGCTGCTGGGGCTCGACGGGCCAGTGCGGGTTCGGGGGCTCGCCGAGGGGCATCGGCGGTATCTGGGGTGGCATCGGGGGCGGGTGTTTCGGGGGTGACCGCCGGCTCAAGGCTCCCTGGGAGTGACCACGATCTGCACCGTGCGGTTCTTCGCCCGACTTTCGGGAGTGTCGTTGGGAAACGGACTCTCGGCGGCAACACCGAGCGACCATCGCGGCCCAGAACCGCCCCCGAGGAGCGCGTAGACGCTGGCCGCGCGGAGGATGCCCAGCTCTGCGTTGTCGGACACGGCACCACCAGGGCGAACCGGGCGGTCATCCGTGGCCCCCTCCACGCGCACGTCAACGGCTTGGGCTGCGTCCTCCAAAGCAGACTTCAGGCTCGCCAGGGGCTCCAGCGACCCAGCCAGCGGGGCTACTCCACCGGGCCCGAAGAGCCCCTGACGGGGGGTGACGACGAGAGATGCTCCGCTTTCGACCACCGAGAATGCCGTGAGAGCATCGAGCCCGCTCCGCAGGGGCGCCGGAATTTCTGGCGGTTCCGGAGGAGGCGCAACGAGGAGGGCTTCGGAGGTGGACGATGCGGTGGGCGGCATGGCCTCGGGCAGCGTACTGGCGACTGGAGGCATGGACTCCGTTCGCGCGCCACCCAGCAACAGCCCGCCGGAGAAGGCCAGCGCCGTGGAGACCAGGAGCGCGGCGAGCGAGATGGCCCGGGGCCACCCGCTCCGGCGGGACGGCAGGGGGACGGTAGGATCTGGCGCTGCGGAGGAAATCTGCGGGGGCGGGAGAGCGGTCACTGCGGCATCCGTCGAGGCACGCGTCTCGGCCTGGAGAGGCCGAGGCGGAGCCTGCAACACGCCTCGTAGGCGCCGGAGCCGCTGCAACGGGCCGAGGTCGGCGCCGCAAGTCGGACACCTCTCGGCGTCCTCCGGGAGGTGCGTGGCGGGGCAGAGCGGGCAATCGAAGGAGTCGTTCACTCTGCGCTCCGTTGTCGTCCCGCTGCGCGAGGGAGAGAGGTACTGCTCGCGATCATCGCTCCGCCCGCGCCTTGAGCTGTGCCCATTTCGAAGCGTACTCGGCTTGGTTGGCCTGAACTTCAGCGAGCTTTGCGTTGTACGCGGCCTGTTCGGTCTGGAAGGCCGTCACCGACGCATTGTAGGCGCGAACGCGGCGGTTGAGCGACTCAACCTGCTTGTCGGTAACGGCTTTTTTCCGGAGAACATCGATCTTCGCGCTCTCGCGGTCCAGGCCGTCGGCCGTGCTGTTCAGTGGGACTTCGCGCGCTGCGAGCCCCCGGTCGCCCCCCTCGATCACGCTTTCGAGTCGCCGCAGGTCGGCCGCGAGCGAGACTGCCACCGAGTCGTAACGGCTGTAGCGCACCACCTCACCCCCGCCGCTTCTCAACGAGGAGGGGGAGTCGTCGCCGCCCGCCGCTGCCGGCTCAGGCGCTTCTATCGACGACGCCGCGTTTCCGGACGGCCCAGGGTAGGAAGGAGCCGCCGCGCTGGGTGCGCTCCCCGTCGCGGGCTTCGGGGCGTCGTTTCCAGAACTCAGGCCACAGCACACAACGACCGCGGCGATCATGGCGAGGACCACAAACGTCCCCGAGCTGCCGCGGGGCATTGCTTCGGGGGCGAGTGTGCCGCCCGGAACAAATCTGCGAGTTGCTACCTCGACCGTCTGGAGGAGCTCTCTTGCGGTCACGTTCGTGGGGTCCGCGGCGCAGGCTCGTTGAGCGTCCCACGATGCCGCCTGGAGCGGACGGCGATTGCTCTCTCGCTGTCCGGAAAGGTCCACCCGGGAAAGTCGCTCGTAGACGCGATTTCCAAGTGCGACCGAGAGGTTTGCCAGGACTCGCTGGCGGGCGGTTTGAGACATCTCAGGGCCATACCGATCGATGACCTGCTGGAGGGTGTCGACCGCCGTGCTCCAGTCCTCGAGGCGTGCTGCCGCGAACGCCGCAGCGATCAACTCCGCGCCCGGGGCTCCCAGCTCTTCCAGGTGGCGCATCCACCCGCGGATTACGACCAACTCATCGCCAGCACGCCTGCCGCCAAGCTGCGCCGCGCGCTCCACGTCCGCTACCCCGACAGCAGCAAGTGCCTGCCACTGCTCCCGCGTACCCTCCGGCCTCTCCTCACGCTGCTGCTGTTGCACGACGCGCTGCACGCCTCTCGAAGTGAGCGCGTCGGCGAGAAGCGATGTGAGCCCCGGCTCGTTTGGAACGACGGCGAGAGCGCGGTCGAGGAGGTCGATGACCTCGTCCCAACTCCGGCGACGAGAGAGCTCGGATGCGCGGTTACGGCACGTCGACACGAGACCGTCCGTGAGTACGGCACGCTGCGCGGTGTCGGCGACGGCGAGGCCGAGGTGCCATTCGTGGATTGCGCGCGGATGATCGCCCAGGCTCGCGGCTTGTACGGCGAGGGCATGATGCGCGTCCGCGGCTATGCGGCGGACCTCGCCTCGATCGCGCTCCGCTTGAGAGAGCTCGGCGATCGCGGAGAGGGCAGCCGCCGGTTCACCCGCGACCACCAGGGCCGCAAGGCGTTGATAGGCCGATAGGGCGAGGGCAGCCCGCGGACCGAGGGCCTCCTGCGCGGCTGCTGTGAGCCCCAGCTCCTGGAGCAGGATGCGTCCTCCGACGAGCGTGCGTCCCCGAAGACGTGCGCCAGCAGCGCGCACCTCTTCGGCCGATTGCGCCTCGGCGGCAGCTTGACCTTGAAGGTCCTCGTACATGGAGACGATGGCTCCGGCCCGTCCGGTTCCGATAGCGCGCCAAGCCTCCGCATTGTCCTCGAGCGAACGCACCACCCGATGGCGGGCAGAGATCAGGGCCTGTCCCCTTATGGTATCCGTCACCGTCGGCAGGGCCGACCTTATGGCGAGGTCATCCTCCACGAGTGAATGCCACGCCCCGATCGCCCGCCGCCAAAGTGTCAGATGAGCGGCCTTTATCCTGGCGTTTCTCTCCCCCTCGTCCGCGTACGGCAGGCTGCCGTTCAGAACGCGCTCGCGCGCGCGTAGATCCGAGTACACAGCCCACCAGTACCAGAATATCGCCAGCCGGTGGCAGGGCATCGCGGAGGGGTAGCGCTCCTGAAGTTCTCGCAGCCACTGGTCCTGCGTCGCGCCGCGCGCGGCAGGCGAAAGACAGGCCCGGTCCCGCTGGGGGGAGACTTCCGCCCCGGCGAGATGCGCCTCGTTGTACAAGAAGAGGTCGACAACCGCGCGATCGAGCGGCTGAATCAGCGCCGTGCGCGCCGCCTTCCAGGAACGCTGCGGGAGCTTCCCCAACGTGGCGCTTGCCGCAGCGTTGATTTCAGCAAGCGACGCGGTTCGTTCTACCCCGAACACTTCGTACGGGGATGGTTCCGGTTGCAACGGATCGCGCCACCAAGGCGCGTGCACGAGATCTGGTGGCATCAGGAGGATCTCCGATCGGGCTCATCGAGCCGCGCGCTGAACGCGGACCTAGTTGAACTTCTGGGGCGCAAGCGTGTCGACCCCGCAATGTTGGCAGTGCCGTCCGCCCGGGGGCTTGCCGCATGCCCGGTTCGGGCACGACGCGGGGGCCTTCCGCTCGGGGAGCGTCTCGACCGCCGCCATCAACCGTGCATCCACCGCGGCGAAGTCGCGGCTGAGCTGTTCGATCGCCGAGGTTGGGCCCCGGCCAGCCTGCAGGTGTAGACGGCCGTAGGCCTCGATCCGGTCGAGTTCGACAAGGAGAGCGTCGGCGAGATTTGGATTGGCGGGCCTGATGACCCCGACCACGAGCATGCGCCGCATCCGCGCGGTTGCCACCACGCCTGGAAGGTTGTCCTGATCCGTCGCCGCGTCCAGCGCCTCGGTAGCCGCCTCGAGGCGCGCGCGGTCGCCGCGCGAGCGAGCGAGCGACACTGCGTCGATCCGACCGCGAAGGGCCGACGCGTCTTCCTCCTCGAACAACCAAGCGTAGGCATCCAGCAGGCCTCGAGCATACTCGCCCAGCCGATCCGCCTTGGCCTCCGGGGTCTCGACGTCACCACCGCCGGGCTCCAGCAGCGCGCCAACACGATCGGCGAGGTCCCGCGCCGCGCCGAGCTTGTTCCCGGCAAAGGCCGCGACCGCTTGATCCTGCGCCGCGCGGGCAGCCTGCAGCTCCACCGCCGTAAGCCCACCCGCCCGCTGGGCGAGGGCAACCTCTACCGAGGCAACTGCGGTCGCGGCGACCTCGTCGTCCTCCCCGCGTACCACCCGTACCGGCAGGTCCCGGCCGCCGAGTCTGCCCGCGAGGGAGTGGGTCCGATCGACGTTGAGCGCGTATCGCAGCTCGTACACCGTCCCCGAAGGAAGGCCGGGAGGCAGCGTTAGGACAGCGGTCCCCTGCAACTCGTTCCGAGTCGCAAGCGCACTCGATCCCGCGAACACCTCGATCATCACAACGCGCTGACCCGCGATGGTCGTGGTGAACCTCTCAAACTCCCTATTCTCGCTGGGAATTGGGTCGCCCTTGCGAACCATTACCTGCATAGAGCCATCCGCGAGCTTCAGCCCGTAGTCCTTCTCCGCGATCGTGCTCACCGGGTCATCCGCCTCCGCGACCCCCGCCGCACCGCCGGCGCCCGCGCGCACGGCGTTTGCAGCCGGGAGCCCGATGCGTGCCGCCAAGATGGCCGCCCCAAGCGCGACCAGCTCCTTCGGTCGGTGATGGATGACGATCTTGGCCGGCGAGCCGGCGAAGAGCGCACGCACGGCGTCCGCAACACCGGCCATGTGTGTCGAGCCTCCCGCGAGCAGCACGTAGTCGACCTCCGCGGGGGCAACTGCGGCCCCCTGAAGGGCCTTGGCCGTCAAGTCGGTGGTGCGTTGAATCAGGGGTCCGGAGGCGCGGAGGAACCACTCCCGGGTGATCTCGTAGTCGATGTCCACCAGGTCACCGTCCGCATCCCTTAGAAGGCCGGACACGATCACGTCCGCGGAGCGGTTGTGCGTGAGCGCTTCCTTGGCGGCTCGGCACGCGAGCCGAAGATGGACATGGCACTTGAGAACCTCGGTAGCAGAGGGGTCAGTCCTCGGCTGTCCGCGGGCCCACCGAACTTTGCTCGGAAGATCGATGCCCTTGTCCGCGTGAATCCGGCGATACAGCTCCTTCGCCACGAGGGTGTCGAAGTCGTCTCCGCCGAGCCACATGTCGCCCTCCAGGCAGAGGGGGGCAAAGACGCTGTTTGCCATCATCAGCACCGAGAGGTCGAACGTGCCGCCCCCGAGATCGTAGACCACGATGGTCTTCGCGCCCCCACCATCCGTGGGGTCGTCGATGCCGAGGGCGACGGCCGCGGCGGTCGGCTCGTCGACCAGCCTGAGCACGACCAGCCCCGCCAACTCCGCCGCACGTTGGGTGTCCAGCCGCTGCGCGGCGCTGAAATAGGCTGGAACCGTGATGACCGCGTGTGTCGGTGCCTCGCCGAGCACGGCTGTGGCATCGTTCTTCATCTTGCGAAGGATTTCCGCCGACACCTCATACGGCCGAAGCTCCTTCCCGGCGAAACGCACTGTCAATCCCGCCTTGGTGCCATCCGTCGGCTGCCCGATGTCGTAGAGGAAGTCCTGTCGGACGCGCTCGACCTCCGGGTCGTCGCTGGAGCGGCCCATGAGGCGCTTTACAGAGAGAATCGTGTCTCGCGGCGCCACTAGCCAGTTCTTTAGAGCGGGGTCGCCTACCATGAACTCGCCTGTCCGCTTGTTCACGCCCACGACCGAAGGGGTCATCGCGGCCCCACCCTTGAGATGCACGACCTCAGGGCCACCCGGCCGCATTACGGCCACGACGCTGTTCGTCGTGCCCAAGTCGATTCCAACGATCAGCGGCATGCACGCTCCATTTGATTTACGATTGCCCTTCGCCAGACTCTACAACAGAGGGGCCGACCACGACCACCTCCGTTTCACGCAGCAGTTGACCCTTCCAGAGGTACCCCGTGCCGGTGATGGCTACGATGGTTCCATCTGGCTTCTCGGGGTCGACGACCGTGCGTAGGATGCGGTGCCACTCCGGGTCGAATTCCTCACCAAGTACCTCGACCGGGACCACGCCCTCACGGCGAAGCATTCCTTCGACCATACGCCGGATGGTCTTGAAGTTGGAAAGCCACTTTCGCATGAGCGGCGTGACGTCGTCGGGACGGGCCTCGATCGCCACGAACACGCGCTCGAAGGCGTCGACCACCTCGATGAGCAAGAGGAGACGCGCGCGTTCGTGCCGCTCCTGGTCGCGGGTCGCATCGCGGAGGTCTCGCTGCAGGTGGACTTCCTGCAGCATGAGGCGGCGCAGATCCGTCTCGATCCCCGTGAGGAGATCGAGCGCCTGGCGCTCGTCGTTCTCGACACCGGCATCATCGGCGCTCACGGGGTCTCCAGCCGTTGGAGAAGGAGCTGTGCGTTGCGGCGCATGTTCGCGTCGATGGGCAGCGCGAGCGCCTTTCGCAACGCCTCGGCAGCCTCGGTAGTGCGTCCCTCTGCCTGCAACACCATCCCCAAGCTCCAGTGGAGCGGGCCAAAGGACGGAGCCGCGGCCACCCCGTTTTGGAGCGTCTCGAGCGCCTCGGCGGCGCGCATCACTCTACAGAGGAACTCGCCGAGATACTGATGGCCGCGCCCGTCCTTGGGGAACCTCGCTACGAGGTCTCGGAGACCAGCCTCGACCGAGGTGTCCCCGGCGTTCAGCCGATCGCGCAGTCCCGCGAGGTCTCGCTCCGAGACACCCGGCGGACCGGCGCCAACCGCGCCCGGATCGTTCGGCCCGCTTGCCGAGGCCCTGAGCGTGAAACGAGCCTCCTTCTCGCGAGCCGGCGGCACCCCGATCGCGACCGCTCGCTCGGCCGCCCGGTGCGCTTCCGCGGCATGCCCCGCCGCCCGGAACGCTACCGCGAGGTCAAGCCACGCCTCCCCAGACTCGGGGATTCGAACAACGACCTGTTGCCAGATGGCCACCGTCTCATCGTGACGCAGCCTCCGCGCGAGGAACGATGCGAGGGCTCTCATGAGCTCCACGCTCGCCGGCTCGTGTGCCACAGCCGCACGCAGGTCGGCCTCGATCGTCGCTGCGGGTTCGCCCGCGCGCTCCCTCCTAACGAGGTCGTAGAGGAGCGTTGAAGGGGCGCGGGTCTTTGGCTTGAGCGCGATCCGCGCCTCCACCGCCGATCCGAAGCGCTGCGCCGGATCACGATGCAGCATCCGCGCAACGGCGGCAGCGATCGCAGGCGGAACATCCGGACGCAACTTTCGCAGCGGCGCGAACTCCGCCTTCTGAACTTGCCGCGCGACCGCCATCAACGGGTCATGGGGTGAACCGAAGGGGAGCTGACCCGCGATCAATTCGTAGAGGGTCACCCCGGCCGCCCACAGGTCCGCAGCAGGCCCGCAGTCCCCGTCCAGCGATTCAGGAGACATATAGAAAATGGTCCCGGCCCGGGTGTGCACGAGCTCCCCCGTCTGCACGATGCGGGAGATGCCCAGGTCCGCAATCTTCGGGACGTCGCCGTTCATCAGGATGTTTTCGGGCTTGATGTCCCGATGCACCACGCGATTGGCGTGGAGCATGGCCAGCCCGGCAAGCACGCCGTCGGCGATGCTTACGGCGGCGGCGGTGTCAAAGGGGCGCTGGTGGCCGATGCCACCCAGCCTCGCGCGCAAGCTCCCGCCGCGCACGAGCTCGATCACGAGAGAGATCACCCCTTCGAACGGAAGGAAGCCCAGAAACCGAACAAGGTTTTCCTGGGGCAGTCCTCGAAGGTCGTCGGCAATTCTCGCCATCGTCAAAATTTCGCGTCGAAGGGCCATCGCCGCCGTGGGATCGCGCGGGATCTTGAGCGCGACCTCCCTCGCTCCGAACTCTGCCTGCAGGGCGGGGTCGACCACCTCGGCCAGAAACGTGACCCCGAAGCCGCCACGCCCAAGCTCCTTCACCAGCCGGAGGCCGGTGGCCTCGGGGTCGGAAAGGGTCTGCCGATCTTGCATGGCGGGAATCACGAGGCTCCAGGCTGGGGTTCGGACGGTGGAGCATAGCACCGACGCGCCGCCGGAGGGGACACCTCCTCCGGGCGAGCGCCCGACCCCACGGGGTGGAGGGCTGGGCTCGGATGGCGAGCGAGTCCCTCTCGACGAACCGGACGAGGCCGTTGGTGTTGGCCACTCTGGCGTCGCCCACCCGAGACCAGCCGCCCCGGAGCGGGGCCACAGCCCTCACCTGCCCGGTTGCGCGAACGCCCCCCGCACGGTCCCGAGCAGCGCCCCCCGGTTCCGGCCGACGAACCCGTCGATGTAGGCCACCTCGACGCCCTTCGGCGGTCGCGCCCGCAGCGCCGCCACCGCCACCTCCAGCAACCGCTCCGGGTCCACCCCCGAGCGCCCCCGCCCGCGGAGCCGCACCCGCCCCCGGTCGATCGCATCCCGTAGCCGCGTCGTGTGATGCCCCTCCCGCTGCCCCCACGGCGGCGTCACGTTGGCGCTCGCGAGCACGCCCTCGAGCTCGTCGAGCTCCGCGACCCCGGCCGCCTCAACGATCCCCTCCAACAGCGCCTCGACGTGCCGACGAGCCGCGACGATCCGCGCCCCGCTGATCCGCCGCCGGTGGAACTCGTCCCAGGCATCCAGCCACTCCCTCAGGTTCGACCAGACCAGCCGCGTGCCCTCGGTGCGCGGCGGGGCGGCGCTCCGCTCCATCTCCGCGATGCGCGCGCGCTGCTCCTTCCCCGTGCCCCGCGCCTTCTCGAGCTCCCGCTCGAGCCGCGCCAACCGCCTCCCCTCCTCGCTCTCCCGCTCCCCGATCTACAGGAGCTTCGCCACCAGCACAGCCCCGCGAACTTCCCGAAGGGGTTCCTCACCTTGCGGCCCTCGGCGCGGTCCATCGCCTTCGCCCACTCCGGCGTGAGCGCGTCCAGCGCGCCCGTCGCCTTGCTGACCGCGACCGCCTGGATGAGTCCGCCGCCGCCGGGGGCGAGCGCCGCTTCGGCCGCCCGCTCGATGGCGGCTTCCACGGCCTGGGTCTGCCACCCGTCGAGCTGCTCGCCGGCCTCGGCGCGGAGCAGCGCGTTGTTCACCTGGTCCGTGAGGATGACGGTGCGGATGCCGCCGGCCGCCTTGCCCTGCGCGTCGGCCTCGGTGAGCACTGCGCGGAGGACGCGCACGGCGACGACGCCCGAGGGCGCGGCGATGTCGGGCTCCAGAGGCGTCTCGCTGTCCCGCACCAGGCGTGTCGACCAGCACGCGTCCGCGGCGCGGCTACCTACGTCGGCGAGTGAGTTTGCTCGTCCCGAGCCGCGTTCCTGCTGGGCGCGCCCGTGAGACACCGGGCGCCGAGGTTGGGATGTCGGGGGAAACCGCTGGGGCCGGGAGAGCTGGCCGAGCACCTGCGCGTGATCCGGGATGCCGAGCCGCGCCCCGAGGGTCGACGTCTTCGTTGCCGTCGCACCCTTCGACATGCATCGCTCGACTGACGGGCTTGCCGGCGAGGTGCGCCGGGTTCTGCTCGACCAGACAACGCCAGGAAGGAGGGCCTACCCGCCGATCCCCGAGGTGCACTGACAGTCCTGATCGCATTCGAACACGACGCCGGAGCACTCGGCGCGGGTCGAGGGACACGACTTGTCGAGCCAGAGCCACCTGAGCCCGCCCTTCCCGTCGCCGAAGCACCCGGAGCCCACTTCAACGGACTTCGGCGCGCTCATCAGCTTCAGCGGCCCGGTGTAGCTGCGGAGGGTGACGTAAAGGTCCGTGTTCCAGAGCATCCAGTCGTAGGTGGCCTCCGTCACCGGCTGAGCCGTTCGCAGCGTCGTCTCGCGCGCCTTCAGGGTGTCGACGCAGGCCATTTCCGTCTTGCTCAGCGTCACCGTCTTTCCCGCGACGGGGCGGTACCAGCCTCCGTCGCCCTCGAACATGCGGGTGAACTGCATGGTCTTGAAGACGTAGCCGTCGCGCGCGAACGGCACGTTTCGGAGGACCCTCGCCTCGAGGGGGGTGTTGACGTGCGACTTGTCCATGTCACACCCCTCGGACATCAGGGTCTGCCAGGATGCCAGGAGCTTCCCGGACGTGCCCGCCGCGTCGGCTGGCGGGGAGGCGAGAAGAGCGACGAAAAGCAACATTGAACGTCTCCGTTGTTGTGCGACGAGGGGGCGGCCGCTGGCGCGCATGAGGGTTCGAGCGCGAGAAGGCGAACGCGGGACCCCGCAGAGTATTCAGAACGAGGGGGCCTATTCCTGCGCCGACACGACCGTGAAGTCGGGCGACAAGGTGCGGGTCTGCCTGGTCACGCTACCGAAGAACCGCCCGAACGGGGAACGCTCCCCGCACCACCTCCACCAGGACCCCCCGGTTCCGCACCACGAACCCGTCGATGTAGTCCACCTCCACCCCCACCGGCGGCCGCGCCCGCAGCGCCGCGACCGCCACCTCGAGCAGCCGCTCCGGGTCCACCCGCCCCCGCCCGCGCAGCCGCACCCTCGCCCGGTCGATCGCGTCCCGCAGCTTCGTCGTGTGGTGCCCCGCGCGCTGCCCTCGCGGAGGCGTGACGTTGGCGCTCTCGAGCACCCCCTCGAGCTCGTCGAGCTCGTCGGCGCTGCCCCCCTCGACGACGGCCGCGGTCAGCGCGTTGACGTGCTGCCGCGCCGCCGCGATGCGCGCGCCGCTGATGCGCCGCCGGTGGAGCTCGGCCCAGGCGTCCAGCCACTCCCGAAGGTTCGACCACACGAGCCGCGTCCCCTCGGTGCGCGTGGCCCCGCCCTCGGCGCGCTCGGCGAGCTGCGCGCGGAGCTCCTTCACGACGCTCCGCGCCTTCTCCAGATCCCGCTCCAACCTCGCGATCCGCTTGCTCTCCTCGCTCTCCTTCTCGGGCAACCGCAGTACCTTCGTCGCGAGCACCGCGATCGCCGGGAGCAGATGCGCGGTCGCCGCGCCCAGATCCTCACGGGCCACGATGAAGCGTTCGTCGTGCCCGTTGGCGTGGGTCCGGCCGGCATCCGCGTGGGTGAGCTCATGGCACGCGACGCCGTGCAGGTACGCGGCGATGGCGATGGGCCGCTCGCGGTGGGCCTTCGCGACCTGGGCGAGCTTGTCCGGCTGGATGTAGATGACGGTGGTGCCGCGGTCGGTGCGCGTGGTGAGCCCGAGGAGGCCGTCGTCGAGGACGAAGCCGGGCTTGAAGCGCTTGCGGATGCGCGCCTCGGCGGCGATGAGCCGCAACACGGAGTCCCACACGACCAGATACGGCAACCAACGCCCGTAGTTCTTCTTGAAGCGGTACGCCTTCTGCCGGTCGTAGGCCTTGCGGCTGATCCGCAGGCCGGCGTGCTTGCCGAAGGGGTTGGTGGGCCGTGCCTTCTGCCCCGACGCCTTCTCGAGCGCCGCGACGACGCGCGGGACCGCCGCGACCTGGAGGAGGCCGCCGCCGCCGGGCGCCATCGCCGTGTCGGCGGCGCGCTCGATGGCCTGCTCGATGATGGCGAGGGTGGCAGGGTCGGATTCGCCGCGCGCGACGCGCTCCAAGGCCAGCTCGACCTCCGGGCCGAAGATGCCCCGGTCGCGGCGGGCGACCCAGCCCAGGTCCGCGCTGCCCCCGCCCTGACCGGCCGCGGTCTCGTCGGCCCCCTGGAGGAACGCGCGGATCGTCGCCGTCGCGCCCACGGCCGAGGGGGCGTCGATGTCGTCCTCGGTGCCGCCCCGGGACGCCGCAGCGCGGAACCCCGGCGGGAGCACGGCGTCACGCTCGGACTCGTCGGCCCCGCCCGTGGCCTTCGACCCGCGCGGCGCGAGCGAGGCGACGGGCTCCTCGGTGCGCGCGTGCTTCAGCCGCTCGGCGTAGAAGTCCATGATGCCGCCGGCCGCGTCGGCGAGGGCCTGCTGCAGGTCGGCGTCGGCGAAGGCGTCGGCCACCATCGCGCCGATCTCGGCGGCCCCGGCGCGCGCGTCGGCGTCGTCACTGTCGGGATCGTAGACCTCGTCCTCGTCGCTATTGCGGCCGGTGGACTCGTTCTCCTGCTCCACTTGGTCGACGAGGTCCGCGAAGGCCCAACTCGCGGTGTCCTGGAAGGCGTCGCGCGCGGCGTTGAGCGGGTAGCCGGGCTGGCCGGGCCGCACGGTCGTGGAGAGGTCGACGGCGATGTCGACCTTGAGCCCGCCACGGCTGGACGGCGTGCGGAACTGTGCGAGGCCGTCGAGGCGGATGTAGTAGGCGCCCCCCTTGTCGCCGGGCGGCCGCTTGTAGGCCTTGATCGTCGCGTTGACGTTGTTGCCCCACGAGGCGTCGAGCGCGATCTTGGAGCCGCCGCGACGGCTGAACATGGGCCGGACCTCGGCGCCGTTGAAGGTGAGGCGCACGCCGGGGAGGTCGTTGGCGGCGAGGAGCTCGCGGATGCGGTCCTCGATGCGGACGTAGGTTTGCCGGGCGCGATCCCAGACGGAGTCGAACTCGTCGCTCACATCGTGAAGCACGATGCGACAACCGGCGCGGTGGGGGGCGTCGAACACCTCGACGTCGCCGCCGTCGCCCTTGGAGATGGCGAGGTTGTCGCGCGTGACGATCTCCCAGCGGAAGGTCGAGCTGGCGCCGAGGATCACCGCCTTCGCCACGCCGAAGCCGCCCGCGGCCTCGCCGCTGTCGCCCGCACCGCGCTTGCCGCTCTCGCCGATGACGAGGAACTTCTCGAGGATGGTGCGCTCGTCCATGCCCAGGCCGTTGTCGTCGGCGGTGAGGGTGTGGGTGGCGCGGTCCCAGGTCACGTCGAAGCGGGCGTCCTCGGGTCGGATCTGGCGCTGGCGGATCGCGGCGGTCAGGCTGTCACGCGAGTTCTGGAGCAGCTCGCGAACGGCGAGCACGGGGAGGTCGCCCGACTGGTAGATCGAGGAGGTGAAGAACTTCCAGGCGATCCCGACGTTCACGCCGGGGCGGCCGGTGGCCTTCGCAGGGAGCGCGTCGGCGATCTCCGCGCTTGAGCCCAGCTCACGGCGGAGGGCGTCGCGGTCGATGGCGATGTGGCCGGTGCCCTTGCGGGCGTCGGCGGGCGGGTTGGCGTGGGTGCATCCGCAGCTCATGGGGCGGCTCCGAGGTGGGCGGGAACGGTGAGACGGTGGCGACGGAGGGCGCCGGCGAGCGCGGTGGGGTCGAGGTTGGAGGAGCGGAGCGCGGTCCAGGCGTGGTGGGCGCCGGCGACGAGGCGGCCGCAGGCTTCCGCGAGCGCGGGCGGGACGGCGTTGCCGACCTGGACGTAGCGGTCGTGAACGGTGCCCTGGAGCGGCCAGTCGTCGGGGAGGCCCTGGAGGCGGAGGCCCTCGGCGATGTCGATGCGACGGATGCCGGCGACAAGGAAGGCGGCGTCGGAGGCGCGGTCGGGGCCGCCGTTGAAGGTCCAACCCGCGACGGCGTTGGCGCGCGTGCCTTTCTCGTCCATCGTGGTGACGGTCGGCGCCGGCGCGTCCAGGCGCCACGGCTCTCCGCAGGCGCGGCCGTGCTCCTCGTCGCAGGGGTAGCAGGCGCGGCGGTCGCAGCTGGCGCGGGTGAGGGTGTCGCCGATCGCGTCGCGCATCGTGACCCAAGGACGGCGGCCGAGGGTACCGGCGGCGGCGGGGTGCGCGTGCGTGAGCGTGGGTCCGGCCAGATCGAGGGGGAGCGGGCCGCCCCATAGGACGACGCGGCGGCGGCGTTGGGGGACACCGAGGTCGGCGGCGTCGAGCTGCCAGGCCCCGGTGAAGGGGAAGCGCCGGGCGAGCTCGTCGGCGATGCGCGCGAGGTGGCAGGCCGGGCAGGAGCCGGAGGAGCCGCCGCAGAGATCGGTGTGGTAGGTCCAGCCGAGGACGTTCTCGGCGAGGAACCAGGTGGGGCGGCAGGCGTCGATGGTGGCGAGGGTCGCGGGCCAGCCGTCGCGCTCGTCGGCGGCGCCGAGGCGCTGACCCGCGGTGCTGCCGGGCTGGCAGGGGGGCGAGGCCCAGAGGAGATCGATGCGGTCGCGCCACGCGGTGAAGTCCACTGCGCGCACGTCGGCCTCGAGGGCGGGGAGGCCGGCGGCGTGGAGGGTGGCGGCGGCGGCGGCGTTGCGCTCGACGCAGGCGAGGTGGGTGTAGCCGGCGCGCGCGAGGCCGAGGGCGGCGGCGCCCGCGCCGGCGAAGAGTTCGAGGGCGGTCATTCCGCCTGACCTTCGCGTTGTGCGATACTCCCGCCTCCACAGGTTCCTAAAGAATGACCCTCGATCGTTACGAAGAGTCCGCGCTCGCCGAGATCCACAAGTTCAAACACCCCGATGAGACGTTCTGGGGCCGAGTCGGGGGCATCGTCGGCAAGCCGTTCGAATGGGCGGCGGACGGTGCGATGTGGACCCTCGACGCCTTCGGCCTGAAGCGACTGGTCGACAGTGCCATGCAGGGGTTCCTGTCCCTGGTCACCGATGGTGCTGCGTGGACCGTGCAGGTCGGCGCAATTCGAAAGGCCCTCAAGGAGGTTGCGGGCCGAGATATCAACGACTTCCAGCAAGGGAAAGCCCTGCACCTGTGCGATTGCGACAAGGCCATCGCGGGCATGGCAACGAAGTACAAGTTGCTCGCGACCGCGGAAGGTTTCGGTTGCGGCATGGCGGGCCTCCCCGGGATCCCCGTGGACATCGTGGCGCTCCTGTCCCTCAACCTTCGTGCTATCGCGGAGACCGCCGTCTACTACGGGTTCGATCCGGAGCTCGAGCACGAGAGGGTTTACGCGCTGCTGATTCTCGGCCTTGGAGCCACCGGTAGCGGCGCCTCGGAAGTGGCCGCCAAGCAGGTTTTGATCGCGGAGTGCGCCAAGGTCACCAAGGCCGTGGCGCAACGGGTGACATGGAAGAAGCTGGAGGACATGCTGCTGGTCCGGGTTGCCCAGCGCGTCTTCGAGCGGCTTGGAGTCAGGCTCACAAAGCAGAAGCTCGCTGAAGCAGTGCCGGTCGCTGGCGCCGCAATCGGGGCAGGCGTCAATGCGCTCTTCACCGCGAACGTGTGCTTCGCAGCCTACATGATGTATCGAGAGCGACACCTTGTTGAGAAGCA
>CAJBVW010000407.1 GCA_903959175.1 uncultured Pseudomonadota bacterium
ACCCCCGCAAGCTCACCATCCCCGCCGCCCACGCGAGGGTGACGGTCAACGTCACGGCCATCGCGACGGTGGCGCCGGGGCGCGGGGCATGGTTGTCGGTGATGCGGTCGCCGAGGAGGAGCGCGGCGAGGGCGCCGGCGACGAGGCCGCCGACGTGGGCGCGGTTGTCGAGGGAGGGGCCGGCGCCGAAGTCGACGGTGCGGGGGAGGAGGCCGAGGGTGGGCGTGAGGAGCGGGCGCGCGGCGACGTAGGCGCGGGCCAGCAGCGCCGCGCCGCCCTGGTAGAGGTAGGGGAGGAGGGCGCCGGCGACGAGGTTGACCACGAGCCAGGGCCACAGGCGGCGCACGAACACGTCCGCGAGGGAGGGGCCCATCTTGGCGCGGCGGAGGAGGCCGAAGGTGACGAGGGGCGCCGAGGAGGCCGAAGAGGCCGCCGCTCGCGCCGGCCGAGACGACGTCGGGCGCGGCGGTCTGGGAGAGGAGGCCGCCGCCGATGACGCTCACGACGAACAGGACGTAGAGGCGGACGGGCCCCCACACGACCTCGGCGAGGCGGCCGAGGCCGAAGAGGGCCACCGCGTTGACGAGGAGGTGAACGAGGTCCCAGTGGAGGAAGCCGTAGCTCACGAGGCGCCACACCTCGCCGCTCGCGACGGCGTCGCCCCCGCGGGCGCCCCAGCCGAGCAGGCGGGGCTCGGCGCGGGGGCCGAAGAGGCGGAACCACACGTTGAGCCGCGCGGGGCCGGCGACGCCGACGAGGAGGTGCACCGCGACGAGGGCGCCGACGAGGGCGTGCGTCGCGCGGTGGGGGCCCTCGACGTAGAAGTCGAAGCGGCGCTCGGCGCGGTCCCAGCGGGCTTCGACGGTGCGGTCGGGAGGAGGGGCGGCCGGCATGCGGGGTGTGGCGGTGTAGCCGGGGCGCGCGACGGCGGCCCGTGGCGTCACGGCGCCGCCCCCTCGTCTCCATCCACCCGCCCGCCCGCCCCCGCCCCGCGCACCCGGTAGAGCGTGGCCGACTCGAGCGGGCCGCGGCCGAGGCCGAAGGGGAGCGGGCCGAGGGTCTCGGCGTAGAGGCCGATGCCGACGGCGAGGTCGACCACGCGCACCGCGAAGGTGTCGGCGGAGGCGACGTGGTCGTAGGGCTCGAGCGCGGCGAGGTCGACGGCGCCGGGGCTCGCGTTCTTCGCCACGACGACCCAGGTGCCCGGCGGCGGGGGCACGTCGGCGCGGTAGCGGGCCCAGCCGGCGGCCTCCATCGCGCCGCGGAAGCCCCACTCCCCCGCGAACACGCCCACCTCGGGGGCGCGCGCGAGCGCGGCCTTCGCGACCTCGACGGTGGCGGCGGCGTAGCGGAAGTCGGCCACGGCGAGGGTGAGCGCCACCATGGCGGTGACGCCCGCGGACACGCGCAGGAGCGCCTTGCCCCACGGCACCTCCTCGCCGCTCCGGGTGAGGAGGATCGCGGCGGGGGCGGCGGCCGGGAGGAGGTAGCGGGCGGAGGCGTAGTTGTGGAAGAGGACCACGCCGAGCACGGTCGCCAGGAGCCACGCACCGAAGAGGAGGGGGTCCCCGCGGTCGCCCTTGCGGCGCTTGGTGGGGCTCTTGAGGACGGCCTCGCCCGCGCGGGCGAGCACGCCACCGCCGAGGCCCGCGAGGAGCACCAACGAGACGGAGGTGGCGACGGGCATCTCGTCGGGGCGGGCGCCGACCACGGCCAGCAGCGCGAGGGCGAGGCCCGCGGCGAGGAGCGCGGGGCGGGCGCGGAACAGGACGAGCGGGAGGGCGAGCAGCGAGCAGCGCGCCACGGTGCCGAGGACGCGCCCGGCGAGGTCACCGGAGGCGATCTCGCCGCGGTGGACCCACACTTCCCAGGGGTGCGGGCGCCCGTAGACCGCCCAGAGCGGGGCCTCCACCGCGAAGACCACCGCCGCGAGCGCCAGCCACAGGCGCGGCCGGGGCCCGAGGCGGAGCATGTGGACGGCGAAGACGGGGACGAGCGCGGCCATCGCGTACTTCGTCTCGATCGCGAGGCCGAGCGTGAGGCCGCTCGCGACGAACCAGCGCTCGTCCTCGTCGACGAGGCCCTCACGGTAGGCGGCCACGGCGAAGGTGGCGAGGGCGACCGCGGGGAGGTCGATCATCCAGGTGTCGTGCAGGCCGAGCACGACGATGGGGCTCGCGAGCCAGATCGCGGCGGCGATCCCGGGGTGGTGGCAGGCGCGCGTCGTGAGGCGGACCACGCTGTAGGCGAGCAGCGCGATCCACGGCAGGCCCGCCACGGCGCGCAGCGCCCACCCCGACGCGACGGCCTGGCAGAGCTTGAGCCAGTAGATGTGGAGCGGCGGGTGGGCCCAGGCGTAGGCGTCGCCGGCGTAGGGCGGCCAGGTGCGGACCCAGTCGTAGGGGCGCAGCGGGTCGAGGTGGGCCGCGATCCAGAGGTAGCCCTCCTCGTCGATGACGGGGGCCTTGCCGAGGAACGGGAGGGTCACGAGGACGGCGGCGGCGACGAGCCAGTAGGGCGGGGTCGCGACGGTGCGCGGGCGAGGGAGCTCGGTCGGGCCGTCCAGGGGGCTCCGCCCGCGTGGGCTCACGGTACGGGTCCGGGCGTGGTGAGGAAGCGCGCGAGCTGGTCGTAGCCGGCGTGGAGGAGGCCGACCTCGGCGTACTCGCCGGCCTGGTGCGCCTGCGCGGAGATGCCGGGGCCGTAGTTCACGGCGTCCACGCCGACCTCGGAGAGGCGGGCCACGTCTGTCCACGCCTGCTTGGCGGTGACGACGTTTCCGTTGAGCGCGAGGAAGTGCTGGAAGAGCGTGTTCTCCGTCACGACGCGGCCGGAGGGGGCGCGCTCGGTGATGACGATCTCCACGGCGCCCGTCACGTTCGCGGCGACGAGGGCGCGGATCTCGGCCTCGGCGTCCGCGAGGGAGCGGCCGGGGGCGAAGCGGAAGTTGACGTTGAGCTCGAAGCGGTCGGGGATGACGTTGCGCGCGCGGCCGCCGCTGCCGAGGGTGGCGCTCTTGACCTCGCGGAAGAGGTGCCCGCCGCACCACACGTCGACCGGCTGGAGCGCGCCCAGCGCGACGAGGAGCGGCCCGGCGGCGTGGATGGCGTTGTCTCCCTGCCACGGGCGCGCGGAGTGCGCGGCGCGGCCCAGGAGCGCGATGCGCGCGTGAAGCGTGCCGAGGCAGCCGACCTGCACGTCGTTGTCGGAGGGCTCGAGGCAGAACGCGAGCGCCGCGGTGGTGAGCCACGGGGCGGCCTCGAGGGTGGGGCCGAGCCCGCTCTCCGCCCAGGGGCCCTCTTCGCGGTCGTAGAACACCATGCCCACATCGTAGGGCAACGCCGCGAAGTCGAGGCGCTCTGCCAGCGCGATCATCACCGCGAGCCCGCCCTTCATGTCGCTCGCGCCGAGGCCCACGATGCGCGTGCCCTCGCGCCGCGGGGGCTCCATTTCGCCGCGGCACGGCACGGTGTCGGTGTGGCCGACGAGCAGCACGAGCGGCCGGGGCGCGCCCGACGCGTCGCCGACGGGGCCGCGCGCGAGCACGGTGTTGCCGACGCGCGAGAGCGTCAGGCCGGTGGGGCGCAGGGTGTCCTCCACCCAGGAGGCGCATGCCGCCTCGTTCCCGGTGACGCTCGGGATCGCGCAGAGCGCGAGGGTCAGGGCCTCGACGCGGGCGTGGGCGCCCTCAGACGGAGACCCCTTAGACGGAGACATTGTGGTCCCGGAGCGCGGCCTCGAGCGAGACCTTCTTGTCCGTGCTCGCCTTGCGCGTCCCGATGATGAGCGCGCACGGCAAGCCGTATTCGCCCGAGGGGAAGGTCTTGTTCCGCACCCCCGGCACCACCACGGAGCGCGCCGGCACGCGGCCGACGTAGCGCACCTCCTCCGGGCCGGTCACGTCGAGGATGGGGGTGGACGACGTGAGGACGACGTTCGCGCCGAGCACCGCTTCCTCCTCCACCACCACGCCCTCCACGATGACGCACCGGCTGCCGATGAAGGCGCCGTCCTCCACGATGACCGGGCGCGCGCCCGCGGGCTCGAGCACGCCGCCGATGCCGACGCCGCCGGAGAGGTGGACGTTGCGGCCGATCTGCGCGCAGCTCCCCACGGTGGCCCAGGTGTCGACCATGGTGCCGCTGCCGACCCACGCGCCGATGTTGACGTAGCCGGGCATGATGATGGCGCCGGCCTCGACGAAGCTGCCGTAGCGCACGGTGCCCGGTGGCACGACGCGCACGCCGGCGGCGGCGAGCCCCTTCTTCAGGGGGATCTTGTCGTGGAACTCGAAGGGGCCGACCTCCATCGTCTCCATCGTGCGGAGGCGGAAGTAGGCGAGGATCGCCGTCTTGACCCAGGCGTTGACGACCCAGGCGCCGTCGATCTTCTCGGCGACGCGCACGGTGCCGGCGTCGAGCGCGGCGAGGGTGGCCTCGACGGCGGCGGCGTCGCCCGCCTCCACACCGGTGCGGAGGGACGCGAATTCGGCGGGGCTCAACGGGGTCGCGGACGGCATGGGCCTCTCGGGGGGCGTGAGGACCTAACCTCTCGCCGTGCCCCCCTGAAGCCGCGGGCGCGCGCGGGGGGCCGGAGGGGCGCTCAGAGGATCGCGCGCCAGGCCGCGACCGCCGCCCGGCAGGTCTCCACGTCGGGCACGAGGGCGAGGCGCACGAAGGCGTCTCCCGCGTCGGTCACCGCGAAAGAGGCCCCGGGGTAGGTCAGGATTCCGGCCTCGAGCAGCTTCTCGGCGTAGGCCAGCCCCGAGAGCCCGCCGGGCGCGCGCACCCAGAGGTAGAAGCTCGCCTCGCTCGCGACGACCTCGACGCCGGCCTCGGCGAGAAAGTCGGTCAGGACCTTGCGCTTGGCGGCGAAGATGTGACGGCGGGCGTCCGCGTGGGAGTCCTCGCTCCAGGCGGCGGCGGCGGCGGTGTTCACGAAGTCCTGCGGCGCGAGTCCGGGGTTCGCACGCAGCTCGCGGAGCTTCTTCATCACCACGGGGTCACCCGCGACGATGCCCGCGCGGTAGCCGGTCATCCCGCTCCGCTTCGACAGGCTGAACATCGCGAGCACGCCTTCGCTCGCCACCTGCAGGATCGACGGCGGCGGCACGTCGAACCAGGTGTCCATGTAGCACTCGTCCGACACGAGGAGGATGTCGTGCGCGCGGCAGACCTCCCAGGTGCGGCGCAGGTCGGCCTCGGTCATCACGGCGCCGCAGGGGTTGTGCGGCGTGTTGATCCACACCATGCGCGTGCGCTGGAGCACGGCCTCGGGCAGCTCCCACACGCGCTGCACGAAGTCGCCGGAGAGGCGCTGCGGGATGGGCTCGCCGCCCGCGAGCACGGTGCCCCGGTAGTAGACGGAGTAGCCGGGGTCGGGGAAGACGACGCCGCGGTCGGGCGCGGAGGGGTCGATCACCAGCAGCGGCAGGTGGAAGACGGCCTCCTTGCTGCCGGAGGTCGGGAGGATCTGCGTCGCGGGGTCGAGCGTCACGCCGAGGCGACGCTGGGCGTAGCCGGCGAAGGCCTCGCGCACCGCGGGCTCACCCACGACGGTCGGGTACCGGCAGTTGTCCGGCACGGACGCGCACATCGCGTCGCGGATGAACGCGGGCGTGGGCTCTGTGGGGTCTCCCGTGCCGAAGTCGTAGACGGGCCGCCCCTCCGCACGCAGGCGATCGCGCACGCGATCGAGGGCGACGGTCGGGTAGGTCGGGAGGGTGGCGAGGGCTGGGTTGAAGCGCACGCGAACATTTAGCGCGGCGTCCGCGGACGAGCATTCCCCCTCGGATGAGGTAGGCTGCGGCGCTCCCCGGTGCCGCTTGGAGTTCTCCGAAGCCTTCTCGCCCGTCCGCGCCATCCAGCACGGCATCGCCGCCATCCAGCGCGCGCCCGCGAGCCTCCTCGTCGGCGGCTTCGCCATCTTCCTCGTCGACGCCTGCTCCGGCGGCGGCGGGAACGGCGACTTCTCCTCGATCGTCAAGGAGGACAGCTCCCCGGAGGAGGCCCTCGCCATGGCCGCGGTGGTGCTCGCCGCCCTCGCCGTCGGCGCCGTCGTCGGCTTCTTCGCCTTCCTCGTGCGCTGTTGGCTCCTCCCCGGCTGGATCCGCCTGCACCGCCACGTCCTCGAGCACGGCACCGACTCCTTCCCCCTCCTCTTCGGCGGCGGCGACGCCTTCCTCCCGCTCGTCGGGTGGCGCCTCCTCTTCAACATCGTCAGCTTCGGCACCTTCGTCGTCGCGGCCATCCCGGGCGCCGCCCTCATCGGGGTCGGCTTCGTCCAGGACGCCAACATGGTGCTGGTGGGCTCCGGCGTCGCGCTGCTGTTGCTGCTCGCCCTGCCGACCTCCATCTACGTCGCGCTCGGCCTCTCCCTCGGCGACCACGCCGTCGCGCTCGAGGGCATGGGCCCCCTCGCGGCCCTCGACCGCTCCTGGGAGCTCACCCGCGGCAACCGTCTGACCTTGTTCGTCTACCTGCTGGTCACCGGCCTGTTCACCGTGCTGGGCTTCCTGCTCTGCTGCGTCGGCGTCATCGGCACGCGCGCGGTCACCGACGTCGGCACCACCGAGTCCTACCTGCTGCTGACGGTGCCGGGCGCCGACAAGTGGACGGCGGCGACCTAGGTCAGAAGCCCCAGCCGACGCGTCCCGACACGTTCGCGGTCAGGACGTTGGTGTGCCCGGTCAGCTCGACGGTGAGCGGGCCGCGGCGGTAGCGCCAGCTGTAGCTGGTGGCGAGCGCGACATAGCCGAGGCGGAAGGTCGTGTACGGGCCGAGGCGCCAGGTGAAGCCCGCCTCGAAGAGCAGGAACAGGGGCGCGAAGTCGCCGACGGCGAGCGGGACGGACGCCGGCAGCTCCCCCGCGACCACCGCCCCGCTGAGCGGGAGCGCGAGGTCGAACACCACGTCGTAGAAGGGCACCTCCACCGCGAGGCCCCCGCCTACGACACCGACGGCGCCGCGCTCCCCGAGGGCGCCGACCCCGCCGGCGACGAAGGGCGCGACGCGCGCGCGCGGGCCGTCCACCACGAGGTAGCGGGCGCTGCCCATCCCCGCCCAACCGGAGGCAGGATCGAGGGCGAAGAACCCGGCGAGATCGCCCGTGGTGGCCCCCGGGGCCAGCGCCCCGCCCGTCGCGCCCTCGGCCCGCGCGCCGCCCGTCGCCACCGCCCCCGTCACGCTCAGCGCGAGCCGCCGCGTGGGCGCCCACGC
>CAJBVW010000408.1 GCA_903959175.1 uncultured Pseudomonadota bacterium
CCGCTGGCGGGGGCGCCGAGGGGCCGGGACGGCGGGAGCGGGGCGCGCGGCGGCGGCGGCGCCGGCGGGCGGATCCAGTTGGCGATGCCGGAGGGGCGGGACGGGGGGGTGGGCGGCGCGGGGGCGCGGAAGCCGCCGCCGAAGCCCCCACCGAAGCCGCCGCGTTCGGCGCGCGCGGCGGGGACCTCGCCGGAGAGCACGGCGCGCGGCAGCTCGTCGAGGAAGCGGGAGGGGTCGGTCTGCATCCACCGCGCCTCCCGCTGCTCCGAGCCCGCGGGCGGGCGCACGAGCCGGCGCCCGGGCATCGTGAGCGTGAGCTCCTCGCGTGCGCGGGTGATCGCGACGTAGGCGAGGCGGCGCTCCTCCTCGATCTCGTCGTCGCGTTCGGCGCGCGCGTGGGGGAAACACTTCTCCACGAGCCCGACCACGAACACCACCGGGTACTCGAGGCCCTTCGCGAGGTGCGCGGTGAGGAGCGTGACGGCGCCCTGGCCCTCGTCGGGGAGCTCGTCCGCCTGGCCGGTGAGCGACACGCGGTCGAGGAAGGCGCGCAGCTTGTCCATGGGCATCGGCGGGCCGTCGGGGGGCGCGCCGTTGACGCCGTCGGGGTCCTCCGTGGCGGGGACGTCCTCCAGCACGGCCTTGCAGAGGGCCTCGATGTTCTCGAGGCGGCCGGCGGCCTCGTCGGTCTTCTCCGCTTCGAGCTCGGCGCGGTAGCCGGTCTTGTCGGCGACGATCGCGACGAGCTCCTCCGGCGGGATGAGCACGGCCATCCGCTCGAAGGTGTCCATCATCATCGAGAACGCGGCGAGGGCGTTGCCGACGCGCCCGCTCGACTGCCCGAGGTTGCGCGCGGCCACCCGCAGCGGCACGCCGAGGCGCGTGGCCTCGTCCGCGATCTGCTGCACGGCCTTGTCGCCGAGGCCGCGCGTGGGCGTGTTGATGACGCGAGCGAAGGCGATGTCGTCCGCGGGGTTCACGATGAGCTTGAGGTAGGAGAGGAGGTCCCGCACCTCGCGGCGCTCGTAGAACTTCTTGCCGCCGACGAGCACGTGCGGGATCTTCGCCTGCATCAACGCCTGTTCGAACGGGCGGCTCTGCGCGTTGGTCCGGTAGATGATGGCGAGGTCGGCCGGGCGCCGGCCGCGCCCGAAGTGCCGCCGGATCTCGGCGACGACGCGCTGGGCCTCGTCGTTCTCGTCCTCCGCGCGGAGCACGCGGATCGGGCTGCCGCGGTCGGCGTCCGTCCAGAGCGTCTTGTCCTTGCGCTGGGTGTTCCGCTTCACGAGGGCCGAGGCGGCGTCGAGGATGGTCTGCGTGGAGCGGTAGTTCTGCTCCAGCCGTACGACCGTGGCGTTCGGGAAGTCCTTCTCGAAGTCGAGGATGTTCTGGATGTCGGCGCCGCGGAAGCTGTAGATCGACTGGTCGTCGTCACCGACGACGGCGAGGTTGCGCTCGCCGTGGTCGCACAGGAGCTTGACCAGCGCGTACTGCGCGGGGTTGGTGTCCTGGTACTCGTCGACCAGGACGTAGCGGAACTTGTTGCGCCAGCGCTCCAGCACGTCGGGGTGCTTCTGCCAGAGCTCGACGACCTTGTTGACGAGGTCGTTGAAGTCGAGGGCGGAGGCGGCCTTCATGCGGTCGGTGTAGAGCTGGTACACCTTCTTGAAGTGGTGGTTGGCGCCCTCGGCCTCGGCGGGGCCCTTCATCGCGTTCTTGGCGCGGTCGATGAGCTGGCGGAACATCGACGGCGGGTGCTGCTTCGGGTCGAGCTTGAGCTCGGCGAGGATGCCCTTGAGCACCCGGACCTGGTCGTCGTCGTCGTAGATGACGAAGCCGCGGTCGTAGCCGAGGGGCGTGATGTCACGACGCAGGATGCGGACACAGGTCGAGTGGAAGGTGCTGACCCAGATGTCCTTTCCGCCCTCCCCGACGAGGTGCCCGACGCGCTCCTTCATCTCGCCGGCGGCCTTGTTGGTGAAGGTGACCGCCAGGATGTTCCACGGGCGGACGCCGTTCTCAAGCAGGTATGCGATGCGACGGGTCAGCACCCGCGTCTTCCCCGAGCCGGCGCCCGCGAGGATGAGCAGGGGCCCGTGGATGGTGGCGGCGGCGCGCCGTTGTTCGTCGTTGAGGCCGGCGAGCAGCGGGTGGACGTGTC
This sequence comes from uncultured Pseudomonadota bacterium, assembly GCA_903959175.1. Lineage (GTDB taxonomy): Bacteria > Myxococcota_A > UBA796 > UBA796 > SXON01 > CAJBVW01. The sequence goes on from CAJBVW010000408.1 coordinate 2,162, forward strand.
CCTCGGTCGTCCCGTCTGTGCTCACTTCGCGGCCTCCTTCTGGGCGCGGTAGCGTGCGCGCAGCTTCTCGGCGACCCCGGGCAGCACCTTCTGCGGCGCGCGCGTCAACGCGACGGCGTTGTCCGGCACGTCCGCCGTGATGGTCGATCCCGCGCCGACGATCGCGCCCGCGCCGACGGTCACCGGCGCGACGAGCGCGGTGTTCGACCCGATGAAGGCCCCCGCGCCGATGGTGGTCCGGTGCTTGCCGAAGCCGTCGTAATTGCAGGTGATCGTGCCCGCGCCGATGTTGGCGCCGGCGCCGATGTCGGCGTCGCCCAGGTAGGTCAGGTGGCTGGCCTTGGCGCCGCGGCGCACGGTGGCGTTCTTCACCTCGACGAAGTTCCCGACGCGCGCGTCGGCCTCGAGCACCGCGCCGGGCCGCAGCCGCGCGAAGGGGCCGGCCTCGGCGCCCGCGTGGAGCACTGCGCCGGTCGCGACGGAGTTGGCGTGGAGGACGGCGCCGGCGGCGATCGTCGTGTCGGTCACGACGCAGTGGGGGCCGACCGCGCCGGCGATGTCCGACGTCCCGGCGAGGATGGCGCCGAGGCCCACGCTCGCGTCGGGATGCAGGGTCACCCCGGCCTCGACGATGGCGCCGTCGAGGTCGGCGAAGTCGACCCCCGCGAGCGCCCACGCGCGGTTGATGCGGCGGCGGAGCACGGCGCGGGCGTCGGCCAGGGCGGCGCGGTCGTTGACGCCCCCGAAGAGCGCGGCGTCAAATCCGCTCACGACGGTGGCGGGGCCGGTCACGAGGTCGGTCAGGTAGAATTCACCCTTGGGGGCGTGCGGCCGGAGCGCGGGGAGGGCGGCGCGGAGGTGGGCGGCGTCGAAGACGTACACCCCGCTGTTGACCTCGGTGATCGCGGCTTGTTCCGGGGAGCACTCCGACTGCTCGACGATGCGGACGGTGCCGCCGCCGTCGGCCCCGACGTGGCTCGGGGGGGCGTTACGGGGGGGCGGAGCCCCCCTGTCCCCAGAGGAAGGATCCCGGACGATCCGCCCGTACCCCGTGGGGTCGCTCACCTCGAAGCTGGCGACGGTGACCGGGCCCGACCCGGCGGCGTGCGCCTCGAAGACGCGACGGAGGGCGGCGGCGGTGAGGAGCGGAGTGTCGCCCGCGGTGACGAGCACCGGGCCGGACTCGGGGAGGAGCGAGAGGGCGGCGCGGAGGGCGTCCCCCGTGCCGAGGGGGGCGGACTGGCGGGCGAAGCGGCAGCCGGGGAGGGCGGCGCGCACGGCGTCCTCCTGGTGGTTGACGACGACGATCACGTCGGCGCCGAGCTCCTGGAGGGCGTGCACCACCCAGCTGACCATCGGGCGGCCGAGGAGGGGGTGGAGGACCTTGGCGAGCGGCGAACGCATGCGCGTGCCGAGCCCGGCGGCGAGGACGACGGCGGTGAGGGGGGCGGACATGGCGGGGGCTTAACCTGGGAAGTCGGGCGAACCGCCGCGCGCGGCCCGCGGGGCCGGCCGACCGCCGGGCATCTGCGGCTGCGCCGGCTTAGTCGGAGGGGAGGAGCCCCCCATGAAGAAGCCGCTCGAAGGCAAGGTCGTCTGCATCACCGGCGCGGGGCGCGGCCTCGGTCGGGCGCTCGCGGAGCGCTTCTCCGCCCAGGGGGCCTCGCTCGTGCTCGGCGCGCGCACCACCCCCGAGATCGACGAGCTGGCGCGCTCCCTGGGGGACGCCATCGCCGTGCAGACCGACGTGCGCAGCAGCAACGAGTGCCACCGCCTCGTGGACGCCGCGATGGCCGAGTACGACCGGCTCGACATCATGGTGAACAACGCGGGGTTGGCGATCTACGGCCCGGTCGAGGACATGTCGGAGAACGACATCGACCTGATGATCGACACCAACGTGAAGGGCCTCATCCACGGCTCGATCGCGGCGTTCAAGGTGATGAAGGCGCAGCGGAGCGGCCTCATCCTGAACATCAGCTCGATCGCCGGCAAGCTGCACCTGCCGAACGAGTCGGTGTACGGCGCGACGAAGTGGGCGGTCAACGGGTTCTCCGGCACGCTGCGGCTCGAAGCGGAGAAGTACGGCGTGAAGGTCACGACGGTGTGCCCCGGCGGCATCGACACGCCGTTCTGGCGGGCGATGGACTACTACCCGTTCCCCGACCACGTCGATCCGAGCCGCGACTTCATGCAGGCGGCGGAGGTCGCCGAGTCCGTGGTGGAGGTCGCGCTCAAGTCCGACCGCTACGTGATCCCGGAGCTGGTGATGGTGCCCCTGATCGCGCCGCGCTGAACGGAGCTCCCCGCCCTCGCCGCCGGTCCTCGCCAGAAGGGCGCCACGGTGCTACCCCCGCACCGCTCGAGCGGAGGCCGCGGTGCGCAAGGTGTGGATCGGAGCAGGCAGCCTCTTCGTCGTGACCCGGCTCGCGCTCGCGGCCCCCGCCGCGACGGACCCCACCGGCGCCGCCGCCGCGGGCCCCGCCGACCCGGCCGCGCCCGACGCGACGGAAGGTCGCCGGTTGCTGCCGATCGACCCCGGCTTCAGCGCCCCCGCGCCGTTCACCCTGCTCGAAGGCCAGGAAGTGGCGCGGACGCTCCCCTTGCGGGACCTCGCGGCGCATGTGGTCGGCTACACCTCCGACGGCGCGCGCATGCTCGCGATCGACCCCGACGGCGCCGTGCTCCTGGACGAGCGCGGGCAGGTCAAGAACCGGCAGGTGTGCGGGGTCGGCGACGGCACCGCGCCGGTCGACATGAGCGTGGGTCGGGACAACGGCGTCATCGGCGTGCGCTACACGAACGGGCGCGTGTGCGTGTGGGACGGGTCGGGGCAATCGCTCCTCTCGACGGCCGGGCGTGACGTGAGCGCGATGGTGCTCGGCGACGCGGACATGCTGGTGTACGGCTACGCGGACGGGCGTCTGGAGGGGCGCAACCCGAAGAGCGGCGCGAAGAAATGGACGCGCAACCCGGACCTCGGGCCCATCGTGCACCTTCGCTTCCAGGCGCGCGGCCCGCTCGTCGCGGCGAGCACCGGGAGCAACGGCGTGGCCGTGGTCGACACGCGCTCCGGCCGGCTCGTGCGCGGGCTGCGCGGCACCCCGGCGTGGTCCGCCGCCTTCGACCCCGTGAACCCCCGCGTGGCCGTCGGGCGCGGGAACGGGCGCGTGGAGATCTGGGACACGAAGCAGTGGATCGCCAAGGAGACCCTGCGCTTCTCCGCGGGACAGGTCATCGACCTCGACTTCTCCCCCGACGGCCAGCAGCTCGCGGCCGCGATCCAGAGCGGCGAGGGCGCGGCGCGCGTCGTGACGCTCGAGGTGTGGGACTTCCCCGTGGGCGAGCTCGTGTTCCGCGAGACGGCGCCGGCGGGGGCCGGCACCACGCGCATCCGCTTCGACGCCATCGGGTTTCGCCTCGTGGCCGGCAACGGCATCGGCGCGTCGCGCATGTGGGGCGCGCCCGGCGCCCGCCAGATCCCGCGCCCCCTGCCGAACGACGAGCCGCCCCACCAGCGCCCCCTCGGCGACGGCGTCACGCTCCCCGCGCTCGCGACGGTCGCGGCCGAGCGCACCGTCGCCGGCACCGTGGCGCTCACCCCCGACGGCGCCCGCGCCCTCGTGTTCACCGCGCCCGCGCCGCCGCCCCCCTCCGGCCGC
>CAJBVW010000409.1 GCA_903959175.1 uncultured Pseudomonadota bacterium
AGCCCCACTCGGCCCTCGCCGCCCGCAGCGCCGCCACCGCCCCGGCCGGCACCCCGGTGTCCGCGTGGAGGAACCACAGCAGGTCCCCGCGCGCCGCCACCACCCCGGCCTGGAGCTGCGCGCCCCGCCCGCGCGCCGTGCGCACCACCCGCGCGCCCGCCGCCGCCGCGATCGCGCACGTCGCGTCCGCGCTCCCGCCGTCCACGACCACGATCTCGTCTACCTCTCCGAGGGACGCCAGCAGACTCGGCAACACGACGGCTTCGTCCAGCACCGGCACGACGACCGAGATCACCCGGCGAGCCCCGCGCGCACGGCCTCGTACTCGGCGAGGGTGCCGATGTCGGTCCACGCGCCGGGGTGGACCACGCCGCGCACGAGGCCCGTCGGCACGAGCGCGCGGTATGCGGTGCGGACGATGCACTGTTCGCCGGGCGGGACGAGGGCCAGCACGTCGCGATCGAGGACGTGCACGCCGGTGAAGTGCAGCGCGGGATCCCCGACGCCGACGACCTTCGTGATGCCGCGCACCACGCCCGCCGCGTCGAGGGCCACGCCGGTGTGCAGGGGGGTCGGCTGCGCGCGCAGCGCCATGACGGCAGGGGCGTCGACCGCCCAGAGGGCACCGAGGTCGATGTCGGAGAGGATGTCCCCATTCACGACGACGAAGCGGTCGGCGAGCAGGCGCGCCGCGTGCCTCAGGCCGCCGCCGGTGCCGAGGACCTCGGGGGCCTCGACGCTCACGGTCACGCCCGGCTTACCCTCGGCCCACGCCACGATCTGGTCGGCGAGCCAGTAGGCGTTGACGATGACCTCCTCGTGCCCGTGCCGCCGCAGGTGCGCGAGCACGTGGTCCAGCATCGGGACGCCGCCCACGGGGAGGAGCGGCTTCGGGGTGGTGAGCGTGAGGGGCCGGAGGCGGGTGCCGAGGCCGGCGGCGAGCACGAAGGCAGTGGCGGGCATCTCCTGCGGACCTAACGGATCGGTGAGAATGAAACATGCCGACCCTCGCCTCGACCCTCGTCGACAAGTTCACCCGCTCGGCGGACGCCCCGGCCGTCCACTTCGAGGCCGTCCAACCCGGAGGTAAGGGCGCGTGGGCCTCCCTCACCTGGCGGCAGGTCGAGGCCCGCGTCGCCTCCACCGCGGACGCGCTCCGGGCCCTCGGCGTCGGCCCCGGCGACCGCGTCGCCATCCTCGGAAACACGCATCCCTACTGGCTCGACGCCGACTTCGCCACGCTCTGCATCGGCGCCGTCTCCGTCGGCATCTACCCGACGCTCCGCCCCGAGGCCGTGCGCTACCAGCTCGGCCACTCCGGCGCCAAGGTCCTGCTCGTCGAGTCCCAGAACGACGTCGTCCGCCTCGCCCCCGCCCTCGCGGACCTCCCCGATCTGGTCGTCCGCCGCTGGGACTTCCCCGAGACCGCCGTCGACCTCGCGGCCTTCCGCGCCCGCGCCCGCGCCGTCCCCGCCGACGCCCCGTGCGCCGTCTTCTACACCTCCGGCACCACGGGGGATCCCAAGGGCGCCGTCATCACCCACGCGGCGATGCTCTCCGTGTGCCTCGCCTCGATGGCGCCCATCCCGATGAAGCCCGGCGAACGCTCGATCATCTTCCTCCCGCTCGCCCACTCCCTCCAGCGCATGGTCGCCTACCGCGGCCTCCTCGAAGACGTGACCGCCCACTTCTGCCCCTCCATCGACCGCGTGGCCGAGGTCCTCCCGCTCGCGCGCCCGTCCGTCATCGCGACGGTCCCGCGCATGTTGGAGAAGATCAAGGCGGGGATCGAGGCCCGTGTCGCCGCGAGCTCGCCCCTCCGCCAGCGCATCTTCGCCGAGGCGATCGCCGCCGGGCTCGACCGCTCCCGCGCCCTCGAGGAGAAGCGCCCCGTCTCGACGCTCACCGCGTGGAAGTGGGCCCTCGCGGATCGGGTCGTGTTCAGAAAGATCCGCGAGCGCTTCGGTGGCAACCTCCGCCTCTTCGCCGTCGGCGGCGCCCGCCTCGACCCCGGGGTCGGCCGCTTCTTCCACGCCATGGGCATCACCGTCTGCGAGGCCTGGGGCCTCTCCGAGACCTGCGCCCCCGCCACGGTCAACAGCCCGGACGACTTCCGCTTCGGCACCGTCGGCAAGCCCCTCGACGGGGTGGAGCTGAAGCTCGAGCCCGACGGCGAGGTGCTCGTGCGCGGCCCGGGCCTCTTCACCGGCTACTGGAACGACCCCGTCGCGACCGCCGCCGCGTTCACCCCCGACGGCTTCTTCCGCACCGGCGACATCGGGGAGCTGCACGACGGCTTCCTCAAGATCGTCGACCGCAAGAAGGAGCTCCTCGTCACCAGCGGCGGCAAGAACATCCCGCCCGTCAACATCGAGAAGCGCCTCGAGGGCGGCGCCATCGGGCAGGCCGTGGTCATCGGCACCGACCGCCCCTACCTCGTCGCCCTCTTCGCGCCGGACCCCGACCACACCAAGGGGATGGACCGCGCCGCGCTCCAGGCCGCCGGCGAGCTCCGCGTGCGCGAGGCCAACGCGCACCTCGCCCCCTTCGAGCAGATCAAGCGCTTCGCGTGGCTGCCCGAGCCGCTCTCCGTCGACAACGGCATGCTCACGCCCACCCTCAAGCTGAAGCGCCGGATCATCGCCCAGACCTACGCGGACGTGATCGACGGGCTCTACGCCTGACTCAGCCCATGCCCAGGGCCATGTAGTACAGCGTCCGCGCCACGCCCGCCGCGCCCATGCACCCGCAACAGAGCAGGAAGAACACGAACATCGCCCCGGCGAGGTACAGGAACGTCTTCTGCCCGGCCCCGCCCTGGTCGTTGTAGGTGTCGAGCTCGACCCCCGCGACGGTGTCTCCGCCCGCTATGGGCTTGCCCCACGCCGTGAGGAAGGGCGCCACCTGCGGGAGCACCGGCGGGCGGTCGACGTCGACGAAGACGATGCGGTCGCCCGAGCCGTCGATCGTGAGGCGGGCGGTGTCCGTCGCGGTGCGCGGGAAGTGCGCGATCTGCACGGCGGCGCGGGCCCCGGCGAGGCGCGCGATCACGTCCCAGCGGTCGGTGCCGGCCGCCTGCGTCATCCGCACGACGAGGAGGCGCTGCTGCGTGAGGCCGACCTGCCACCAGGTGCGCTCCAGCCCGTGCCCGCGCTCGACCGTGCGGCCCTCGCCGGAGAGCTGGGCGACGACGGTCTCTCCGGGGAGGAGCATGTCCGCGAAGGAGGGATCGGCCACGGTTTCCCTACGAAGAGGCGCGACCTTAGCACGCGCGTACGGCCCGTTACTGTCGCGAAACGGAGCGCGTGGTAGATCGTGCGGAAGAGAGGGCCTCCGCCATGCGCATCACCCTGGTCAACCCGCCGCTCGACTCGGTGCTCGCGAACGGGCACGTCAGCCCGGTCACCGCCTACCTCTTCTACAATTCCGCCCCGCTCGGCATCCTGTACATCGCGGCCGTGCTCGAGCAGAGCGGGCACAAGGTGTTCGTGCTCGACGCCGCGGCCGAGCTGCTCGACGTCGCCGGCACCGTGCGGGCCATCTCCGCCACCCGCCCGGACGTGATTGGCATCGGCTCCACCACCGTCGTCTTCGAGACGACCAAGATGCTCGGCGCCGCGCTCAAGGGCGCCCTGCCCGACATCCCCGTCGTCCTCGGCGGCTACCACGTCACTCTGCTGCCGGAGGAGGCCATGAGCCACTCCTACTTCGACGTGGGCGTCCTCTCCGAGGGCGAGCACACCATGGCGGATTTGTGCGAGGCCTACGCCGGCCGCAAGACCCTCGAGGACGTGCAGGGCATCTGCTTCCGCAAGCCGGACGGCGTCCTCCACTTCACGCCCGCGCGCCCCCGCTTCAAGGACCTCGACCGCCTGCCGTTCCCGGCGCGGCACCTGCTCCCGCAGAACCTCTACCGGCCCATCCCGATCGACGAGCATGCCTCGCCCAAGTTCGCGATGATGACCTCCCGGGGCTGCCCCCACGCCTGCGCCTTCTGCCAGAAGTCCAAGTCCGGCTACCGCAGCCACTCGCCCGAGTACATCGCAGACGAGGTCGAGCACCTCGCCCGTGACTTCGGCGCCAAGGACATCGCCTTCGTCGACTCGCTCTTCTGCGCCTCCAAGAAGCGCGTGATGGGCATCATGGACGAGTTCATCCGCCGCGACATCGCCTCCAAGGTCTCGTGGACCTGCAGCTCCCGCGTCGAGGTCGTCGACAAGGAGCTCCTCCAGCGCATGAAGGACGCCGGCTGCTGGCGCACCCGCTTCGGCATCGAGTCCGGCTCCGACCGCGTGCTCGACTTCATCTCCAAGGGCATCACCAAGGAGAAGATCCGCGCGGCCATCACCGCCGCGCACGAGGTCGGCCTCCGCCCCAAGGCCTTTTTCATCGTCGGCCACATGCCCGACACGAAGGAGACCATCCGCGAGTCCATCGATTTTGCCAAGACCATCCCCCTCCACGACGTGACGGTGCAGATCAACACCCTGCTCCCCAAGACGCCGCAGATGGAGATCTGGGAGCGCGAAGGCAGCAAGTGGGGCCGCCTCATCAACGAGTCGACCGACGAGAAGAGCTTCTGGGAGCCCACCTTCGTGCCCTGGGGCCTCGAGCCCGAGGACATCGTCAGCTTCCACCGCCAGTTCTACCGCGAGTTCTACTTCCGCCCCATCACCCTGGCGCGGCACCTCGAGACCATCAAGTCCTGGCGCGACGTGTACAAGTACGCCTCCGCCTCCAGCCTGTTCTCCTTCCTCTTCTACAACGACGAGAAGCCGAGCCTGAACATGCTGAAGACGGCGTTCGGGATGGGCTCGCCGGACGAGAACGCGGCGTAGGGTTCCGTAGCGTAGGGTTCGGGGCGCGCCGGCTTCGCCGGCCGGGTGCTATCGGGCGGCGGCCGCCCGACGGAGCCCGGCGCGGCGCCGGTCTCCGCCCTTCGGGTGACGCCCCCTCGCGCGTCCGGGTGGTGCACCCCTCGCCGAGGGCGAACCCCGGTGGGTGTCGCGCGCCGACAATCGGTGACGTACATTGTCGCCCATGCGCACCCTCCTGCTCTCCCTCGCCCTCCTCGCCGCGTGCGGCCCGGACGTCTCCGTCAGCAAGGTCGCGGTCGACGCCGACAACGACGGCTACGACGCCTCCATCGACTGCGAGGACAGCCTCAAGGACGTGCACCCCGAGGCGCCCGAGTTCTGCGACGGCGTCGACAACGACTGCAACGGCCTCGTGGACGACGACACGATCGACGGCCAGACCTGGTACCCGGACAACGACGGCGACGGCTACGGGGACCCCGCCGACGCCGTGTTCTCGTGCGACGCGCCGGGCGGCTACGTCCTCGACGGCACCGACTGTGACGACGCCGAGATGTCCGTCAACCCCGGCGGCACCGAGCTCTGCGACGGGCTCGACAACGACTGCAACACCCTCGTCGACGACGACGCGGTGGACGCGTTGACGACCTACCCGGACGCCGATCTCGACGGCCACGGAGACCCCTCGTTCCCCACCGTCGCGTGTGAAGCCGCCGAGGGCTACGTCGGCCTCGGGGACGACTGCGACGACACCAACGGCGCCGTGAACCCCGGCGCGCCCGAGGTGTGCGACGACGCGAACGTCGACGAGGACTGCGACGACGCGGCCGACGACGCTGACGCCAGCACCGACGCCACCGGCATGATCGTGTGGTACGCGGACGCCGACAGCGACACCTACGGGGACGCCCGCGCCTCCGCCCTCGCGTGCGACGAGCCCGCCGGCTACGGCACCGACGCCACCGACTGTGACGACGCCGCCGTGCTGGTGAACCCCGCCGCCGCCGAGGTCTGTGACGACGCGATCGACAACGACTGCGACGGCGAGACCGACGAGGACTGCGGCGGCGGTGACACCGATACCGATACCGGCGGCGGGGGCGGCGGCGAAACGGGTGACACGGGTGACACCGGCACGACCACCTCCGTGTGTGACGGTGCCAACACCGGCGCCACCTACATCGACGGCACCTCGATGGGCGGCCCCGGCCTGCTCCTCGGCATGGAGTACACCCCCGCGAGCGACGTGGACGTGGCCCGCCTCGAGGTGTTCACCGGCGAGGGCAGCGGCACGAACACCATCGCCATCTGGTCGGACGACGCCGCGCTCAGCCAGCCGGACGTCGAGCTGGACAGTGGGTCGTGGTCGCTCGACCGCGCGAACGATTGGCAGGGCGCCGATCTGTCGACGTGCCTGCCGCTCACCGCGGGGACGACGTATTGGATCGTGTGGGCGCCGGTCAGCGGCTCCCAGGCCACGTGGGACACCGCCGGCACCAGCGTGACCTACCGCGGCTCCTTTGACGGCGGCGCGACCTGGAACGGCCCGTTCTCCGATTACGTGAAGTACTCGGTGGAGTGCTGCGAGTAGGGGTCGCGCGCCCGCGCTAAGGTGCCGCGATGCTCCTCGCCCTCCTCGCCTGCGCCGAGCCCCCCGCCGACCTCGTGGTGCTGGGGGGGCTCCTCCGCACGTTCGACGCCGCGAGCACCACCGCCAACGCGATGGCGGTGACCGACGGGGTGATCCTCTACCTGGGGGATGACGCGTCGCGGTACATCGGCCTCGACACCGAGGTGGTCGAGCTCGGCGGGCTCACCGTGCTTCCGGCCTTTCACGACGCACACACCCACCTGATCTGGAGCGGGGCCGACCTCTTGATGGTCGACCTCTACGCGGCCCTCACGGTCGAGGCGCTCCAGGCCACGGTGCGGGAGTGGGCGGACGCGCACCCCGACGAGGCCTGGGTGCAGGGCGGCGGGTGGGACACGTCGTCGTTCTACGGCACGATCACCGCGGCCACGCTCGACGTCGTGGTGTCCGACCGCCCCGCCTACGTCTACTCGGCGGACGCGCACATCGGGCTCGCCAACACCCTCGCCCTCGCCGAGGCCGGCATCACCGCCGCCACGCCCGACCCGAGCGATGGCACCATCGAGCGCGACGCGGACGGCGCCCCCACCGGGATCCTGCTCGAAGGTGCGATGACCCTGGTGGACAGCCTCATCCCGCCCTACGCGGAGAGCACGGTCGACCAGGGCCTGAAGAACGCGCAGGAGGAGGCCAACAGCTACGGGCTGGTGAGCGTGGTCGACGCGAACGTCGATGACTGGATGCTCGACGGCTACGCGCGGGCCGACGCCAAGGGAGAGCTCACCGTGCGGGTCTTCGGCGCGGTCGAGGTGAGCCCCGGCGCCACGGACGCCGTCGCGCAGCTATCCGCGTGGGAGGTGGAGTATGGCTCGCCGCGGGTGGCCGTGAACGCCGCCAAGCTGTACCTCGACGGCATCATCGAATCCCAGACCGCCGTGATGCTCGAGCCCTATGAGGACGGCGGCAACGGCGCGCCCTACTTCACCGACGCCGACCTGCAGCGGCTCGGCGTCGAGCTCGACGCCGCGGGCTTCCAGCTCCACGCGCACGCCATCGGCGACGGCGCGGTGCGCCAGTTCCTCGACGCGGTGGCGGCGGTGGACGCCGAGAACGGCCCGCGCGACCGCCGCCCGCTCGCCGCCCACCTCGAGGTGATCGACCCCGCCGACATCCCCCGCTTCGCGGAGCTGGGTGTGTACGCGGACTTCCAGGCCGTGTGGGCCTGGCCCGACAGCTACATCCAGGAGCTCACTTGGCCCGTGATCGGGGAGGAGCGGTCGGAGTGGTTGTACCCCATCGGGCCCGTGGTGGAGGCCGGGGGGACCTACGTCGGTGGGTCGGATTGGTCGGTTTCCTCCCAGAACCCGTTCGAGGCCATCGAGGCCGCGGTGACACGCCAGAACCCCTACTCGGACCGCGGCCCCGTGCTCACGCCCGACTCGGTGGTGAGCGTGGAGACCGCGATCCGCGCCTACACCTCCGAGGGCGCACGCGCCTCCTTCTCCGAGGCGTACAGCGGCTCCTTGGAGGTTGGGAAGCGCGCCGACTTCATCGTGCTGCTCAGCGATCCGATGGAGGTGGCCGCGGCGGAGCTGTCCGACGTCCGGGTGACACAAACGTGGCTCGACGGCACGCAAGTGTACCAGCGCCCGCCGGCGGCTGCGGCCAAGTCGACACGGGCCCGGAAGCACCACGGCGAGGGGCGCTGAGCATGCGCGGCGCCACGCAGGTCCTCTCCGACTGCCCTCACTGCCGCGTGGAGTCGGCGCTGGTCGAGCTGCTCGACCCTAGCGAGCGGATCGGCGTCGCGTTGGAGGGCCGTTGCCGCCTGTGCGGGTACACCACCGAGCTCGGCGAGGTCGTGCGCTTCGGGCACCCCTTCGTGGACGAGGCCGAGGTCATCGAGGCGCTCACGCGCTGGGCCGCCGAGGAGGCCGAGCGGGACGTGCACGTCTTCGCCGTCGCCAACTTCAACGGGCGGGACCCCGCGGCCATCGCGCGCGGGGTGCTCGCGGGGGAGCGCGTCGAGACCGGCTTCGACGTGATCGCGTGGTTGTTCCCCGCGATGCAGGGCGGGCGCGCGGGGGACGACGAAGTGGCGCCGGGCCTGCGCGTGGGCGGGGGGCCGGGCGGTGAGGTGCTGCCCGGGGGTCCAGGGGGCACCCCCCTGGCGGGGCGTTACGGGGCGGCGCCCCGTCCCAGGCAGATGGAGCCCGAACCTGTGAAAGCGCCCGTCCGTGCGCCCGTGGCCGACCCCCGCGACATCGGCCGCGCCCTCGCGAGCGTGATGCTGGCGGACGGCCAGATCCGACCGGCGGAGAAACGTTTTCTCGACGCTGCGCTCCAGCGCCTCGGCGCGCCCCCGCTCCCCGACGAGGACCTTCGCGTGTGGCGCCCCAACGAGCTCGGTCCGGTGGCCGACCCGGTGGCGGTGCTCGAGGCGATGCGGCGGCTGGCGCTGTGCGACCACGAGGCCGACGGCAGCGAGCTGCGCGTGCTCGCGGAGTACGCGCGGGCGTGGAACGTGCCGCTCAAGAAGACCGCGCAGCACGACACCAGCGCGATGGCCGAGCTCGGGCGCGCGTTCCGGCGGCTGCTGGTGCGTTGAGCGCGGCGCGGGCGGCGGAAGTGCCGGTGCCTCCGGCCGACCGGGCGTCCGTGCGATAATTCGTCCGCCTCCGGAGCCCCCGTGCTGCACGCCCCGCCCCGCCGCGACCCCGCCCTCGCCGACGCGACCGCCCGCTTCGTCGAACAATTCGCCGCCGCCCGCGCCAACGTCGGCAAGGTGATCCTCGGCAAGGACGACGTGATCTTCAAGGTCCTCCTCGTCATGATCGCGAAGGGGCACATCCTCCTCAAGGACGTGCCCGGCACCGGCAAGACGATGCTCGCCCGCGCCATCGCGGCCACGCTCGCGTGCGAGTTCCGGCGCATCCAGTTCACGCCGGACCTGTTGCCGATGGACATCACCGGCACCAACGTCTTCGACCTGCGCCAAAAACAATTCACGTTCCAGCCCGGCCCGGTGTTCACCCACCTGCTGCTGGCGGACGAGCTGAACCGCGCCACCCCGAAGACCCAATCCGCGCTCCTCGAGGTCATGGCAGAGGGCCAGTGCACGGTCGAGGGCGTGACACACAAGCTCCCGCCGCCGTTCCTCACCATCGCGACGATGAACCCGCTCGACCACGACGGCACCTACGCGTTGCCGGCCGCCCAGCTCGACCGCTTCACGATGCAGCTCTCGATGGGCTTCCCCAGCCCGGACGCCGAGATGGCGATGCTCGACGTGCACCTCGGCGGGCGCCCCCCGGTCGAGGAGCTCACGCCCATCATCGACCGTGACACCTTCCTCCAGTGGCAGGACCTCGTCACGAAGGTGTTCCTCTCCACCGAGATGAAGCGCTATCTCGTGAGCCTCGCCGGCGCGATGCGGTCGGACGCGCGCGTGTTGGCCCCGCCGTCGCCCCGCGCGATGATCATGCTGGCGCGTGTGTCCCAGGCGCACGCGCTCACGCAGGGCCGCGACTTCGCGACGCCGGAGGACGTGCGCGCGCTCGCCCCCGAGGTCCTCGCGCACCGCATGATCGTGAGCGGGGACGAGGTGGGCGTCGGCTACGTCCAGAGCGTGCTCGAGAAGGTGCCGCTCTTGTGATCCGCCACCTCCTCGGCATCGCCTGGCACCTCGGCGGGATGTTCGTCCTGCCGTTCGTCATTGGCTTTCTCGCCGCGCTCTTCTTCGAGGTGAGCGAGGTCGCCGAGACGATGTGGGTGATGCTCGCGCTCGCCGCGCTGGTCATCGCCCCGGCGTTCCTGTTCCAATTGCTCGGCGTGATCCTGAAGGTCAGCCGCGAAGCCCGCATGTTGCGCGCCTCCGGCCGCCTCGACGCGGAGACCGCCATCGCGGCGCTGCACCGCCACGTCCGCATCGTGACGCCGCGCGGCTGGGCCGTGCTCGTGACCGGGCTCTCCTTCGTCGTGTGCGCGCTCGCGGCGCAGTGGGCCAGCCTCTCGGTGCTCGCGGTGCTGTCCCTGCTGCTCTTCTACGCGACGGTCGGCGGGACCTCGTTCCTCTCCACCTTCCTCGTTGGCGCCTTCGAGGGCGGCGTGAAGCGACGCGGGTCGATCTCCCGCGAGATGGTCCCCGCCGTGATCCTCGCGGGCGAGCTCGCCGAGGAGCGCTTCACCTTCCGGCGCGTGCCGGTGCCGCCGGGCTTCTACCTGCTGGTCGAGGACAACCTCCCGGCGCGGCTCGGCACCACCAGCCGCTACGCCGTCGGCGCGGGGGCCCGGCGGGACGAGCTCACGGTGGGCGGGCGCCTCCGCGTCACGCCGCGCGGCCTCTACCAGCTCGGCCCCGCCGAGATCTACTACCAGGACATGCTCGGCCTCACGCGCATCAGCCTCGCGAGCCTCGCCGTCGCCGAGCTCAAGGTGCTCCCGCGCTTCCGCGCCCTCGACATCCGCGAGCCGCCCCGCAGCCGCCAGCAGTCGCCCGACGTGCTCACACGCCCGCACCGCTTCGCGACGGAGGACCACTTCCGCTTCCGCGAGTACGCCTCGGGGGACGACACGCGTCGCATCCACTGGAAGCTCTCCATCCGCTCGGGCCACCTCACGCTGCGCCAGCCGGAGACCCGCGAGGTCAGCACGCGCACCATCGTCCTCGCGCTCGACGCGTACCTGCCCGCCGGTCGCATGCTGGAGGACGCCGTGGGCGTGGAGGAGGTGCTCGATCGCCTCGTCGAGACCTTCCTCTCGCTGGCGAAGGAGCTGGTGCACCGCGGCGACAAGGTCACGATGGTGGCGGTGGCGCGGCGCCCCGAGGGCGGCGGGCTCGCCATCGAGACGCTGGCGGCCAGCAAGGGCGGCCACGCGCGCTGGCAGGACCTCGGCGCGCGCGCGGTGTGGCAGGGCCACCACGACCTGCCGGAGCTTCTCGAGGCCGTCGGGCCGGGGGTGCACGGCATCGTCGTGTCGAGCCGCTTCCAGGCGCCGCCGCCCGCGTTGGGGGCCGGGCAGGAGATGACCTGGATCTACCTGCCGCCGGACGAGGCGCTGGGCGACAAGGACCCGACGCTGCTCCAGGTGCTCGCGGGCACCCAGGTCAACGCCGCCTCCTGGCTCTTCCGGCTGCCCTACCTCGCGGGCAGCGACGAGAACGCGCTCACCGCGCAGCTCCGCACCGTGTCGTTCCACATGGCCCGGCTCGCGGCGAGGGCCCGGCTGCGCGCGGTCGCGAAGCAGAACGGCGCGCGGACGATCGCGGCGTTGGTCGCCCGAGGGGACGCCGTCTACCGCCTCGAGCCCGGCGTCGGGGCGCACCGCCTCGTGGGCCTCTCCTCCGGAAACAGCGGGCGGAGGACGCCGTGAAGTCGACCTTCCGCATGCACGCCACGGCCTCGTCCCTCTCCGTGTGGGAC
The DNA here is from genome assembly GCA_903959175.1 of uncultured Pseudomonadota bacterium. Classification (GTDB taxonomy): domain Bacteria; phylum Myxococcota_A; class UBA796; order UBA796; family SXON01; genus CAJBVW01. Next base: position 11,832 of record CAJBVW010000409.1, read on the forward strand.
GCGATGAAGGAGGCCGCGGTCCCCGTCGTCGCCTACCACGCGTGCGCGCTGTTCGCCTACGCGGCGTTCTCGGGCGCGGCCCTGGTCTCTTCGGGGATCGACGGCGGCACCATCGTGCTGCTCCTCGGGCTCGGGGTCACCGTGTTCGCGGGGATCCTCGCCGGCCAGGTCCTGGCGTTCCTCCGCGTACGTACGTGGATCGTGCTGCTCGTCGGCATCGGGTGCTGGCTCGGCTCCTTCGCGATGGCGATGGCGGGGGTGGCGGGCCTCGGCACCGTCGGCGCCGTGTTCGCGCTCGCGCTCTGGCTCTTCCCCATCGCGCTCAGCGGCGGCCTCTGGAGCCTCGAGACCCACCGCGCGTTGTGGTCCTCCTGGTTGCCCCTGCTCTTCGCGACGGCGGCGGTGCTCATCTGGACGGAGACCCGCGGGACGGTCGCCGCGTGGTTCGAGGGCGAGAAGTGGGCGATCTGGGACATCGTGAGCGTCGCGATGCTCGGCACCACCGTCGCGCTGCTGCTGTTCTACCTCGTGACCCGCGAGACCCACCGGCTGGCCCTCTGGCGCCGGGGCCCCACCGCGCCGCTCGCGCCCAGCCTGCGCGAGAAGGGCGCCGCCCGCCCGCGCCTCACGGTCCTCTCCTTCGTGCTCCTCGGCGCGCTGGCGGCGTTCCTCACCGTCGCGACCGCGCTGGTGGCGCCGTACCTGTGGCGCACCGGCGACCCCGGGGACGGCGAGGGCAACGGCTACGGCGAGCCGACGGAGCAGCCCGAGGCGGCCCCCGAGGAGGAGAGCGAGCTGCTCCGCCGCATCAAGGAGGGGCTCCAGAAGATGGGGGAGAAGGCCGTGGAGGCGGGCGAGAAGGCCGCGAGTACGGTCTGCACCCTGCTGACGCTCCTGCTCCTCGCGGTCATCGGCTTCCTTGTCGCGTATCGGCCGCTCAAACGCCTGTTCCTCATCCGGCACCTGAAGGAGCCGCTGTGGAGCGTGCCCCCCACGACGCGCATCGAGCAGGGCTGGCGGCTGGTGGAGATCGCCATGGGCGACGCCGGGGTGTACCCGCGCGCGGGAGAGGACGCCGCGGGGCTCGCGCGCCGGGCCGGCCCCGTGCTGACGCGGCTCTCGCCGGTGGAGGTGCACGGGCTGGAGGACGCGGCGGAGGTCGCCGACCGCGTGCGCTTCGGCCTGGGCGTCGGCCCGGAGGACCTCGAGGTCATGCAGCGCTTCTCGGGCTGGGCCATCGACACGGTCTGGGAGCGCCTGACCGACGCCGACCAGATCCGGTGCCTGTACCGGGAGCTGTAGACGCGCAAAAGGCCCGCTGAGCGCGCCCTGGGGCGCGTTCGGGGACTACAGGTACCACTCGGCGCCGACGGTGACCGAGCCGCGGTAGAAGCCCCAGTAGCGGGCGCTGTAGGGGATGTTCGCCCCGAGCACGATCACGATGGGCTTCTTGTCGTGCAGGATGAAGGGGCTGTTGCCCTTGTTCGCGAGGAGGGTCGGGAAGCCGCCCTTGCTCGGGACGAACTTCATGCCGAAGCTCGCGACGAGGAACTGGAAGCTGTCGAAGTCCTGGGCGCCCAGGTACTTGAACGTGCCCGTGGTCTCAAGGTAGGCGTACACCACCTGGTTCGCGCGGAGCTCGGCGTTGAAGCCGTAGAACAAGCGGAGCCCGGCGGGGTCGCGGAGCTCGGCGTCGACGCCGATTTCGGCCTGGAGGTACAGGCCCTCGAGCACGGGGAGCTTCTGACCCGCGAGGATGGACGGGCGGAGCATCGGGAAGGTCGGGCCCGTGTTCAGCTTGAAGTCGAGCGCCGCGGAGAGGACGGTGTTCGTGCGGGCCGACTTGATGATGCCGTACTTGCCGCCGAGCACGATGGCGCTGCCGGCCACGTCCTGGTCGAGCCCCGCGTGCACCGAGAGCTGGCGGAGCAGCTGGAACTCGGCGTCGAGGTGGGGGGAGAACCAGTTGGGGATGCCGAGCTCGGCGGTGGCGCCGATGCGGGTGCGGGGGTCCGCCGAGGTGAACTGGAGGGGCGAGGTGAAGTTGAGCTCGCGGTTCGCGGCGTCCTCGCGGCGGGCGCCCTTGTCGCTGCCGGGCACGCGCTCGCCGAAGAGCTCGGCGGAGAGGGACTCGGTGCGCTCGTCGATCCGCTCCTTGAAGAGGGACTTCGGGTACTTCTTGAGGTACGACTCCCACGCGATGAGCTCCTCGTCGGGGGTGGCCTCCGAGAGCTTCTTCTGGGTTTCGCGGTAGATCTGGGCGGTGTCCTCGCCGGGGCCGCGGGGCTTGACCGTCTCCTGGTCTTCCTCGTCGCGGAATTCGAGGGGCTTGTCGTCCTCGTCGGTGAAGTCGAGGTCGTCCGGCTCGGCCTCGGGGTCGGCCTTGTCGCCCTCTTCGAGGCGCGCGGGCGGGGGGGCGTCGTCGTCTCCCTCCTCCTTGAAGTCGTCCTCGTCCGGGGTCGGATCGTCGGAGTAGTCTTCCTCTTCCTCTTTTTTGGTCTTGTCCTTGGGCGCTGCGAACGCGGGGCCCGCGGCGAACAGCGCGAGGAGGGAGAGACCAAGAAGACGACGCATACAGTCTCCGGAAGACGGGCGCGGAGGATAATACAGACGGGCGACGGGCGCGACGCCTGCGTGGCACTGGAGTGCGCCGGCCTCGCGTCAGGCGGGGGCACGGGCCGGTCGCCGGGCGGCGGAAGGTGGGAGGGGCATGCAGGGATCGACCGTGGATGCGCAGGTGGCGGCGTGCGCCGAAGAGGTGCGCGCGTGGCTCGTGCAGCTCCGCGGGGGCGCGCCGTTCCTCTCGGCGGCGGACGGAAAGCTCCTCGCCGACTGGCTCGACGCGCGCGTCCCCGTGCTGACGATCCTGCACGGCATCGAGGTCGTGGCGGAGCGCAGGCGCGCGAAGCGCACGCGGACCCCCTTCACCCTCGTGAGCTGCCGCACTACCGTCGAGAAGCTGTCAAAGCGCGCGCAGGCGTGGCGGGTCCCGACCGACCTCCGGGGCGCACTCGCCCCCGCCACCGGTACGTCCGGCGCCGACGCGCGGGTCGACACCGTGCTGGGGCAGCTCGCGGCGCTCGACGGGGAGGCCCCCGAGCGCGCGCGTCAGGCCTGCGCCTTGCTCCGGGCCTTTCACGCGGACGTGTGGGACAGCCTGGGCGACGAGCAGGCCGCGCTGCTCACGGAGGCCGCGGCCGACCTCGCCGATCTGGGCGCGCTCCTCGGGGAGGAGGCCTTCGCCCGCGCCTGCGAGGAGCACGCGCGCGATCGGGTCCGGGCGCGCTACCCTACGTTGTCGGCCACACGTGTGTGGGAGGAGTTCGGGCTTGGAATGGCATGAAGGCTGGCGAATCGTGGGGGACCCCTCCACCGGCCACGCGAAGGCGGAGCTCCTGCCGATGCCCACCTGCGCCTTCTGCGGGGGCGTCGGCCGCCGCGAGATCGTGCTCAACGGCGTGACCCGCGCCGGGAAGTGCCGCTGCCAGCGCGTGGTCGACCGCGTGGCCCTCTTCAACATCGCGGGCATCCCCGCCCGGCACGCGAAGTGCTCGCTCGAGAGCTTCGACCAGTCCCTCCCCGGCGCCAAGCCCGGCTGGGACACCGCCAAGAGCTGGCTCGACCGCTTCCGCCCCGACCAGGAGGGCCAGGGCCTCGTGCTCTCCGGCGAGCCCGGCCGCGGCAAGACCCACCTGATGGTCGCCGTCGTGCGCGAGCTCATCTTCCGCCACGGCGTCGAGGTGCGCTTCGTCGAGTTCACCCACCTGTTGAGCCGCATCCGCGAGGGCATGGACCGCGGCGACGGCGACGCCACCACGCTCACCCCGCTGGTCAAGGTGCCCGTGCTCGCCATCGACGAGCTCGGCAAGGGCCGCAAGACCGACTGGGAGCTCACCATCATCGACGAGATCGTGACCCGCCGCTACAACAGCGGTGGCGTGCTGCTCGCCACGACCAACTTCCTCTTCCGGCCCTACCGCCCGGAGGAATTGCGCCAGATCCAGCAGGCCCGTGAGCGCGGCGGCGCCTCGCTCGCGCACGGCGCGCTCGAGCAGCTCTCCGACCGCCTCGGCGACCGCGTCTTCAGCCGCCTCCGCGAGACCGTCCGCTTCGGCGGCGTGGTCGGCGAGGACTACCGGGCGCTCCGCAGCGTGAAGTAGGCGGTTCGCCGCGGGACGGTCGCGGTTCGCCGTGCGGAGGACGGCCGCCGCGCCGACGGGCTCAGTCCCCGCCGCGGGCCTCGGGCGCGTCGTCCGGCGCTGCCGTCGGGGCGTCCCCCACGACCTCGGGAGCGCTCGCACCCCCGCGGGGCGGCGCCTTGCCGGCGATGGCCTTTGCGGGCTTCTTGGGGGTGACCGCCGTCTTCTTCGCGGGGAGGACGGCGTCGGCCTTCTCGGGGTCGATGCCGAGGCGGAGGTCGCGGACCTCCTCGGCGGCGCGGCGCGTCCACGACAGGCTCGCGTCGATCGAGAGGGCGGCGGCGTAGGCGCGGTAGGCGCTCTCCCAGTTCTCGTCCGCGCGGGCGGCGTCCCCCTCGGCGGCGAGCTTCTGGGCGAGCGGCTCGGCCATCGCGACGAGGGCCGGGTGGCGGTGGTTCAGCTCGCGGGCCTGGGCGAGCAGACGCGCCTGCTCGTGCGGGTTGGTGAGGGCGCCGGCGCGGTCGACGAGGCAGGCCACCTGGGCGGTCGTGAGGTCACCCACGTGGGCGAGGTACCAGCGGTCGTTGCGGGCGATGTGCCGGCGGGCGTTCTCGAAGGTCTCGGCGGCGCCGTCGCAGTCCCCGGCGGCGGCCTTGGCGATCGCGGCGTCGTAGCCGGCGTCCGCGGCGGCGAGCACGGTGTCCGCGCTGCTGATGCGCACCGTGCCGGCGGCGAGCCACTCCCCGCCCATGTAGCGGGCGGGCGGGAGCGTCGGGGCGGCGTCGGCGGGGAGACCGCCGAGGGACCCACCCACGACGACGCCGCCGTCGGCGGGGGCGGGGGCGGGCGGCGCGTAGGGGATCACCGCGCCCGTCTTTTCGTCGAGCAGGACGAAACCGAACGTGTACGTGCCCTTCGGGAGGGACTCGGGGACGGGGATGCTCCAGTCTCCGCGCACGAGCTCGTTCGGCTGCCACTTCGCGGGGGCGTACCAGTCGTATCCGGGGGCGACCTCCGCGGAGTGCACGGCGCCGTTCTCCCCGACGAGGAACGCCACGACCCGGAAGCCGTCCTCCCGGAAGCCCGCGCGCCAGGCGGTCGAGACGTAGAGCTTGCCGCCGGGGGCGACCTCGGGCGACGGGATGTCCCAGCCCTCGAGCGTGATGCCGCCGTCGAAGGGGGCCTTGCGATCCGCGGGGCCGGTCCACGCCTTGGCGACGAGGTGCTCCTTGCGGACGTGGTTGCCGACGTGGAGCGAGCGGCGCCCGGAGGGGTAGCCGGGGACCTCGAGGTAGTCCTCGGACCACTTCTCGTTGAGGTGGATCTTGCTGGTGCGCGCCCACGAGCCGTGCACATGCGCGAAGTCCGGCTTGCGCTCCTCGAACACGTACTCGGTCACGAACTTCTTGTTGTACTTGCGGTGGTGCGCCATGGGCATGTCGACGAGGCCGGCGATGTCGACGATGTCCCAGCCGGACCACCACATGTGGGCGCCCATGTCGACGTCGAGGAGCGTCACCGAGTCGAGGCCGAGGCGCTTCTGCACCCAGGTCATGTACTTGACGCGCTTGTGCACGTCGCGCGGCGAGGTCTCTGGATTATTGGCGAAGGTCCAGGAACCGTTGACGTTCGGGGCCGCGAGCGCGACCACGATCGGCGTGGCCCAGAGGGTGCGCACCGGGAGCCAGCCCGCGACGAGGCGGCCGGCGTAGGGGAGGCGGGCCGCGAGGGCGCCGACGCCGACGCCGAGGAGGGTGAAGAGCGGCACGCTGGTCATGGCGAACCAGCGCAGGCCCTTCATCCAGTCGCCGCCAGACCACACGCAGAAGAAGACGCCCGCGCAGAACGAGGCCCAGAGCAGGCCACGGGCCTCCCAGCCGCGGCGGCCGAAGGTCACGAGGCCGAGGAGCGCGCTGCCGCCGAGCAGGAACCAGATCCGGGCGTCGCTCCAGTTGCGCGACAGGACGCGGGACCACTCGCCGGTCCACGCGGCGGGGATGCCGGTGCGGCCGTCCCACAGCAGGAAGGTGGCGAGGAACACCAGCACCACGAGGCCGATCCACCGGCGCCACGTAGAGAGCCCCGTGAGCGCGACGACGACGAGCGGCGCGGCGTAGACGATGCCGTACTGGGTGGTGTAGTCCTTGAACTGCTTCCAGCCGCCCTGGGTCCAGCCGAAGGGCTTGAAGACCTTCTCCTTCGCGTAGTAGGTGTTGGGGAACCACCACGCGAAGTAGTCGTAGCGCCACGCGTTGTAGGCGGCGTAGGGCACGAGGAAGGTGAGCAGCCAGAGCGGGAGCGCCGCCCACTGGCGCCGCGCGAGGGTGCCGAGGGTGCGGGCGAACAGGCCGATGGCCGCGTAGGCGAGGCCGTCCGGCCGCGTCATCGTCAGGCCGAAGAAGAACAGCGCGCTCCACGGGGTGCGGCGGTCGTCCTGGATCTCGCGGACGAGGCTCCACATCCCGCCGGCGAGGAGCAGGTTGAACAGGGAGTTCTCAAGGCCCGACGCGTTCCACAACACGAACTGGGTCGAGCAGGCCAGCAGCAGCGGGGCGGCGATGGCGACGGGGTCCTTCGCGTCGGGGCGGGCGCGGCGCGCGAGGCCCCAGACGAAGAACAGCGTCAGGACACCGAATACGCCGCCCATGAGCTTGGCGGAGGTCCAGACCGGGACGCCCAGCTTGTAGAGCGCGGCGAGGAGGAAGGTCCACGAGGCGTTGGAGTAGCCCTCCACACGCTCGCCGCCCGGGTAGGGCACCAGGCCCTCGCCGTCCGCGAGGTTGCGGGCGTACGCGAAGGAGATCGCGCTGTCCTCGATGTAGAACGGCTGCGGCCACGAGAAGACCAGGAAGTGCCCCAGGTAGAGCACGGCGCACAGCATCACCACGAAGAGCTGGGTGCGCTCCTCGGGGGACCGGGCCATCCACACGTCCGCTACGCGGTCGCGGAGCTGACCGAACCGCTCACGCACGCTGGCCCCCGATCACATGGTCTTCTTGACGCCAGCACCCTCGGCGGCGCCCTGTCGGGCCGCCATCTGCCGCTTGAGCTCGTCGAGCTGGGACCGGGCCGTCACATCCCCAGTCTTTTCCTTGATCTTCTTCAGGCGCTCGTCGAGCGAGTCGCCCTTGATCTCGGTGCCGACGTCGGCCTGGGCCTGGGTCTTGAGGATGTTCTCGCGCACGCCCTCGAGCGCCTTGATGTCGCTGTCCGTGGAGAGGCCGTCCAGCGTCTCCTGGATCTGGATGCGCGCTTCGGCCGTGGCCTTCTTGGCGAGCATCTCGTCGCGTTCGCGGCGGAGCTTCTCGATCTCGCCCTGGAAGGCGACGAGCGACTCCTTGGCCTCTTCCGCCTGCTTGCTGACCTTGCCGAGCTCTACCTGGAGGGAGGCGACGGCGGTGTCGAGCTCGTTCTTCTTCTGCAGGAGGAGGAGGGCGACCTCGTCGTCCCCGCTCTCGACCGCGACCGGGAGCTGGGCGTTGACCTCGCGCAGCTCGCGCTCCTTCGTCTCCAGCTCGGTCGTGAGCTTGTTGCGAAGGTACACGATGCCGCCGACGGCCTTCTTCAGATCCCGGTGGCGCTTGATGCGGTTGTCGATCGCCTGTTCGTAGACGATCTCCGGGTTCTTGTTTTCGACATCGGAGATCCACAGGCTCCAGAAGCCCTTCCAGAGATTGCCGATTCGATCGAAGAAAGCCATGGACGCTCCTCTGCCCGCGTGCCGTTCCGGGATCCGCAGCCGGGCCCCGCATAACGCTGGACCTTGCCCCATGTTAACGTCGTTCGTGCTTTTCTTCGTCACCGTCCTGCTCGTGTCCGCCCTGTCCCCCGCCCACGCCGCGGGGGAGCCTCCGGTCGCCGAGGCCGGGCTCGGCCTGATCGCCTACGTGGGGGACACCGTCATCCTCGACGGCTCCGCCTCCTCCGATCCGGAGGCGGACGCCGTGACCTACACCTGGTCGCAGGTGGGCGGCCCGCCGACCCAGCTCCAGCAGGGAGACACCGCCCAGCCGCGCTTCCTCGTTGAGGCCCCGGGCACGCTCCGCTACTCACTCGTCGTGAGTGACGGCACGTCGGACAGCGTCGCCGACGTGGTGGAGGTCGTTGTCCCCCACGAGCAGATCGACGGCGTCGAGGCCGCGTGCTCCACCGGGGCCGCCTCGCCGGCGCCCGCCCTGTTCGTCGCAGGCCTGGCCCTCGCGCTCCGCCGCCGGAGCCGTCGCCGGTGACCGTCCCGGGGCCCCCCGCCCTCACCGCCGCTCGCACGCGCGCCCTGGCCCGGCACCTCGAGGCCGTGCATGTCCTCGCCGCGACGGACGCCAACCTCGCGCGTGACCCCGTGCGCTTCCCCCGCGCCTACACGGACCCCCGCGACATCGAGGTCGCCGCCGTCCTCTCCGCCCAGCTCGCGTACGGCCGGGTCGACCTCTTCGGCCCCGTCATCGCGCGCCTCCTCGCCGTGGCCGACGCCCATGGGGGCCCCGCCGCCTACGTGGTCGGCTTCGACGACGCCCGCGCCGCCGCCCTCGCGGACGTGGTCTACCGCTGGAACCGCGGCGAGGACTTCGTCCTCCTCTTCCGCCTCCTCCAGGTCGTGTACCAGCGCCACGCGACGCTCGGGGCGCTCTTCCTCCCCGGACCGGCCTCCCGCTCGCTCGGCGTCGCCATCGACGTGCTCCGGGAGCTCACCCCCGGCACGCCCTCGCGCGGCTTCCGCACCTGGCTCGCGCACCCGGAGGACGGCAGCGCCTGCAAGCGCTGGCTGATGTTCCTGCGGTGGATGGTCCGGCGCGACGGCATGGACCTCGGGTTGTGGGCCCACCTCTCGCCGCGGGACCTCGTCATCCCGCTCGACACCCACGTCATGCGCCTCTCCGGCTTCCTCGGCCTCACCCAGCGCACGGACGCGAGCTGGCGCACCGCGGAGGAGGTCACCGGGGCGCTCCGTCGCCTCGATCCGCTCGATCCCGTCCGCTTCGACTTCGCGCTGGCCCACCTCGGCATCTCCGGCACCTGCCTCGGCCATCGCGAGGCGACCGTGTGCGCCGCCTGCCCGCTGGACCCGATCTGCGCGGCGCCTCCAGCCCCTACCGCGTCCGCTCCTGCCACTCCCGCGCGCGCCGGCCGCCGGCGGAGCTGAGCCGCTCGTAGAGCGCGCCGCGGAACAGCATCGTCAGGTGGACCAGGGCGACCAGCGCGAAGCCGAACGCCCACCCGGCGGCCCCGCCGCCCGCGCCCATCGCGAGGCTGCCCGTGGTGGTGAAGCCGAAGCGGGGGCCGAAGAGCGCGAGGATCGAGAGGGCCTTCTGGGGATAGACCAGCCACAACGCCGCGAGCGCGACGACCTGCGGCGCGAGCCACTCGGGGCCGCTGCGCATCATGAAGTTCCACGCCTCGGCGAGGAGCTCCATGCTGGCGCTGCGGGTGCGCCCGATCATCTCGGGGATCGGGTTGAGGAAGATCGCCACCGCGATGCCGAACACCAGCGTGACCACCCACGGCGCGCCGAAGACGGTGAAGACGAGGTCCACGAGGTAGAGCGGGAACAGGACGCCGAGGATGTCCCAGGTGTGAGCACCCATGTTGGCGCGGGCGCCGTCGAAGGACAGGGGTTTGCGCAGGCCGACCGCGTCCTTGAGGAGGGCGAGGTAGGTGCCGGCGCAGGCCGCGTTGAGCAGGCTCACCACGATGCCGCCGAGGATGCCGAGCGGGCTCACGAGCATCGACACGGCCGTCAGCAGCGGAAAGCACGTCAGCAGCGTGAAGAAGGCCCACGCGCTGCGGGGGAAGGCCTTGCCCGCGTCACGGGCGGCGTCCACATAGATCCGTAGGGTTGCGGTGAGGAGGCGCACCCGAACGGTTTACCTTCTCGGCTGGGGGCGGTCCAATGATGCTCGCGTTCATCGCGATGGCCGCCGCGGGCGGTGCGCCACGGTTCCCGTCGCTCTCGTCGGAGGAGTGGGCGGACCTCCGCGCCGGAAAGGTGGTCATGCGCGCGGAGAGCGAGGGCGCGCGCGTCACCGCCACGGGCATCGTGTTCGTGGCCGTCCCGCCCGCGGTCCTCTGGCCGGCGGTGCTCGACGTCGCGGCGCGGATCCCCGAGAACCGGACCCTCGCGGCGGTGCACGAGTACCGGCGCGACAGCGCGGAGCAGTGGTACCTCCAGGTGGACATGGCGGTGCTCGGCGCCGACCTGCGCATCCACCACCACTACAGCTGGGACCCCGCGGCGAACGTCGTGACCTACACGCTCGACCCCATGCGGGTGAACGACCTCGTGCGGGCAGACGGTTGGTACCTCGTCGAGCCGACGGACGGCGGGAGCGTGCTCGTCTACGAGGCGGTCACCGAGGCGAAGGTGCCGGTGCCGGGCTGGGTGAAGAAGTGGCTCGCGCGCGACCAGATGGAGGGGCTCCTCCGAGGGATCCGGGAGCGCGCCGAGCAGGGCCGCCCACGCTGGGATTCCAAGGCGAGCGGCTGAATCAGAGGCAGGTGCCGGCGAGGTTCGTGCACACGAACGAGGCCGTCGCGCCGTAGGTGTAGTTGGTGTAGCTCGACTTCTTCACGGTCACGTCGTAGGTCAGGTTGTCGTCCGCGCCGGTGCCGAAGTCGCACGAGGACGAGGTGAAGCTGGCCGTCGTGCTGCTCTGGTTGGCGAGGTAGACGCCACCGCCCTTGTCGACCGCGGTGTTGCCCGTGATGCCGCCCAACGTGCAGGTCGCGACGCCCGTGTCGAGGATGAGGCCGCCGCCGTCGCCGGCCGCGTCGTTCCCGACGAGGTAGCTGCCCGTCATCGTGAGCGTGCCGTCGTCGAGGAAGATACCGCCGCCGTCGTCACTGGCGGTGTTGTTCTGGACGGTGCTGTCCTCGAGGCTGACCCGCCCGGTGAGGTAGGTGATGATGCCGCCGCCGTCCGTCGCGGTGTTGTCCTCGACGGTCGTGCGGACGAGGCTCACCCAGCCCTTGTTGTACGCGGCCACGCCGCCGCCGTTCGTCGCGGTGTTCCCGGAGACGATGCAGTCTTCCAGCACGGCGGTGGGCGCGGTGGGCGTCGGCTCGGCGCTGGTGACGTTGACGATGACGCCGCCGCCGTAGTTCGAGGAGCCGTGGCCGCCGGTGATGGTGAGGCCGGAGACGGTCACGCTGCCGTTCGTCACGCTCACGGTCGATCCCAACGCGGTGTTGTTGTCGAAGATCGTGACGTCGGCGCCGTACACGCCCACCACGTCCGTCGTGTCGGCGTTGGCGACGAACTTCGTGTAGTAGGTGCCCGCGCAGAAGTAGTAGGTGCCGGACTCCGCGTTCGTAGCGACGGCGGTGGCCTCGGCGAACGTGGACGAAACGTCGCTCCACACGTCGCTGGTGCTGACGAAGCTGACCAGGAGGTCCTCGTCGGCGGAGGTCCAGGCGGCCTCGGTGTCGCAGTCGTTCGCGAGGCCGTCGCAGTACTCGGCCGCGCCGGGGTACACGCGCACGGAGGCGTCGTCACAGTCGTCCGCGTTGGCGACGCGGCCGGTCGGGGCGCAGTCGCCGGTGCCGGCGCCGTAGGAGTCTCCGTCGACGTCGACGTAGTAGAGGGGCAGGCCGTCGTCGGCGGTGCCGTCGCAGTCGTCGTCGATGTCGTTGCAGGTCTCGGTGCGGCCGGGGTAGACCGTCGCGATCGCGTCGTTGCAATCGTCCGCTTTGTCGGCGGTGTAGGCGCCGTCGGCCTCGCACTGGCACTGCGCGGCGCCGGCGCCG
>CAJBVW010000410.1 GCA_903959175.1 uncultured Pseudomonadota bacterium
CGGCCAGCGCCTGCGCCAGTTCGTCCGCCATCGTGTTCTGAACGCGCAAGTAGTCCAAGCGCGACCGGTAGAGGTCGTTCCGCGCAGCGTTGGTTTGAAAGTCGGTCAGCACGGACATGGCGCTCTCCAGCACGGGTGTGTCGATGTCACGGGGCACCTCGCGCCACGTCTCCGCTTCGGTGAAGAAGCGCATCCAGCCCCGAAGTCCAGCAGGGGTCGCGAGGTCAGGATGTTGGCGCCAGCGATCGAGTTCAAGAACGTGTAGCTCCAGATGGGAGCTTAGCTCGAGGACGCCGGCATCGTCGCGGACGCGGAAGCGATGATGAAAGCCGGTGGCGCCCCGAAACGTGTTCTCGTCCATGAGCCAGATCGATACGACCGGGCGAAGCTCGGTGTACTTGTCGCCTTTTTCAAGCTGCGCCTGGTACAGTTCCCTGAGCGCGGCGTGGTTCCAGCTCTGCATCTCGACCTGAAAGACTTCGCCCGAAGCATCGGTCGCGATCACGTCGACGACGATCTGCCCGTCATCGATGAACTCCGAAAGCTGGACCGGGTTCCGGACCTGCACGGAGACGATCGCCGACGAGCGCTGAAGCACGGCGTTGAGGAAGTCTACCAGGCGATCGACGTGATCGGGATCAGCCAGCAGGGCCCGGAAAACGCAATCCACTCGCGGGCTGATGCCGACGGGTTCTTTGGGAAGGACAGGCATTCCATGAAGATAACGCGTGGCGGGAGGGGCGGCGAACGAGGCCATAGCGCGCGTCCTCGCCCCGGGCGCAGCGCCACGCGCGCCGTGGGGCGGTGGCGACCGAAGCCCCGTGATGGAGGAAGCCGAACCGACGCAGGCGGCCCCGGGCGATTCGTTACCGGAGCCACAAGGTTCGGCGACCTCCGCTGGAGTCGTTCGCGCGGGTCTCGACGATCATGGGCGATCAAGCCTGTGCCTGGCCCGGCGCTCGACCGACTTCGTAGGGGTGGGCTTCATGTGGGAGTTCCACACCCCTCCCCCACTACACACCCAAGCCGCCGGCCCCCGGCCGCGCCCCCACACCCCATCCATTGACCCGAAGCCCAGGGTGAGCATGATCCCCGGCGTAGGCAATCAATTCTTCCGTCCGCAGCAGGCGCGGACACTCGAACGGGGGGAGACATGGGGGGTGCACCCCTGTCCGTGGAACGGGATCTGCTCGAGCTGATGGTCGCGTACGGCTTTGTGCCGACCGAGGCCGTGGCGGGAGGCCGCCCGGCGGCGCCGCGCTCGGAGACCCCCGACCCGCACCGCACGCCCGGTGTGCGGCCGCTGGCCCTGGCGGTCGCCGGGGGCGCCGCGCGCGCCGGACGCACGACCGTCGTCACCGGGCTGGCGCACGCGTGGTCTCGCGTGGGCCGCAGCGTGCTCCTGGTCGACCTCGATCCCTCCGACGAGCTCGCGCGGCTCCTGCTGCTCGGCTCGGCGATCACGGTGAACACGGGGCAGTTCCTCCTCCACGCGGTGGCGGGCGGCGGCCTCGTGGAGCCCTCGCGCACGGTCCTGCCGGGAGTGGACGTGCTCTCCTCGGGGAGCCCCGCGACGTGGGATCCGGACGCGTTGCCGGCCCGCCTCCGGGGCCGCCCGGGCGCGCTCCGGGCCGCGCTCGCCGATCGCCTCAACCGCTACGATCGCGTGCTTATCGATGTCCCCGGCGCGCCGACCTCGCTCTGGGACGCCGCGCTCGACGTCGCGGACGCGGTGCTGCTCGTCCTGCCCGCGGCCTCGCTCGCCGGCCGGATGCCGCGCGTCCCCGGCTACCACAAGCCGCGGCACGTCCTCCTCAACGGCCTCGACGCCGAGGATCCGCCGCCCGCCCACGCGGTGGCCGCGCTCCCGGCGCTGCTCGACACCGCGCTCCCCTTCCTGCCGACGCTGCGCACGCCGTGGGACGTCATCGCGGGCGCCGGGGGTCAGGCCGCGGACCTCGCCTTCGCGGCCCTCGCCGCCGAGTTGGACATGCGCGGAGGCACCGCTTGAGACCCCACCCCGTCCGTCGCTTCCTCCGCTTCCTCGACACCCAGGTGCGCACGCCGCGCCGCACCGCGCTGCTGCTGGTCGGCGCGGTGGTGCCGGTCGCCGCGTACACCGTGCTCGAGCTGCCGCTGCACCATCAGTTGGTCCTCTCGCTCGCGTTCATGGGCGTCGGCGTCGCCATCGCGCGGCACGTCCCGTCGCTGCGGCTCGTGGTGGGGTTGCTCTCGATCGCCACGTCCGCCCGGTATATCTGGTGGCGCGGCACGGAGACACTGTATTGGGAGCCGACGCTGGACGGCGCCACGTCGCTCGCGCTGTACGGGGCGGAGCTGTTCGGCTTCCTCCTGCTGCTCGCCGGCTACTTCCAGACCGCGTTCACCCGGCCGCGCCTGCCCGCGCCGACCCCGCTCGACGCGAGCGAGGGCCGCCCGCTGCCGACGATCGACGTGTTCGTGCCCTCCTACAACGAGGGCGTGGACGTGGTGCGCCGCACGCTGACCGGCGCCGCCGCGATGGACTACCCCCACAAGACGGTGTGGCTGCTGGACGAGAAGCGGCGCCCCGAGATGAAGGCGCTGTGCGACGAGCTGGGTGTGTCGTACATGACGCGCCCCGACAACCGCGGCGCGAAGGCGGGGAACATCAACCACGCGCTGTCGCGGACGACGGGAGAGTTGGTCGCGGTGTTCGACGCCGACCAGGTGCCGGTGCGGAGCTTCCTCCGCATGACGGTCGGGTACTTCCTGGACAACCCGAAGATGGCGCTGGTGCAGACGCCGCACCACTTCTACAACCCGGACCCCTTCGAGCGGAACCTGTACCTCGAGGACAGCGTCCCCTCCGAACAGGTCATGTTCTACCACGTCATCCAGGTGGGGAACGACTTCTGGAACTCGTCGTTCTTCTGCGGGTCGTGCGCGCTCCTGCGGCGCACCGCGCTCGAGTCGGTGGGCGGCATCGCGCAGGAGACGGTCACCGAGGACGCCCACACCGCGCTCAAGATGCACGCGTTGGGGTGGGAGTCGGCGTACCTCGCGGTGCCGCAGGCCGCGGGCCTCGCGACCGAGCGCTACGGCTACTACGTGACGCAGCGCGTGCGGTGGGCGCGCGGCATGATCCAGATCCTCCGCCTGGACAACCCGCTGTTCAAGCGCGGCCTGACCCTCGCCCAACGCATCAACTACTTCAACGCGGCATGTCACTTCCTCTTCGGCCTGCCGCGCATGGTGTACCTCCTCGCGCCGCCGCTGTACCTGCTGCTCGGGGTGCATCCGTTGGACGCCAGCGCCGGCGCCATCGCGGTGTATGCGCTGCCCCACGTGTTCCTCTCCATCGTCGGCGGCTCGACGATCGCGCACACGGCGCGGCACTCCTTCTGGGCGGAGGTGTTCGAGACGGCCATCGCCCCCTACGTGGCGCTCATCACGCTGCTGACGGTGGCCTCGCCCCGCCACGCCCAGTTCGCGGTCACGGCGAAGGGCACCCAACTGGACTCGGCGGCGTACGACTGGCGGCACGCGGCGCCCAACCTCGCGGTGGGGTTGCTGGTCGTCGCCGCCGCGATCGCGACGCCGTTCCGCATCGCGACCGAGCCGCTGGAGCGCGCGACCCTGGCGCTGGCGGGCTTCTGGAACGTCTACAACGGCGTGATCCTGCTCGCGGCGCTGTCCGTGGCGCTCGACCGCTCCCAACGCCGCAACCTGTACCGCGTGCGCCGTGACAACCGCGTGGAGCTGCGCGCGGCGGACGGCGGCGGCGCCTGGCACGGCCGCGCGCTCGATCTCTCGGAGGACGGCATCCGCATCCGCCTCGTGCCCGACGCCCCCGGCCTGACCCTCGCGAACGTGCAGCCCGGGCGGGTCACCCTCTCGATCCTCTCCGACATCGGCGCCCGCCTCCATCTGGACGCGGAGGTGCTCGACACCGTCGCCGAGGACGGCACCCTCACGGTGCGCGCGCGGTGGGTGGCGCTGACCCCGGCCCAACTCCGGCGCGTCATCGAGGAGATGTTCGCCGGCGCGGGCACCTGGGTGTACCACGCGGCCCCGCCGGATCGGCCCTTCCGCTCGCTGTTCGAGGTCATCCGCGCCCCGTGGCGGGCCCTGGCGCGGCGCCTCCGCTCCGATCGCCCGAAGCGCCCGGAGCGCCCGGAGCGCCCGGCGCGCCCCGAGCGCCCCACCCCCGCCGTCGACCGGAGCGCCTCGTGACCGTCGTATGGGTCTGCTCGCGCTGCTCGATCCTCCAGTTCCGCGGCGAGGTCGCCTGCCGCCGCTGCGGCGCCGCGCCCCCCTCCGGGACGGCCGCGCTCGTCCCGCGTGGGGCGGAGACGGAGCCCATCCTCCTCGACCTCCCCCCGATCGACTTCCCGTACAGCCGCGCGGCTCGGCCCCGCGGGCGGGTCCGCGGGTGGATCGCGCCCGTCGTGATGGTCCTGCTCGCGATCGGCCTCGCGGCCGGCTGGGACCCGTTCGTGCGCCGCTACGACGCCGCGCGGGCCTTCGGCGGCGAGAGCCCGCGTGCTACCCAAGCGAGGGCCGCCGAATTGGGAGACGCCGCCGCGGAGCTCGGCGCGCTCCTCGCGGAGGGGGAGGGCGCCCTGACGGGCCCCGTTCCCGCCCTGCCCGGCGACTGGGCCGCGCGCGTGCGCCCCCTCGGCCGCCTGCACCACCTCGACGGAAACGCCGGCAGCGCCACGCTCGGCGAGGCGGAGGTGGCCCTCCGCGCGGTGTGGCTCGAGCTCGTGACCCTGCCCCCCGATGCCTCCCCCGCCGACACCGGCGCCCGCATCCAATCCCTCAAGGAGGAGCTCTCCCGTGTCACCTCGGATCTCGCCCATGTCCGGTAGCCGCCTCCTCCCTTCGATCGGCGGAGGCACGCTGCTCACGCTCCTGTCGGGCCTCGCCGCCTCGCCCGCGTGGGCCGCGCCCGGCGCCCCCGACGCCACCGCGAGCAACCTCCCGGAGCAGGAGTCGCCGCTCCTCACCGTGGACCTGCGCGCGCCCGCGGAGCCCGCCCCCGCCCCGGGCGGGCCACACACCTTCGTCGGCGACTTCGAGGAGGCGCTCGACGTCCGCACCGACCTGTTGCTCGAGGGTGTGGACGCGGAGGCGCACGTCGACTTCACGGTGCCGGAGAGTTGGGAGCTGCTGGAAGACCCGATCCTCCTCCTCGAATTCGCGCACTCCCCCGCCCTCCTCCCCGAGCGCAGCCACCTCACGGCGACGCTCAACGGCCAGGCGATCGGGAGCGTGCGGCTCGACACCACCAACGGGCGCGCCGGCGTGATGAGCGTGCGCGTCCCCCGCGCGCTGTTGAGCCCGTACAACCACCTCCGCGTCAGCGCGGTCCAACACTACGGCGCCACCTGCGAGGACCCCTTCGACCCCGGGTTGTGGACCCGCGTGAAGAAGACCTCGTCGATCGCGATGCGCTACCGCCCGAAGGACGTCGTTCCGGAGTTGGCGAGGTTCCCCTTCCCCCTCTTCGACGAGACCGGCTACGGTCCCGCCAACCTCTCGCTGGTCCTCGCGGCGACGCCCTCCGCCGCCGCCATCGAGGCCGTCGGGCGCCTCGGTGTCACGATGGGGCGCATCGCGGACTACCGCGGGGTGCGCCTCGCCGGCACGGTCGCCACGACGCGCGAGGCCGACACCAACGCGCTCCTCGTCGGGACGTGGTCGGAGATGCCGGAGCTGCGCTCGCTGCTCGGCGAGGTGGCGCTCCGGCCGTCGCAGGGCCTCGTGGCGATGGTGCCGCACCCCGACGACCCCGCCCGCGCCGTGCTCGTCGTGACCGGGGCGGACGCGGAGGGGCTCTCGCGCGCGGCGCTCGCGGTGGCGAGCCAGGGCCGCCACGAGGTGCTCGCCGGGCCCCAGGCGCGCGTGGACTTCGTGGCCGACGGTAACCCGCCCACCTCGCGGCGCGTGCCCCGCCACGCCCCGGCGCAGGAGAGCTTCTCGCTCGCGACGCTCGGGATCCGCGACCAGACGGTGAGGGGCTTCTACACCTCCTCCGTGCAGATCCCGCTGGACCTCGAGGGCGACGCCGCGATCCGACCCGGCGGCGCCGAGGCGGAGCTCCACTACGCGTACGCGGCGGGCCTCGATCCGCGCCTCTCCGCGATGGAGGTGCGGCTCGACGGGGTCACGGTGAAGAGCGTCGCGCTGGACGCGGCGGGCGGCGATGCGGACGCGAGCGTGCGCGTGGAGCTCCCCGACGGCGTGATGACGCCGCGTTCCACGCTCGAGGTGGCGTTCACGCTGTTCCCCACCGACTTCGACGCCTGCGCCTACGTGAGCGACAAGACCCTATGGGCGACGGTGTTCGCGTCGTCCTCGGTGAGCGTCGAGCGCGACTCGGTCGCGACGCTCCCCGACCTCGGCCGGCTCCGCTACGGCGCGTGGCCCTTCACCCTCGACCCCGCCGACGGCGGCGTCATCGCGGCGCTCTCGGACCGCCCCACCGCGTCCGAGGTCGGCGCCGGCTTCCTCCTCGGGGCCGCGCTCGGCCGCATGAGCCCGGCGGAGCAGCCGTCCTTCCGCCTCGCCCCCGCGGCCGGCCTCGACTTCGCCACGTCGCCCGACGCGAACTTCATCCTCCTCTCCACCGGCGCGCCACACACGCTCCACGAGGCGCTCCTCACGTCGGGGGCCCTCGCGATCTCCGGCGGCGCGGATCGCACGCTGATGGCCGGCGGGGAGCGGGCGATCTCCGCGACGATCTCCGCGACGGACGGCATCGTCGAGGAGGCGCTCCACCCGGCCAACCCGACGCGCGCGGCGCTCGTGCTCGCGGCGTCCGAGCCGGTCGGCCTCGCGGACCTCGTGGCGGCGATCTCCGAGCCGGATCGCGTCACGCGGCTGGACGGGAACGTCGCGATGGTGGCGCCGGACGGGGGCGTCCGCACCCTCGCCACGGCCGAGAAGCGCCAGGTGGGGAGCTACCCGATCGGTGTCACCCTCGTGCTCCTGGCGCGCGAGCACTGGGCGCTGCTGGGCGCCGGGATCGTCGCGGGCGCGATCCTGTTCGCCACCGTGAAGCGCGCCTGGGTACGCGCGAAGGAGGCGTAGGTGGGTGCGCTGCTCCTGCTCGCGCTGACGCTGGGGCCCGCGGTGGCCTACGGCGCACCGACGCCCACGATGGTGCGCGCGGACTGGAAGCCGTACGTCGACGCCTTCATCCAGGCGGACGGGCGGGTGATCGATCGCGCCGGGGACGACGTGAGCACGTCGGAGGGGCAGTCGTACGCGCTCGTGCGGGCGGTGTGGTGCGACGACCGCGCCACGTTCGACCGCGTGCTGCTGTGGACGCGTGACAACCTCCAGGCGGGCGACCCGCTGCGGCTGCCGGCGTGGCGCTGGGGGCGGCGGCCGGACCAGTCGTGGGGCGTGCTCGACGCGAACTCGGCGGCGGACGCGGATCAGTGGATGGCGTGGGCGCTCCTGCTCGCGGGGGACCGCTGGAGGGCGCCCCCCTACCGCGACCAGGGGCTGGCCCTGATGGGGCGGATCTGGGACGAGGAGACGGCCATGGCGGGCGGGCGGCGCGTGCTGCTCCCGGGGCGTTGGGAGCAGGGGAAACCCGTCTACAAGCTGAACCCCTCGTATTGGCTCCCCTTCGCATGGCGGACCTTCGCCCGGGTGGACCCGAGCCGCGATTGGATCGGGCTGGTGGACGGCGCCTACGAGCTGTTCGAGGCGTGTCGCTCGCCGAGCGGGCTGCCACCGGACTGGTGTTGGGTGGACCAAGCCACGGGGAAGGTCGTGCCACCGCCGGAAGGCGAGCTGGAACACACCGTGTTCGGCTTCGAAGCCTTCCGCGTGGGGTGGACGTTCGCGGCGGAGGCACGGTGGCACCAGGACCCGCGGGCGCGCAAGCAGCTCGAGGCCTTCGGGACGCTCGCGGATCGGTGGCGGACGGAGCGGACGATCCCGGCGGTGATCCTGCCGGACGGGACGCCGCGCCACACCTGGGGCTACCTCGGGCTGTATGGGGCGCTGCTGCCGGCGTGGGCGGAGGTGCGCCCGCTGGACGTGGAGGAGCTGTTCCGGGCGGAGATCCGCGCGGCCCAGGATCCCGCCGTGGCCCGCGACTACTACGCACACAACTGGGTTTGGTTCGGGCTGGCGCTCTGGAGCGGACTGGCGCGGCCGGAGGCGCCGTGAACGACGAACGCAGGGAGGCATCGTGATCACGGCGTTGCTGGTATGGTGGATGCAGGCCCACGCGGGCACGCTCACAGAGGCGGAGACGGCGCTGTGGAAGGACCCGACCGGCCAGGAGGCGCGGCTGGCGTTCGCCGAGGCGCTCGCGTCCACGCCGGGGCGGGAGGAGGAGGCGGTGGAGGCGCTGCGTCAGCTCCTCTGGGCGCCGGACGTCGGGGCGGCCGCCCGCGAGGTGCTCGGGGAGATCGCGCGGCACCACCCGCCGCGCCGGGGGTGGGACGGCGTGTACGCAGAGCTCGCGGAGGGCCCGGACGGGCCGGCGAAGCGCGCGGCGCGGGTGCGGATCGCGCAGCTCCAGGCGACGACGCCGAACCAGACGCCGAAGGCGCGGAAGCGCGCGCTGGCCGAGCTGGCGGCGCTCGCCGCGGCCGGTGAGCCGCTCGCGGACGTGGCGCTGGGGGACGTGGACTTCGAGGCCGGTGACACGCAAGGGGCGCGGAGCGCGTGGCTGCGGGCGCCCGACGCGGTGGCGGCGCAGCGGGTGGCGATCGCGGCGCTCACGCTGGACGCCGCGGACGAGGCCGAGGCGGCACGGGCGCGCGCGCTGGCCGCGGGGGCGCGGCGGGCGGACGGGCTGGGCGAGTCGTTCACCGTCGCGGTCACGACGGGGAGCGCGGCGGCGAAGGCGCGGGCGTTGATCGAAGCCGGGTTCCCCAACGCCGCGGAGCGGGTGCTCCTCCACGCGCTCGGAGCCGAAGGGGCGGAGGCGGCCGCGGTGGCAGGCCTGCTCGGAGACATGCGGCTGGAACGTGGAGACGGCGTGGGCGCCGCGAGCGCGTACACCGAGGCGCTGACGCGCGATCCGACGCCGGAGCGGCGCGCGGCGCTCGTGTGGGCCCAGCTCGCGAGCGGGCGCCCCGACGACGCCACCACCACGCTCGGCACGGGCCCGGTGCCGGCCGCCGACCGCGGCGCGCTCGAGGCCACGCTCGGGTTCGTACGCGCGCTCGCCACGTCCTCCCCCGACGACGACCTCCCCGCCGGTGCCGCCGCCTTCGCAGGCGCGCCCGACGCGGCGGGGACGGCGGCCACCTACGGGCGCCTCCTCGTCGCCGCCGGCCGCGACGCCGA
>CAJBVW010000411.1 GCA_903959175.1 uncultured Pseudomonadota bacterium
CCCCGCGCGGCGGCCCCGAGCGCATCGCCCGCTCCCTCCTCGCCGACCGTTCGGCGCGCGCCCCCGCGCTCCCGCCCGCCGACACGACGACCGCCGCCCTCCGCGACCTCGCCGTCGCCGCCGCCGCCCGCGCGGCCACCCCCGTCGTGCTCATCGCGACGAAGCCCCCGGCCGCCACGAACGCCGCCGTCGAGCTCTCCCCGATCGCGCTGCGCGCCGAGCTCGTCGGGGACGAGCCGAGCTACGTCGGTCCCTTCGAAGAGGTCGCCCTCGAGCCCGCGGACGCCGCCGCCCCGGAAGAGGCGCCCCCCACGGATGCCGGGCCGTTCGTCGCCATCGACGCCCCCGTGTACACCAACGAGCACGTCGCCGACGACGCGCCCGCCGAGCCCCCCGCCGCCCCCGTCCCAGACGCGCCCCCGACGCTCCTGCACGACGCGCTCTCCGACTGGGCGGCCGCAGCCCTCGGTGGCGCCGACGCCGACGCCCCCCTCGCGCACAGCGTGCCCGACATGAGCGCCGCCGCCCTGCCGAAGCTCCGCGAGCCCCGCGTGCCGGGCACCAGCGTGGCGATGCTCAACGTACGCGCCGCCGGCACCGCCCCGACACCGCGCGCCGCCGGCCTCGAGAGCATCGAGGCCAACGACGGCGAAGACGACTGGTACCAGGACGACGACGACCCCGCCGAAGAGGCCACGGGCGCCGGCGCCGGCATGTCCGTCACCTTCGAGAGCCACGGCCCCGTGCGCGCGCAGCGCAGCGCGCCCCGCCTCACCGAGGACGACCCCGCGGACGCCACCCAGTCCGCCCCCGTCGCCTTCCGCGCCCCCGCCGCGCCCGACGAGAAGGTCGTCCAGCAGCTCCTCGACGCCGCCAACGCCCACGCCCGCAAGGGCGAGTTCCACAAGGCGATCCAACTCTACACCGACGCGTTGGACATGCGGCACACCCTCGTCGAGGCCCACATCGGCCGCGGCCGCTGTCACCTCGAGCTGGGCGACTACTCCAGCGCCATGAGCGACTTCGCCCGCGCCGAGGACCACGCCCCCGACCGCCCCGACGCCCACGTCGCCATGGGAGACCTGTACTTCGCCCGCAAGGAGTACAAGCGCGCCATCGAGTTCTACGACCAGGCGGTCGAGATCGACGGCAGCCACGCCATGGCGCGGTGCCGCCGCGGCATCTCCCACTACTACCGCAAGAACTTCCGCCAGGCCTGCCAGGACCTCCAGCGCGCGTTGGCCCTCGACCCCGAGATCCCCAACATCCGCAAGTACGTCCAGATGGCGCAGAAGAAGCTCGAGAAGGGCGAATAGTGGCCGCGCGGGGGCTCCTGTTCGCGGTGCTCCCCGTGCTCGCAGCGTGCAGCGACTACGAGGTCAACCTCAAGTCGCCCGAGGTCGCCGAGCCGATCGACGCCGAGTGCCCCGACGCCACCGAGCCCTGGGGCGTCGAGGTCGACCCCGCCTGTGTCGTCGACCCGCCGGTGGGCTCCTTCAGCCCCGTGGTCGAGTGGCAATGGACGGACAACACCGCCTACCCCGGCTACGACGACATCATGTCGACCCCCGCCGTCGGCAACCTGACGGACGACAACGGGGACGGCCTGATCGACGGCAACGACATCCCCGACATCGTGTTCACCAGCTTCTCCGGGGGCGCCTACACCAGCGCCGGCACGCTCACCGCCATCAGCGGGGACGGCTCCGGCACCTGGTGGTCCGTCTACGACCCGGGCGGCTACCACGTCTACTCCAGCGGCGGCGTCGCCATCGGTGACATCGACGCCGACGGGCTCCCCGAGGTGTGTACCGCCGGCACCGAGGCCGCGGTGGTGTGTGTCAACGCGGACGGCACGCTCAAGTGGGCCGGCGGCACCGAGCTGTACGGCTACGGCGCCCCCGCCTTCGCCGATGTCGATGGGGACGGCCTCTCCGAGGTCGTCTTCGGCCGCCAGCTCCTCGACACGGACGGCACCCTCCTCTGGACCGGCACCGGCGGCGCGGGCTGGTGGCTCTCCTTCGCGGTCGACCTCGACGGAGATGGCCGCATGGAGGTCGTCGCCGGCAACACCGTCTACCGTGGCAACGGCACCCTGCTCTGGACCGACCCCACGACCGACGGCCCCGCGGCCGTGGGTGACTTCGACCTCGACGGCGTCCCCGAGCTCGTCCACACCTCCGCCGGCACCGTGGTCGTGACCAACCTCGACGGCACCGTGCGCTGGCAGGCCACCCACCCCGGCGGCGGCAACGGCGGCGCCCCCACCGTGGCGGACTTCGACAACGACGGCTACCCCGAGATCGGCGTGGCGGGCGCGGCCTCCTACGCCGTCTTCGACACCGACGGCGCCGTGCTCTGGAGCATGCCCGTCTCCGACTACTCCTCCACCGTCACGGGCAGCTCCGTGTTCGACTTCGAGGGGGACGGCGCGGCGGACGTCGTCTACGCCGACGAGCTCACCCTCTGGGTGTACGACGGCGCCACCGGCACAGTGAAGCTCCAGGACGACGGCCACGCCAGCGGCACCCTTTTTGAGTACCCCCTCATCGTCGACGTCGACAACGACGGTTCGACCGAGATCGTGCTCCCGTCCAACGACTACACGTACGACGGCTACAACGGCATCACCATCATCGGGGACGCCACCAACTCCTGGCGCCCCTCCCGCCCGGTGTGGAACCAATACGCGTACCACATCACCAACGTCGACGACGACGGCGGCATCCCCGCCGCCCCCGAGCCGAATTGGGAGCGGTGGAACAACTTCCGCGCCGGTGGCACCCTCTACGGCCTCTCGACCGACCTCGCCAACCTCGCCCCGGGCACCCCCGAGGTGTGCACCGCGCGCTGCGCGGAGGGTGTGGTTGAGGTGATCGTGCCCGTCCAGAACACCGGCCTCGCGGACACCCCCGACTTCACCGTCGGCCTGTACCACGACACCACGCTGATCACCGGCGCCACCATCGCCCTCGCGGCGGGGTCCGCCCAGGACGTCGGCCCCTTCGAGCTCACCGAGGCGGACTGGAGCACCGGCGTCACGGTGCGCGTGGACGACGCCCGCGCGGTCGAGGAGTGTGACGAGCGGGACAACGCGGCCACCCTCGGGGCGTGGCCGTGTGAGGCCGACGCGCGTTGAGGCGCCGGCCCTCTCCGACCCCGTAGCTACCCCGCAAACAACGTCACGTCCGTCGCCGCGGCTTGCGCCATCTGGAGCGTCGCCCGGAGGTCGGGGTGGCGCACGCACACGAACCCGTCGCTCACGAGGGTCTGGAGCCAGTTGCGGCGGGGCGTGCCGGGCCGCAGGAGCTGCTCGGCCACGACGTGCTCGCCGTAGCGGGCCATGTAGGCGTCCAGCCCCTCGATGCGTTGGATGCGCCCCTCTCCGAGCGCGCGCTTGAAGATGATGGCGACATTGTGCTTGCGCGCGGTCGAGCCCTCGAAGGACTTCCAACACACGGCGCGGGCCCACTCGCGGTACAGATCAACGTCGCCGGTCCAGTTCATCTGGTCGACGAGGTGGCCACCGGCGGAGCGGGCGCCGATCTCGCCGAACACGACCTCACCCTTGGCGGTGAGGTACCACTCCATGTGGGTGAAGCCGCTGCCCATGTTCAGCGCCGCGAGGACGCCCATGCCGAGCTCGATGCCGCCCTTGTACTTGGGCGCCCACATGTCGCGGATGGTGACGACGATGGGGCTGATCCACTCGTTCGAGCGCGCGATCAGCGGCCGCGGGTGGTACTGGGCGATGTTGGCGTAGGCGGGCCTGCCGTCGATACACACGGTGTCGAAGGTGAACTCCTCGCCGTCGATGAACTCCTCGACGCTCACCTCGGGCACGTGGGAGGTGCGCGCGAGCACGGCCTCGAGCTCCCGAGCGTCGTCCACGCGGAAGGTGTCGGCGCTGCCGGCCCCGGCGATGGGCTTGACGATGAGGGGGAAGCCGAAGCGCTCGGCGGCGGCCCACACTTCTTCCCGGGTGGTGGCGCGGGTGTGGTGGGGCACGCGCAGGCCGGCGGCCTCGACGCGCTGCTTCATCAGCTCCTTGTCGCGGAAGGCGCGCGCGGTGTCGAGCGACATGCCGGGCACGTCCAACTGTTCGCGCAGCCACGCCGCGAGCTCGACGAAGGGCTCCCACAGGCACTCCACGCGGTCGAAGCGCACGCCGGTGGCGCGCACGGCCGCCAGCACGGCGGCGTTGTCCTGGAGGGACGCCTGGATGTAGCCGGCGAGGTGCCCGCGGACCTTCTTGGAGAGGCCCTCGCGCGGGGTGTCACCGATGCCGACCACGTCTGCCCCGACCTCGGCGAGGCCGCGGGTGAAGTCCTGCATCTCGGAGGGGTAGTTGGGAGAGAGGAAGAGGACCTTCACGAGACACCTCCGAGGGGGGCGCGGCGGCGGGCGAGCCCTAGCGCGGCGAGGGCGAAGAGGGCGGCGAGGGCGAAGAGGGCGGCGGCGTTGGCGGGGGAGCCGGTGCCGGAGCAGCCGCAAAGGGTCGGGGGCCCCCCGTCCTCCCCGTCGTCCTTGCAACAATCGACGGTGCCGGTGTCCTCCGCGTCGGTGTCGCCGGCGGTGTCCTCCAGGGGCTCTCCCCAGGTCGGGGGCCGTGGTGTTGCCGAGCGTGGTGTCGAGGTCGGCGCGGCCACCCACGTCCGCCTCCCAGTCGGCCTCGAAGGTGGTCCGCACGCCGTCGATCTGGGCGATCACGGCGTCATCCAGCACGTCCTCCGAGAGGACCATGACGATGAACGCCATCTTGAAGGACTTGGGGCTGTCGTCCACCGAGGGGACGCGCTCGCCCTCGGCGGCGATGATGTCGTCCACCGTGAAGGGGACAGGGGTGGCGGCCAGGGTGACGTTGGCGCCCCCGCTGAATTGGTCGAGGTACGAGGGGGTGGTGGCGGCCTCGACCCCGGCGGCGGCCGCGGCGTCGGCGTCGGGAATCAGGAGGGTCTGCTCGCCGACCTCGTCGGGGCCGATCAGGCCCATCAAGTAGAGGTCGAGGTCACTGTAGGTGGACGTGGCGACGTTCTGGGTGGTCCAGGTGCCATCCCCGTTGTCGAGCCAGTCGTTGCCCTCCATCGGGGAGTTGGGCGTGTCGTAGAAGTACGACCAGTGGGCCACGTCGCGGCCGAGCAGCGCCTCGGTGTCGAGGCCCTCCTTCTCGACGTTCACGAAGGAGCCCCAGCGGTGCATGAACTCCTGGCCAAACACGTAGCGGCCGACGGGCGGGCTCTCCGTCCACAGCCCGTACGAGTTCATGAAGATCATGCCGTCGAGCTGGTTGTCGGAGGTGTCGAAGATCTCCCCCGGGGTCACCGAGTCGTAGCCGATGCCCTTCACGTCGTTCGCCATCGGCGAGTAGAAGGCGACGAAGAACCCGAGGTCCCGCACGAGGAGGATCGTGAGGTACTGGTAGTCGTCATCGAACTTCTTGTAGAAGGCGCCCTCGATCGAGCCGAGCACCCAATTGATGTCGCCGCCGCTCGCGAGGGCCTCGGCGAACCACTCGCCGTCGGCGTCGTGCATCACCGCGAGGTCACCCGTGCGGTACACGTCGAGGTAGCGGGCGCCCGGCCCCATCAGCGAGACGGGGGCGCGGCCCTGCGCCTGCGCGGCCATCGGCCCGAAGACGGCGGCGGCGTCCCGCGGGTCGTAGCGGGAGGGATCGGCCGGCGGCATGTCGTACGGGAGGGGCGCGGCCAGGCTCGGCGCGGCGGAGAGCAGGAGGGCGAACAAGGGAGACCTCGCGATCCTGGGCCTCTAACCGATCCTCCGGGCCACCGCCCGCCTTCGGGGGCCGCCCGGAACGATGCGCGTGTACCGCGGGAAACGGTAGCCCCGCGGCCGATCCGACGATAGGAGCCCGGCCGTCCGAGGCAAGATTGCGCACCGTCCTGTTCGTGGCCCCCTTCCTGCTCGAGGCCACCGTCAAGTTCATCCAGGCCGCGGTCGCGGTCCCCGGCACGCGCGTCGTCGTGCTCACCCAGGACGAGCCCGGGCGCATGCCCCCCGGCGCGTGGCACTGGAAGGTGTCGGACGCCACGCGTACGGACGCCATCGTCGACGCCGCGCGGCAGGTCATGGCCCGCACCGGCGGCGCCCACTGCATCCTCGGCATCCTCGAGAACATCCAGGACCAGCTCGCCGAGGCCCGCGTCGTCCTCGGCCTCCCCGGCATCACGCCCGACGTCGCGCGCCGCTTCCGCGACAAGGGCGTCATGAAGTCCGCGCTCCGCGCCGCCGGCCTCCCCACCGCGCGCCACGCCCGCATCCGCAGCACGCACGACGCGTGGCGCTTCATCGAGGACGTGGGGTACCCCGTCGTCATCAAGCCGCCCGACGGCGCCGGCTGCCGCGCGACCTACCAGGTCAACACCGCGGACGACATGAAGGCCGCCCTCGCCGACCTCCGCCCCTCCCCCGAGCGCGAGGCCCTCGCCGAAGAGTTCATCACGGGGGACGAGCACTCCTTCGACACCCTCACGATTGACGGCCAGCCCGTCTTCCACAACGTCGGCCGCTACCTCCCCGGCCCGCTCGACGTGATGCGGAACGAGTGGATCCAGTGGTGCGTCTACCTCCCGCGCGAGATCGGCGCCGAGTTCGACCCAATCCGGAAGGCCGGTTTCGCGGCCAATCGCGCCCTCGGCCTCGGCACCGCCTTCACCCACATGGAGTGGTTCCGCCGTCCCGACGGCTCGCCGGTCATCTCCGAGGTCGGCGCGCGCCCCCCCGGCGCCCAGTTCACCTCGCTCATGTCCTGGGCGCACGACCGCAGCATGTACAGCGCGTGGGCATACGCGATGATCGACGGCAAGGTGCACGGCACCTTTGACCGCAAGTACAGCGCCGGCATCGCTTTTCTGCGCGGCGCCGGGCAGGGCACGGTCTCCCGGATCGACAACCTCGAGGAGGCCCACCGCAAGATCGGGCACCTCGTGGTCGAGGCGAAGCTCCCCGTCGTCGGCCGCCCGCGCGCCTCCGGCTACGAGGGCGAGGGCTACGTCATCGTGCGCCACCCCGACACCCGCGTCGTGACCGACGCGTTGTCGACCCTCATCGCCACCGTGCGCGTACACTACGCATAGGCCCGATCCCGACCGACCCTACCCCCGCCCGAGCCCGCCCCCGCCGCACCCGGAGCCCCGATGCACGTCCTGTTCATGGCCCCCAACTTCCCTGCCAACCAGCGGCAGTTCGTGCGCGCCCTCCACGCCGTCGGCGCCCGGGTCACCGGCATCGGGGACGTCCCCCCCGACCACCTCGACGCCGAGCTCAAGGGCTGGCTGCACGGCTACGAACACATCCCCTCCCTCGCGGACGAGGGCGCCCTCACCAACGCCGTGCGCCGCGTCCAGAAGCGTGAGTGGGTAGACCGCCTCGAGTGCACCGTCGAGGCCATCATGCTCCCCACCGCGCGCGTGCGCGAGGCGACCGGCATCCCCGGCCTGTCGGTGGAGAAGGTCCTGCTTTGCCGCGACAAGTTCATCATGAAGCAGTACCTGCGCGAGCACGGCATCCCCTGCGCGCGCAACGCCGCGGTCGACACCGCGGAGGACGCCCGCCGCTTCGTCAACTCGGTTGGGTACCCCGTCGTGGTCAAGCCCCGCGACGGCGCCGGGGCCGCCGGCACCTACAAGTGTGACGATGACGCCGGGCTCGAGGCCGCCCTCGCCGCCAACGACCTGGGCAACGCCCGCCGCTTCATCACCATCGAAGAATTCGTGAGCGGCCACGAGGGTTTCTACGACACCCTCACCTGTAACGGCGAGGTCGTGTTCGAGGCCGTGTCCCATTATTATCCCAACGTCCTCGACGCGATGCGGAACCGCTGGATCAGCCCCTACATCATCACGACCAACCGGATTGACGTGTCCGGCTACGACGAGCTCAAGGCGATGGGCCGCAAGGTCGTCCGCGAGCTCGGCCTCGGCACCACGCCCACCCACATGGAGTGGTTCTTCGGCCCCAAGGGCCTCACCTTCAGCGAGATCGGCGCGCGCCCGCCGGGCGTCCGCTTCTGGGACCTCTACTGTTGGGCCAACGACATGGATCTGTACGTCGAGTGGGCCCGCGCCCTCACCCTCGGCCAGGCCCGCCCCCGCCCCTCCCACACCTACAGCGCCGGCCTCATCAGCCTGCGCCCCTCCCAGGACGGCCGCATCACCGGCTACACCGGCTTGGACGACGTCCACGCCCGCTACGGGCGTTGGTTGGGTGAGGTCCACCTCCCCGCCATCGGCCAACGCACGGCGGACGTGGGCGCCGGCTACATGGGCCACGGCTGGATGCACGTGCGCCACCCCGACTACGACGAGTGCCGCCAGATGCTCGACTACATCGGCGAGACCGTCAAGATCTGGGCGGCGTAGGTTCCGGTTTGGGCGGCCCGGCGGCGCGGCGCCACCGTCGCCCGCCTACGGGGTCGGCCTTCGCCCTCCGGTGGGCTGCCGCGGGGCAGCTACTCCCAGCGCATCACGCGCCAGACATCCGCTTCGGGGAGAGGCCGGTCCTACTCCCCCTCCCCGTCCTCGCCCTCCCGTCGCTTTTTCAGGGCGGCGCGCTCGCGCTCGCCGAACAGCGCTACGGCGGACTTCTTAGAATCGGGAGCATAGGACACCCCCACTCGATATTTCTTGTCGACTCCAGGGGAGACGCCGACCACCCGGGCCCGAAGGAGCACGACGATATCGCCTTCCGTCAGCACTTCGAACGCGCACGGCGAGCCGAGATCGGGGGACACCGCCAGCAGTAGCCCGCAGCCCGTGCGGGACAGGTCCGTCAACCAGATGTCGATCGCGGAGGTCTGCGACGTACCGCCGGCGACGAAGCGGATGCTCAGCAGGCGCTCCTTGAGCGGCAGACGAAAAAACTCTCGCCGGTTGCGCTGCCTGACCCTGCCCGTGAACTTGAGGCTGATCCCGAGCGGCGGGGACACGTTCACACCGCCGCGCGACCGGACCTTTCCCACCTGCACGGCCGTGACCAGGGTGTTGATCATGAAGCGCCCACGCTTGTTGCCAACTTCAAGGGTGGCGGCAAAGGGCGGTGGACGCTCCATCCCCGCGGCGATCATGGAGATCTTCACGCGCGACCCCTGGGGATCGAGCACGGGCCCCGATGCGTTGGCGACCACGTCGCCCCGATAGAGCAGATTGGTGTAGACGGCGGCGCCCACCATCTCGGCGTACTCGCCCTCGGAGAGCGGGTGCTCGTCCGTGTAGTCGTCCGGGAGCGTCCAGGAGGGGTAGTAGAAGATGCCCTCGAGCATGGCGGCGCACTCGGCCGCATGGGGGACGTACACCCGGTGCACCTCCTCATTGACGGCGATTCGCAGGACGTTGGCCGAGCCCTCTTCGACCGAGGCGTGCACCAGCGTGCTCCGGGCGGCCAACACCACGGCCTCGCCGACGAGGGGCGTGTAGACGACCCCTCGCTGGTCCACGCCAAGGGTGCCGAACCTCATGTCCCCGTCTCGGCTCATGATCGCGTCGACGCCGAAGCGGTCATCCTGGGCCTGCGGCTCGGCACAGCTCTCGAGCCAGCGATCGCGCAGCGCGGAGCTCACCGAGCCGTTCCGCCCACCCTCAAGGGTGTGGGAGCGCGTGCGGCAGCCGATGACGACCATGTGACCGTCGGGGCGGACGTAGCACAGCTCACGCACCGACTCCCAGAAGGATTGGGCGAGACCGAACGTACCAGAGGACGAGCCGTAGCCGAAGCCGGAGACGCCGACGGCAAACAGCCCACCTGTGTTGCCCGAACCGGCGTCCTCCAGGAACAACAGATCCGCGGAGCGCGCGGACAACGCGGCGTCACGCAACGCGCAGAGCGCGACCCAGATCCGTTGCGCGCTGAGGCCACGAAGCACGACCTCGCGATCACCGATCGTCACGCACACGCGCCGTCCGCCGCTGACCCGCCGGACGGCTCGGACCTCGTGGATGGGGGCCTCGAAGGGGCGACACCAGAGGAAGCGCGCATCCAACCCGGGCTCGAACCACACGCGCGTGGCGTCGACGTAGAAGTGTCCCGCCACGGTCAAGAGGGAGTTGAGCTCGAAGCGGACGACTCCGCCCTGACGGGGCACGGTGACGGCGCCGTCGTCCGTCTCGACGTTCACCTCGGGGAGCATCGACGCCAGCTTCGCCCCGAGGGTCCTGTACCCGTCATCGGCGGTGCGGAACGTGACGCTCTCGGACGCGGAGGTGTCGATGGTGATGGTGATGGACCTGGCGACGGGGCGGAGGCGCACCTTCACGACCTCCGCGAAGCGCACCGAAACCGCAGCGGACTCAGGCGCGCCGGCCGGCACGAACCGCAGGCGATCGGAGAGCTCGACGGTGCCGTCTGCCTCCTCCTGGACTCCGCACAGGCAGCACCGCATGCGCAGCTCACGTGTCGGGCTCGAGCCTCCTATGTCAGCATCGCTCATGTTGACGCGTCTAACCTACTTTACACGAAGTCAACAAAAAAGTGAGAATTTCTACCGGCAGGCGGGTACGACCGGCGGGGCAGAACGCGAATCGGAGGAGCCGCCCCTGCCTTCTGGCTCCGCTACATGACCGTCCAACGCAGGGTGTAATAGCCGCTGTCCGCCACGGGGCGGCCGGTCTACCGCTTCGCCCCCGGGGTGGAGCTGCCCGTGCGCGCCGGCGTCGTGTTCACCGTGGTCGCCGGCGCCGGGTCGACCTCGGTGCCACCATTTATTTGGCGGCGAACAAAAACGCGCACACGTGCGGCCGCTACACCCCGATCCGCGCCGCCGCCCCCGGGTCGTAGACGCGCATCGTCTCGTCTCCGACCATGATCCGCGCCGTCTTCCACACGCGGTGCCACACCGAGCCCTGGACGTAGGGCACGCCGTGGCGCGCGCAGAGGGCCTTCACGCGGGGTTGGGCGCGCACGTAAGCCGCCATCGGGAGGTCGGGCCAGAGGTGGTGCTCGACCTGGTAGTTCAGGTATCCGTGGAGGAAGTCGTTCGTGGCGCCGCCGGTGCGGTAGTCGGCCGAGCCGAGCACCTGGCGCAGGTAGTGGTCGCCCTTGCCGTCGGGGGGCGCGGTGAAGCGGTAGAGGTCGTCGCCGGCGTGGTTGGGCACGATGACGACGAAGCTGTGCAGGTTGGTGAGGAGCTCGGCGAGCAGGTTGTTCACCAGCACGGAGAGCGCCGCCCAGGGGGAGATCACCAGGAAGATCGCGGGGAGCAGCACGAAGTGGACGCCCGCGAACGGGAGCACGCTGCGCAGCCAGAGCGCGCGGCCGGCGGCGGTGCGGGGGTCCCAACTCCAGACGCCGCGGGGGAGGTCGTCGTGTTCGACGTCCGCGCGGTGCAGCTCGGCGATCGTGTTGGGCGCGTAGTAGAGCCACTTCCAGGACAGCGCGAAGAGCGCGACGAGGCCGTAGCGCGCGGGGCGCGGCAGGCGGCTGGCGCGGAGCCAACCCAGGTTGGCCTCGACGAGGTCGGGGTCGCGGTCCTCGTTGAGGCGGTAGTGGTGGAGCACGTTGTGCTCGTGCTTCCACGCGGCGGGCACGAGCCAGTCGAACCACTCGACGAAGCGGCGCCGGCCCTCGGCGAACTCCTTGCCGGCGGGGCCGCCCACGCGGTCGTAGCCGCGGTGGCCGACGTGGTGGCCGATCATCGTCCACCGCGCGAAGCGGCCGAGGGAGAGGGCGACGACGCTCACCGGGTTGGGGGCGATCCACGCCGTCGCCCAGCCGAGGAGGGTGAAGAAGCGGCCCCAGCCCTCGACGCGCCGCAGGTGCGCTACGTCCGCCGGGGAGCACTCGCGCCGAAGTTCGGCGCCGAGCGCCTGGATGTCGCGCGTGAAGCCCTCGAGGTCCATGCCGCCGCCGTCGTGGAGGGGCCGATTATCGCGCCGCTCCGACCGTGACAGGGGCGCGGCCCGCTACTTCCGCGGCGCGCGGTAGAGCACCGGCGAGGTGCCGTCGCGGAGCGAGTCGCTGGCGAAGCGGGTGCCGTCGGGGCGGTCGACGATCCAGCTCCCGTCGCTCATCGCGAGGAACGTGGCGCGCAGCGAGAGCGTTGCGAGCTCCCACACGCGGAGGCGCCCGTCGGTGCCGGCGGTGACGAGCAGGGCGCCGTCGGGGGTGCGCACCTCGGCCGTGGTGGGCGAGAGGCCGTTCGCGAGGGAGCGGATCGTCGTGAGCGGATCAGGCGCTTCCACCGTAGAAGACACCGGCACCACCGAGTTCCCCGCGCCCACCGTGACCCCCACACCGACCGTCCCCACCGCGGGGTCCAATGTCCAGCGCGCGCCGCTCGCGAGGGCCACGCCGAGGCGGTCCCCGGCGGCGCCGAGGTCGAGCATCGGGGCGGCGTCCAGCGGGGCCACGGGGAGGTCCGCCGCGGCCGGGGAGAGCGTCCAGCGTCGTAACGCGCGCCCGCGCGCGCCGTCCCAGGTGCGGAGGGTGCGCTTCCCGTTCGCGTCCAGCCCGCCGAGCGCGGCGAAGCGCCAGCCGTCTCCGCTCGCGTCGAGGTGGGCCACTGGGTCACCGAAGGCGTTGACCGCGAGCTTCTCGATGGCGGTGGAGACCTCCCACCCGCGCACCGTGCCGTCCGCGGAGCCGGTGACCAGCCGCCCGCCGCCCGCCGCCACGTCGAGCGTCGTCACCGCCGCGGCGTGGCCCCAGAAGAAGTTGAGCTGCGCGCCGGTGGCGAGGTC
This sequence comes from uncultured Pseudomonadota bacterium, assembly GCA_903959175.1. GTDB lineage: Bacteria > Myxococcota_A > UBA796 > UBA796 > SXON01 > CAJBVW01. Next base: position 12,690 of record CAJBVW010000411.1, read on the forward strand.
CCAGGCGCGCGCGTTGGCGTCGCCGTGGGCGGAGAAGAGCGTGCGGCCGTCGGGGCTCACCGCGAGGTCGGTCACCACCGCGCTCGGCAGCACCGGGCCGGCGCCGAGGCCCGCCATCGGGGCCTCCATCGAGATGCGCCAGTCGAAGGTGCGGGCGTAGCCAGTGGCGTCGCGCGCGACGACGAGCTCGCTCAGCGCGTCGAACTCGAGCGCCACCGTCGGGTGCGCCGCGCCGCGCCCGAGGAGCCGCGCGTCGAGGCCGAGGCTGGCCGCGACGGCGTTGCGCTGCAGGTCCCAGACGCGCACCAACCCGTTCGCGTAGGCGACGGCCGCCCACGCGCCGTCGGGCGACCACGCGGCCGCCGCGCCGGGCTCCGCGCCCTCCACCTTCAGGAGCGGCCCCACGCGCCGCCCGGTGTCGACGTCGAGCCGCGCCACGCCGCCCTCCTGCACCACCAGCACCTGCGTGCCCGCCGCGTTCACCGCGAGCGGCCGGTAGCCGCCCGCCGCGTCCGTCAGCCGCATCTTCGACGCTGCGTCCGTGTCGAGCCACACCTCCGTCGTCGTGTCGCCGATGCGCACGAAGCGCCCCGCCGCCACCGCCTCGTCCCCGCGCAAGGGGCCCGTCCCCGGCACCGCCACGCGCTCCTGCGCGACGCCGGTCGCGACGTTCCACCCGACGACCTCGCGCGGCCCCGCGAAGGTCCACACCACGGTGCCGTCCGCGCTGAAGCGCAGCCACTCGCCGGTCTCCGCGGGCGGGCCCCGGAGGTTGCGCAGCGCCTCGCCCGTCTCGACCTCGTACACCTCGATCGCGCGATCCGCGTAGAGCACGGCGATCTTGTCGCCCGAGGAGTCGAAGACGCAGCGGATGGCGGCCTGCCCGACGGCGGGGAGGTCGCGCAGGAGCAGGCCGGACGTGTCGTTCCAGACGGAGATGCGGTCGCCGTCGGCGGTGACGGCGAAGCGCCCGTCGGCCGAGGTGGCGAAGCGCGCGCCGCGGGGCACGGCCGGGAGGGGCTTCTCCCCGATGGCGACGCGGCGGACGGCGCCGAGGGTGTCCACCCAGCGCAGGCCACCGTCTACGAAGGCGGCGTCGGTCGCGGGCACGGAGAGCGCGAGGACGGTGCCGACGGGCCGGACGACGGTGAGGTCGCGCGCGGAGACGGCGAGCACGCCGCCGCCGTCGGGCGCGAAGGAGAGGTGGGCGGGGAGGGTGTCGACCACGGCGGTCCACGGGTCGCTCTCGTCTTCGGGGAGCGCGGCGAGCACGATGACCGCGGCGCTGCCTCCCCCGGCGCGCATGCCGGCGGTGGCGAGGTGGCGGCCGTCCGCGGAGAAGGCGAGCGCGCCGACGGCGCCCACGTGGATGCCCCACTGGCCGACCGGGGTGCCCTGCTTCACGTCGAGGATGCGCACGCCGCCGTCGTCCATGCCGACGGCCACGCGGTCCGCGTGGAGCGGGTCGAGCGCGACGGAGGCGGCGCCGAGCACGCCCGGCACGGCGCGGATGCGGTCGACGCCGCCGATGTAGACCTTGCCGTCGGCGTCGGCCACGGCGAGGCGGTCCCCGAGGAGCGCGGCCGCGCGCGGGCCCTTGACCGCCACCTTGCCGACGAGCGCGCCGGTGCCGGCGTCCCAGACGTGGAGGGTGCCCCGGACCACGGCCGCCACGCGCTCGCCGCCGGGCGCGAACACGTAGGGGCCCTCGGCCTCGGCGGAGCCCGCGAGGGGGCGCTGTTCGCCGGTCGCGAGGTCGACGAGGGCGAGGACGGGGGGGCCGAGGGGCGCGGGCGGGGGGGCGCGGCCGGAGGGGGGCGGCGGCGGCGGCGCGGGCGCGGTGAACACGAGGGCG
>CAJBVW010000412.1 GCA_903959175.1 uncultured Pseudomonadota bacterium
CCCACCACCCCCCTCGGGTACGCTACCCTTCGCGCCGTGTCCGTCGTCACGCTCGGCCCCTTCCAGCTCGTCGCGCCCGTCGCCCAAGGCGGCATGGGCGAGGTGTGGCGTGGGGTGCACGCGCGGCAGGGGGTGCCGGTCGCGATCAAGTTCCTCAAGGAGGACGACGCGCGGCTGCGCGAGGCGTTCTTCGCGGAGGTCGGCGCGGTCGCGGGGCTCGACCATCCGGGGATCATCCTGGTCCTGGACCACGGGGTGGTCGACGCCGCCGCGGCCCTCGCGTCGGGTGGGCGGCTGCGGGAGAACACGCCGTGGCTCGCGATGGAGTACTGCTCCGGCGGCACGCTCAAGAACGCCGTCGCGCGCAACTGGAACCAGCTGCGGCGCCTGCTGCTCGATCTGCTCGCCGCGCTCGGGCACGCGCACGCGCGCGGGGTGCTGCACCGCGACATCAAGCCGGACAACGTCATCTTCTCCGCCTTCGACGACGCGCGGCCGGGGGTGAAGCTGACCGACTTCGGCCTCGCGTTCGCGCACGAGGTGGAGGGGCGCAAGCGCGCGGTCGTGACGGGCACGCCGGCGTACATGGCGCCGGAGCAGTTCCGACGCGAGTGGCGCGAGTACGGGCCGTGGACCGACCTCTACGCGCTCGGATGCCTCGCGTGGCGGCTGGTCGCGGGGGACGCCCCCTACGGCCACAAGCGGCCGCCCGAGGTGCTGGCGGTGGCGCACCAGGAGCTGCCGCTGCCCGCGTTCACGCCGCGGTTCGACGTGCCCGCGGGCTTCGTGGAGTGGCTGGGGCGCCTGCTGGAGAAGGACCCTTCGCGGCGGCTCCAGCGCGCGGCGGACGCGGCGGTGGCGCTGCAGACGCTCGACGGATCGCGCGCGCCGGGGGGCCTCCTGCCGGACGGGTGGCGCACCACCGAACCTCCGCGCATGCCGATGCGGCTGGTGGGCGCGGGGCTGGGGTTGTGGTCGCTGCGCGGGGTGCCGATGGTGGGCCGCGACACGGAGCGCGACCGGCTGTGGGAGGCCCTGCACGAGGTGCACCGGACGTGGTCGGCGCGCGTGGTGCTCCTCCACGGGCCCGCCGGGAGCGGCACGACACGGCTCGCCGAGTGGGTGTGCGAGCGGGCGCACGAGGTCGGCGGCGCCGAGGTGCTGGTGGCCGACCACGCCGCCGCCTGGACGCGCCGCGGGGCCTCGCCGACCGCGGCAGACACCGGGGACGCGCTCGCGGAGATGGTCGCCCGTCACCTCCACACGCAGGGCCTCGCGCCGGCCGACGTGCGTACGCGCGTCCAGATGCTGCTGCGCGCGCGCGGCGCCCCCGACCCGGTGGAGGCCCGCGCCCTCGCCGAGCTCGTGTGCCCCACCGAGGCCGACCCCGACCAGACGCTCGGCATGGACGGCCCCGCCGAGCGCCACGCCCTGGTGCGCCGCGTGGTGGAGCGCGCCACCGCCGCGCGCCCCGTGATCCTGCGGCTCGACGACGTGCAGTGGGGCAGCGACGCCCTCGCCTTCGTCGCGAGCGTGCTGCGCGCCCAGGAGACACACCCCGCGCCGATCCTGATGGTGCTCACCGCGCGCGCCGAGGCCCTGGCGGAGCGGCCGGTCGAGGCCCTCCAGCTCTCGGAGCTCATGGGGCTCGGCGCCGTCGCGACGTGGCTGGAGGTGCGCCCCCTCGCGGAGCACGAGCAGGTGCAGCTCGTGGAGGGGCTGCTCGGCCTCGGCGGCGCGCTCGCGGAGCAGGTGCGCGTGCGGAGCGGCGGCAACCCGGCGTTCGCGGTCAAGCTGGTGGGCGACTGGGTCGCGCGCGGCGTGCTCGAGCCCGGTGACGACGGCTTCTCGTTGCGCCCCGGCGCCCTCGCCGAGCTGCCGGACGACCTCCACGCGGTGTGGGCCGCGCGCCTCGACCGCGCGCTGGTGGGCTTCGGGGGCCGCGCCGCCGACGCGCGCGCCGCGCTGGAGATCGCCGCCGCGCTCGGCGCCGAGGTGGACGAGGGCGAGTGGCGCCGCGCGTGCCGGGCCGCTGAGCTGACGATCCCCGCGGGCCTCGTGGAGCGGCTGGTGGCGGAGCGGCTCGTGTCGCCGGTCGCGCGCGACGGGGCCGCGGATGACGACGAGCTCGTGTGGGCCTACTCGCACGGCATGCTCCGCGAGAGCGTGGAGCGCGGCGCCGTTGAGGCCGGTCGCGCCCGCGCCGCCCACCGCGCCTGCGCGGCCATGCTCCTCGATCGGCACGGCACCGCCGCGCTCGCGGAGCGCCTGGGCCGCCACCTGCTCGCCGCCGGCGCCTACGCCGACGCCGTCGGCTTCCTCATGCAGGCGGCCCGCGAGCGCTCCACCCGCGGCGAGTTCCGCGCCGGCTTTGCCCTCCTCGCCGCCCGCGAAGAGGCCCTGCGCGGCCTCGGCGCCCCCCCGAGCGACGCGCGCTGGGGCGAGGGGCGCCTCCTCCATGCGTGGCTGCACCTGCGCCAGGGCCAGGCCGTCATGGCGGGCCAGCGCGCCGAGGGCATCCTCGCCGAGACCCGCCGCCACGGCTGGGGCGTGCTCCTCCCCGACGCCCTCCTCCTCTCCGGCGAGGTCGCCCGCGCCCGCGGCGTCCCCTCGCGCGCGCTCGAGCTCATCCAGCAGGCCCGCACCCTCTTCGAGCGGCTCGGCAACGAGCGCGGCGCCGCCTCGGCCGGCTTCGCCCTCGGCGCCCTCGCCCTCCAGCTCGGCGAGCTGCCCCGCGCCGCGCGCCTCCTCCAGCAGGCCCAGGTCGCGCTCCTCCGCGCCGGCGACGAACGTCGTCTCGCCGACTGCGTTCGCCTGCGCGCCGAGGCCGCCCGTCGCAGCGGCGCGCTCGACGTCGCCGAGGGCCTCATCGGCGAGGCCCACGCCCTCTACCTGCGCCTCCAGAACCGCGTCGGCCAGGCCGAGACCGTGTTCGTGCGCGCCGAGATCGCCCGCAACCGCGGCGACCTCGAGGACGCCGTCGGCGGCTACCGCACCGCGCTCCGCACCCTCGAGACCGCGGGCTCCGACGACGTCGGCATGCCCCTCGTGCGCCTCGGCATCGTCCTGACCCTCCTCGACCGCCCGAACGACGCCCGCACCGTGCTCGACGCCGCGCGCGTGCTCGCCGACCGTCGCGACGATCCCGGCCTCGCCGGCGTGGCCCTCGCCGCGCGCGTGGCCGTGGACGCCGTCCTCAACGACGGCCCCGCCTTCGACACCCACCTCGCCCGCGCCGTCACCCACCTCACCAGCACCGACCTCGTCGACCCCGACGTGGCCGAGGTCATGGAGCGCGCCGCGCGTCGTGTTGGCGGCGGCGCACGGGCGGCGGCAGCCCTCGCGTTGGCCGAGGCGCAGTGGACGGCGTTGGGGCGGGCCGACCGGGTCGCGAACGTGCAGCGTTGGCGGGAGCGTTTGCTCGGGTAGGGGGGCGGGCGGGTGATTTGGGCGCGTCCCGCCGCGGACGGCGGGTCGGGTGTCCGCCGGGGTCGCGGCGGGGCCGCTCCGTCGTCCGCCTGCGCGGCGGCCGACCGGGGCGGGCTCGGAGGGTGGCGCCGCCTCCGGCGCGGGTGCGTTGCGACGCCCACCCCGCCCTCTGGCCCCCCTCGCGCGG
>CAJBVW010000413.1 GCA_903959175.1 uncultured Pseudomonadota bacterium
CGCCCGCCCGGCCCGTCCGCGGCTGCCCACGCCCGAACGGCGTCCCAATCGCCCATTTTGTCTCCAACGAAGGGACATAGGTCGACGCGTGTCTCCGCCCGAACCCCTCACCGCCCCCCCGGATCCGTCACCACCGGCACCTCGCCGTCGAACACCGCCGTCACGAACCCCGGCAACAGCGCCGCCGCCTGCACACTCTCATGGAGGGTGCTGTGGTCGGCGGTCTCCCACTCCGCGCCGTCGTAGGGTTGGGTCTCGGCGAACTGGAGCAGCGCGCCGGTGCGGCCGTCCGCGAGGTTGCCCGACACCGGCCCCGCTCCGAACGACACCCCGTCGATCGGCAGCAGCTCCGGCCCCACGCCGGTGACACCCAACGCCTGCGAGAGCGCCGCGGTCGACGTGTTGGGGACGATCGTGTCCGCGTACGCCATCAGCAGCAGGAGGTCCGGCCCGGTCACGCCAACGACGCGGCGGCGGGTGATCGCCGCGGCGTGGACCAGCGGGTCTCCCGCGTCGACGAGCGTCTGCACCAGCGGGATGGTGCGCGCGAGGTCGTCCTCGTCCCACTCGGGCGGCGTCATCACCTGGGCGATGACACCGAAGCTGTCGGAGTCGATCACGAGGTTCATCAGGCCCCCGCCGGGCACGACCAGCGCGCCCGCCTGGATCGACGGGCTCCACGCCATGAGCTCGGGCCCCATGATGCCGCCGAGGCTGGCGCCGACGTATTGGATCCGCGTGCCGTCCAGCTCGGGGGCGCCGTCACCGTCGAGGTCCAGCCCCCCCTCCAGCGCGCGCACGATCTGGAGCTTGTCCCACGCCGAGGCGCGGAAATTGTCGCGGAGCACGAGCGCGTCGAGGCTCGGGGGGTCGATGGTGAAGCCGAACAGCGCCATGATCTGGTCGAGGTCGCCGTCCGCGGTGCGGAGCGGGTGGTCGCCGTGCTGCTGCGCGTCTACCGCGATGGTCGCCACGCCGCGATCCGCGGCGAGCTCGGCCAAAAACTCGCACTGGCTCTTGCTGCCGCCCAGGCCGTGCCCGCACACCGCCACCGGGTAGGGCGCCGCCGCCGACGTGGGGAGCCACACCGCCACCGGGAGCGCGTAGGTGGCGCGCACGCCGACCGGGCCCTCGGGCACCTTGCCGTCGTCCGCGCGGTAGTCGCCCACGGTGATCGTGCCACGACAATCGAGCCACCGCCCTTCGTCGGTACACACGAAGGGGGCATCGGCACCGTAGCTGCGCGCGGCCACGTCCGCCGCCACGGCGGCGTCGACCTCCTCGGCCGATTGGGTGGTGAACACCACCATCGCGCCCACCTCCGCGACCTCCCAACCCAGGGCCGCCACGCCCTCTGCGTAGCGGTCCGCGAGCCGCACCGTGTCATCGGTGAGCAGCGTGCGGAGCGCCGCCGGGGGGGACACACAAGCGTCCTGCGCGGCGTCGGTGCGGACGGCCAACACGCCGCGCGCGCCCGGCGGCAACGGGCGCCACGGGGTGACGTGGAGGGTGCGACCAAAGCTGCGGCGCTCCTGGGTGAACGGCGGGCGTGTCCACACGCCGCCCTCCTCCACGAGCAGCACGATCTCGGCGTCGGCCGGGGGCTCCAGGTCGAACTGCATCACCAGCGCGGGGGTCAGCCCGAAGCCGTCGAGCGTACCCAATTGATCGAGCAGGTTCGTGTACGCGTCCGGGAAGGCGGCGAAGGCGGGATCTCCCGGCGGCGTGTGGACGCGCAGGCCGGTGGTGGTGCCCGAGTCCTCGACCGTCCAATGGTCGTCGGGGAAGGTCTCCAGCACGGTGTCCGGCGCGTAGCGGTAGCTGTTCCCCCCCTCGCAGAACGCCACGGGATCGGCGTTGTCGGGGGTCTCGGGCGCGGCGCAGGCGAGCAGGAGGAGGAGCATGGCCGCCCGAGGGTAGCGGACGGCGCGGCGGTTGTCGCCGGGGGGGCCCGCGGGTCCGCGTTAGGTGCCCGCCCCCGGCGACGTCGCCCGCACCCGGAGCCCCGCATGAACCCCATCGTCCTCGCCGGCATCACCGGCAACCTCGGCGAGCGCATCGCGCGGGCGCTGGTCGCGCGCGGCGCCGCCGTCCGCGGGCTCGTACGCGCGGACGTGCCGCCCGAGACCCGCGCCCGCCTCGAGGGGCTCGGGATCGTGCTCGTCACCGTCGACTACGCCGACGTCGCGTCCCTCACGGAGGCCTGCCGCGGCGCGCGGTGTGTCGTCTCCGCGTTGTCCGGCCTGCGCGGCGTCATCGTGGACGCGCAGACCGTGCTCCTCGAGGGCGCCGTCCGCGCGGGCGTGCCGCGCTTCGTCCCCTCCGACTTCTCGACCGACTTCACGAAGCTGCCCGCCGGCTCCAACCGCAACCTCGACCTGCGACGGGAATTCCACGCGCGGCTCGAGGGCGCCGCCATCGGGGTGACCTCCGTCTTCAACGGCGCCTTCACAGACATGTTGACCGGGCAGGCGCCCTTCGTCCTCGCGCGCTGGAAGCGGGTCTTGTGTTGGGGCAACCCTGACCAACACATGGACTTCACCACCGTGGACGACACCGCCGCCTACACCGCGGACGTGGCGCTCGACCCCTCGACGCCGCGCTACCTCCACATCGCCGGCGACCAACCCAACGCGCGCGACCTCGCCGCCGTGATGACCGCCCTGACCGGCACCCCGTACCGGGTGTTCCGCCCCGGCGGGCTCGGGCTCTTCGCGTGGGTCATCCGCCTCACCCGCGCCCTGATGTCCGTCACGGACGAGCTCTACCCGCCCTGGCAGGGCATGCAGTACATGTACGGCATGTTCAGCGGGCTCGCGTTTCCCACGCGGCTGGACAACGACCGCTACGGGCCCCGTAACTGGATCACCGCGCGGGACGTCCTGGCGACGAAGCACGGCGGGGCCTGATCCCGAGCCGCCGCCCCCTCATCCCCGATCCGCCGCCCACAACTCCCACGCCGCGCCCGCCGTCGCGGGGCCGAAGCCCTTGATCGCGCCGAGCGTCGCCACGAAGCCGGCGCGGTCCCCCGCCGCGACGAAGGCGCGCAGCCCGTCCAGCTCCCCGGCCGCGACGGCCTCGAGCAGCGCGTAGAGCCGAAACGACACGATGGGGAGGAAGCCCCCGCGCGTGTACCCGGCGGCCTCCATCGCGGCGATCACGGCCGGCTGCGGCATCGCGGCGACGACCGCGGGATCGAGCAGCCCCGCGGCGCGGAAGCCCGGGATGAGCGCGTGCGCCCTCGCGAGCGGGAACAGGTTCACGGTGAGCAGGGCGGCGACGAGGTTGCCGGTTTCGGCTGAGGAGAGGGGCATCGGCGCAACGTAATGCGGGTAGCACCGAGGCGGGGCGCGCCGGCTTCGCCGGCCGGGTGCTATCGGGCGGCGGCCCCTCGCGCGGGCGACGGTTCACCCGTCGGCGCACGTCTCCCGGAGATCCTGCTCCTGCTCACTCGACAGGGTCACTTCGCCGAGGATGATGGGTGACGCGTCGGTAGCGACGCGGTCGAACCACACCCCCTCGCAGGTCGCGTGATCGGAGACGTTGCACTCGAGCACCTCTCCCCCGCTGCAGTAGCAGTAGACGCCGATGTTGGTGCCTTCGCCCCCAACGTCATCCAGCGCCCAATGGGGTGGTTCCCCGTCGGCGCCGTTCCAAATGCTGACACAATCGTCACATCCGGTGGCCAACGCGAGAAGCAACAGGGCACTCAACACTGGCTCACTCCGCAATCGAGTTGTACCACCGTCGAGATTCGTCGGTCACCGCCTCCATCCGACCTCCGCCCTCCCCCGCGGCAGGCACCCGGAAGGCGGCCGCGTCCGCGCGGCCGGTCCCCGCCGCCGCGGCGGGACCAAGCGGCTTCGCCGCGCGCCTGGAGGACGCCGACGGCGGCGTCCGCGCCGCCGGGCCGCCCCGCCTTCGCACGTCCCCCCCCGCCTCACCCGGTTACCGTTGCGCCTCGGAGGCCCCCATGCGCACCCCCTCTCCCCTGTTCGCCGTGCTGTTCGCCGTCGCGGCCTGCACCGGCAAGTCCGACGAAGACACCGGCGAGCCCGTCGTCGCCGGCGAGCCCGACCCGTACATCGTCAACACCGGCCTCCCCGCGGACAGCGGCGAGTGGGCCGGACACCTCGACTACAGCTTCGTCCACTCCTACAGCTACGGCTCCGGCGGGCCCGTGGCCGACCCCGCGAGCCTCACCGCGTACGCCGAGTTCTTCGCGCCGTCGAAGTGGGGCGGCTTCGACGTGATGTACGACGACAACGGCTGCTGGACCGACGCGTGGGCGTCCGGCTGGACCGAGTCGGTCGAGGTCGGCACGGAGCTCACGCTCGGCGTCGGCACCGGCACCGCCACGATGACCGGCGCCACCGGCGGCGACGGCCCCATCTACGTGTGGAACCCCGGGGAGGACCCCGAGGCGTGGGCGATCACCCCCGGCAGCGCCCTCGTGCTCGACGGCGTGGAGACCGGCGTGGTCGTGCCCGAGCAGCTCGAGCTCCCCACCCTCGGCTCCGCGTGGGTCAACTACGACAGCGACGAGGTGGGAAAGCTCGACCTCGAGTGGGAGCCGCCCACCGTCGGGGACACCTGGATCCTCATCACCCGCCGCGAGGAGTCGGGCGGCTACACACGCTGCCACGTGAAGGACGACGGCGAGGTCAGCATCCAATTCGGCTCCCGCCGCGACCGCAACGACCGCCGCCTCTTCATCTCGCGGGTGTCCTCCGCGGAGCTCGACCACCCCACGTACGGCCGCATCACGGTCTACGCGGAGGACGTGACGCTCCTCGACGCCGGGTAGCGCGCCGGAGCCCGCTCGAAGCGGGCGGACCTACCAGGGCTCGCCCGACCGCCCCGAGAGGCCGCCGCTGCGCACGAGGGTGCCGACGGCGTCCAGGACGGGGTGGAGGATCTGGTCGTCCTCCCAATAGGCGGTCACGGCGCGCACGGCGGCGCGGCCGGCCTCGACGCCGGGCGCGATGGCCGCGGGGGGGCCCTCGGTGCGCACGCCGCCGGGGAACGACAGGCCGCGGCGCCGGAAGTCGAGCGCCTGGGCCGCGAGCAGCGCCTCGATGCCGACGATGTCGGCGACACACTCGAGCACGCGCAGGGTGAGGCGCCCCGCGATGGGGCCCATGCTGACGTGATCCTCGTGGTGCTGCACCGTGGGGATGGTGTCGACGCTGGCGGGGTGGGAGAGGCCCTTGCACTCGCTCGCGAGCGACGCCGCCGTGTACTGGGCGAGCATGAAGCCGGAGTTCAGACCCGTACCCTCGACGAGGAAGCTCGGGAGGTCACCCGTGAGGGCGCCGCTGGTGAGGCGGTAGGTGCGGCGCTCGGACTGCGTGGCGGCCGAGGTGAGCGCGATGCGGAGCACGTCGCACGCGAGCGCGACGGGGGCGCCGTGGAAGTTGCCGGTCTCGACGACGCCCTCGCCCTCGACCCAGATCGGGTTGTCGCACGCGCCGTTGAGCTCGCGCACGGTGAGGTCCCGGGCGAAGCCGAGCGCGTCCCGGGCGGCGCCGAGGACGGCCGGGGCGGCGCGGATGGAGAAGGCGTCCGGCGGGCGGCCGGGGACGGCGAGGGTGCTGCCGGCGAGGCGCTTCGCGAGGCGGTTGGCGACGAGCGTGGCGCTGCCGTGGCCGCGGGCGTCGATGGCGTTGACGGAGAGGCAGCGGGTGTCCGCGCGCAGGGCCTCCATCGTCATCGCGCAGGCGACCTCCATCGCGTCGAGGACGCGCTCGGCGCGGTGCACGGCGAGGGCCGCGAGGGCGCTGGTGAGCGTGGCGCCGTTGATGAGGGAGAGAGCCTCCTTGTGCGTCGGCGCGAAGGCGGGGAGGTCGTGGACGTCGGTGAGGGTGCCGTCGGGGAGGCGCACCGCACCGCCGAGGCCGCACACCACGCGGGCGACGTGGGCCAACGGGGCGAGGTCCCCCGCGGCGCCGACGGAGCCCTGGGAGGGCACGACGGGCGTGATGTTGCGGTTCAACATCTCGAGCAGGGCCTCGACCAGCGCGGGCCGGACGCCGGAGTACCCGGTGGCGAGCACGTTCGCGCGGCACACGATCAGCGCGCGCACGATGGGGGACGGCAGGGGCTCGCCGACGCCGGCGCAGTGGCCCAGGATGAAGGCGGCGACGATGTCCCCGTCGGGCAAGGGGGCATCGCCGACGAGGTGGCGGCGCTTCTGCACGAGCACGCTCGGCAGGGCGGCGAAGGCGGCGGCGGAGCGGTCCATGCGGGCGCGGGCGTCCCCGCCGAGGATGACGCGGGCGCCGTGGGCGACGGCGGCGACGTGGTCGGGCGTGAGCGCCTGGCCGTTGAGGAGGACGACGGTGCTCACAGGCCCTCCAGGGCGTGATCGGCGATGAGGCGGGCGACCGCCTCGATCTGCTCCGAGGGGACGCGGGTGCCGACGAGGGCGGCCTCGACGCGGGGGAGCGCGGCGGCGGCGCCCCGCCCGAGGGTCACGCCGGGCTCCTCGCCGAGGCGGAAGCGGAGCGCGCGGGCGGCGCACAACAGCTCGATCGCGACGACGCGGCGGCTGTTCTCCACCGTCTCGCGCAGGCGCCACGCGGCGGTGGTGCTCATGGCGACGTGGTCCTCCTGGTCCTCGCAGGTCGGGATCGAGTCCATCGTCGCGGGCCAGCCGATCGCCTTGTTCTCGGAGACGAGGGCGGCCGCCGTGGTCTGCGGGACGAGCATGCCGAGGCCGGGGCGGTCCGCGCCGACGAGGGCGGGCGGGAGGCGCGCGGAGAGGGAGCCCGTCGTGAGGCGGAAGAGCCGGCGCTCCGAGAGAGCGCCGATCTCCGCGACGGCGATCCGCATGGCGTCGGCCGCCATGCCGACAGGTTCCCCGTGGAACAGTCCCGCCGAGAACGCGAAGTCCGGGCCCTCTTCGTCGAGGAGCATCACCGGGTTGTCGGTCACGGCGTTGACCTCGACCGCGACCTGCGCGCGGCCGAACGTCAGCGTGTCGCGACAGGCGCCGAGCACGACGGGGGTGCAGCGCAGCGAGTACGCGTCCTGCACCTTGCCGGGGAGCGAGTTCACGAGCGAGGAGCCGTCGAGCAGCTCGAGGAGGCGGGCCGCGCACGCGACGGCGCCCGGGTAGGGCCGCAGCGCGTGGACCGCGGGGTGGAAGGCGCGCGTGACGCCGCGCAGGGCCTCGATGCTCATGGCGGCGGCGACCTCGGCCGCGCGCAGGAGCACGTCGGCGTCGTGGGACGCGAGGGCGGTGATCGCCGTCGTGAGCTGGGCACCGTTCGTGATGGCGAGGCCGTCCTTCGCGGCGGGGGAGAGCGTCGGGATGCCGGCGCGTCGCATGGCGTCCGGCCCGGGGAGGCGCAGGCCGCCGTGGTCCGCCTCGCCGCCCTCGCCGAAGAGCACGAGGCCGAGGTGGGACAGCGGCGCGAGGTCCCCGCTGGAGCCGCACGAGCCCTGGCGCGGCACCACGGGGACGACGCCCGCGGCGAGCATCTGGAGGAGGGTCTCCACCAGCGCGGGGCGGCAGCCGCTCACGCCGCGCGCGAGGGCGTTGGCGCGCAGCAACATCATCGCGCGCACCACCTCTTCCGGGGCCTTGGGCCCGACGCCGGCGGCGTGGGAGCGGATGAGGTTGCGGGAGAGCGTGGCGGTGCTCTCGGGCGGGATGCGGACGCGGGCGAGCGAGCCGAAGCCGGTGTTGATGCCGTAGATCGGGGCGTCGCCGTGGGTGACGGACTGGACCCACGCGAGCGAGCGCTCCATGCGGACCCGCGCGTCGTCCCCGAGGGTAGCGCGGGCGCCGCCGCGGGCGACGGCGAGGAGGGTGTCGAGGGTGAGGGTCTGGCCGTCGAGCACGACGGCGTCGGGGGTGGCGCTCACGGGATGCCCTCCCACACGTCTTCGGGGCCGGGCACGAGCTTCGTCCCCTCCATGCGGAACCAGCTCCGGAAGCCCTTGTTGCCGTTCTGGCCGTGCACGAGCACGTCCATCACGCCGTCGCCGTCGCGGTCGACCGGGGGGACCACCACCGGGACCGCGCAGGTGCGCGTCGCGGCGGCGAGCAGGGTGGAGGAGAGGAGCGTGTTGCCCTTGTCGTCGAGCAGGCCCAGGGCGGCCTTGCAGTTGGCGCCGGCGCGCACGTCCTTCGGGCCGTCGAACTGGCCCGCGCCCACGTCGTCCCCGGTGGCGGTCACCACGTAGACGGGCGGGGCGTGCTCCTGGCGCACCTTGACCACGCTGCGCACGTAGACGCCGCCGGACTTCGCGGCGTCCGGCGCGGCGACCCCGGCGGGGCGCGGCGCGGCGTCCGCCGGGACGAGCAGGGCCCTCATGCGGTAGCCCGCGGACTCGACCATGACGGCGGTGACGGGCGCGGCCTTCTTCGGGGCGGGCACTTCGCGGTCGACGACCCAGAGCGGGCCGTCCTCGCCGAGCAGCACCGTGCCGTCCGCGCCGGGGCTCGCCACGCGGCGCGAGGTGCCGGTGGCGCCCCACACGAGCACCTCTCCGGTGCGCGCGCCCCGGGCCACGGCGTTCGGGCCGGAGCGGTACACGCCGAGGGCCGGTGGATCCGACGAACAGGCCGCGATCAGGAGGAGCGAGAGCATCGCCTCGCGCTTAACCGCGCGGCGGCCGCGGACGGTCCCGCCCCCGGACCCGCCCAGAAATGAGCCGCCCAGAAACGAAACGACCCCCGCGCCGCCCGGGGGCCACGCGAGGGTCGATGTCGGAAGGGGTGACCGAGCCTCCCCGCGCGCCAGGCGAACAGGGGGACGCATCCGGCTTCGTCGAGGACGTCTCGGTCAACGCTGACCTAACACGCCCTCCCCCGCCAGCCAGCGCCGCCGGGGGACACCGCCGACTATTCGTCGGTGGTGAGCCGCTCTTCGCCGCAGGTCGGGGTGTTGTTCTCGGTCTCCTTGACCTCCTCGAAGGTCGTGGCGCCGTCCGGGCCGTGGTAGCCCCACACGTCCTCGCGCACGTTGTCGATGGAGAAGGTGCCGTGCACCATCACCTTGGACGCCGCGGCCACGCCCTCGAGGTAGATCTGGAACTCGCCCGTGATCGGCGTCTTGGTGCCGGCGGCGATGTCCTCGGGGTTGTCGATGCGGACCCACGAGGGGCTCACGCCGAGCCAGCCGTCGAGGCCGGCGGCCACGCCGTCCTCCGTACGCCAGGCGTTGTCCTCGATCTTCATCGAGAGCGGGAACGCGGACTTGCCGATGTCCTGCAGGTCCGTGACTTCGGAGTCGAAGTACTCGGTCACGTTGGAGACCCAGCCCGGGTAGTCGATACGGGGCTTCGGGATGCTGGTGCCTTCCTGCCCGTCGTCCGAACCCACATAGGAGCTCATGTAGAAGGGGCGGTAGGCCTCGTCCGAGTAGTCGACCGCGTGGCCGTAGAACTCTTCGTCCGCGAAGCGGGCGAAGGTGTAGCCGGCCATCCACTCCTGCTCGAAGTACCAGGCCACCGCGTTGTTGCTCGGGTTGATCTGGAAGGCGTTCGCGTTCAGGTGGTAGAGGGTGCCCTTCTCCTCCTGAGCGGACCAGCCCTCGAGCCAGTTCCCGTCAATGTCGGACTCCTCGGCGCCGTTCTCGCCGTCACGGCACTCGGTCGGCTGGAAGTCGGGGTCGATCACCCAGCCGAAGCGGAAGTCCCCGAACTGGGGGAAGTCCATGTGCATCGTGAGCTGGAGGTCGCCTTCGGACGTGAGCACGGCCTCGGTGCGCCAGGTCTCGACCTTGCCTTCCTTGAGGTAGTAGGCGTAGTCGTCGACCCAGCCGAACCACTTGGGCGCGACGCGCTCGCAGTCTTCGCCGGCGCCGGCGCCGTCCACGCAGCACTCGGTCTCGAAGTCGACGCCGCCGAGGCGGGCGGCCACGATCTCTTCTTCCGTCTCGAGGGCGGAGAGGTCGCGGCAGTCGAACGGGACGAGGCCGAGCTTCCCGGCGCTCTCTTCGACGTTCGTGCCGGTGCGGGCGAGCCGGTTCAGGTTCTCCGAGGACGCGGCGGCGAGGAAGATCGCGTAGTCGGCCGTGACTTCGGCGTCGTTCGGCGTGCAGCCGGCGAGCATCTGGGAGAGGATCATGAGGGTCATGCGGGCGACTCCGACCGTGGCTTATAGGCCGCGGGGATGGGGGACGTCAAGCGGCGTGATCGGCTCACTGCCCCACTGCCGCGGGGACACCCGCTTTGTGGTCTCCGAACGTCCAGGAAAAGCCGAGCTCCTTCTCGAGGCGATCGGTGCGGAGCCGCACGGACGCCGTGTAGAGGCGGAGGTTGTCCTCGGTGAAGCGGGGGCGCCCGCCGAGGCGGGCCACGACGCGCTCGTTGGCGCGCGCGGCGCCGAACTGGAACGCGCTCGGGATCCAGGTGGACCAGAAGCGCACGGCGCGGCCGCCGCAGGCCGCGTGGACCGCCGCGTAGAACTCCTTGAGCGTGGGCGTGGTGCGCCCGGCGACGTGGAAGATGCCGGTGGCGTCGGCGTCTCCGACGCGGAGGAGGGCGGCGACGGCGTCGTCCACGTGCACGACGGGGACGATGTTCCGGCCCTCGCCGGGCAGCCACGCCTCCCGCGCGCGCATGGCGTCCACCATGAGGAAGGGCAGGCCCGGCCCGTACACCGCGGCGATGCGCGCCACGCGTGCCACCGTCGGGAGGGCCTCGAGCACGGCGGCCTCGGCGGCCACCTTGGCCTCGCCGTAGTGGGTGTGGGGGCTGGGCGGGTAGTCCTCGCCGACCCAGAGCCCGCTGCGGTCGCCGTAGACCGCGCAGCTCGACGCGTACACGAAGGCGCGCAGGGGCGCCCCGGGGCGCGCGGCGACGGCGGCGAGCACGGAGAGGGTGCCCTCGCGGTTGAGGCGGTCCGCGGTCTCGGCGCCCCGGCCCCGCACGCCGCCAGCGAGGTGGTAGACGGCGGTGACGCCGGCGAGGGCGTCCGCGAGGGCGGCGGCGTCGAAGAGGGAGCCCTTCACGGCGCGCGCGCCCGGGGGGACCTTCGCGGGGTCGCGCGCGAGCACGGTCACGGTGTCGCCGCGCGCGAGGAGGGCGCGCACCAGCGGGGCGCCGATGCGGCCGGTGCCGCCGGTGACGAGGACGCGCTCGCTCGCCATCGCTACTCCGTGGCCCGCGCGTAGATCAGCGTGCCGACCCAGGTGGCGTCGCCGTCGGAGGCGTCGCGGTCGACGCCGGCGAAGAACGCGTCGGGGAGGCCGTCACCGTCGAGGTCTCCGTACTGCACGGCGTCCTCCGTGGGGCGCAACACGAAGCGCGCGACGGGCGGGGTGAGCCCGCCGGGCAGGCCGCGCACGACGTAGGCCGCGCCGTACTCACCGAAGAGGAGGTCGGGCACGGTGTCGCCGTCGGCGTCGCCGATGCGCATCCCGCCGAGGCTGTCGATGACGTAGATCTCGCCGCCCATGGTGACGGTCACGCCGGCGCTGTCCTGCACGGCGAGGTCGACCGCGCCGTCGTCGTCGAGGTCTCCCGCGACGACCACGCAGCCGGCCTCGGCGCAGGGGTAGACGGCGTCGGTGCCGTCGCCGTCGCCGTCGATCGCGACCACACCGCCGACCGCGCCGATGGACTCGCCCGCGGTGAGCGCGCCCGCGGCGTCGACGTAGGTGACGGCGCCGGTCACGCCGACCACGGCGACCTCGCCCTCGGCGAAGGCGCCGCAGGCGAGGAGGGTGCCGTCCACCGCGAGGGGCTCGCCGTCGAGGGTCGGGCCGAGGCCGGCGCCGAGGTCGGCGCGCGCGAGCCAGGTGCCCATGACGCCGGTGTCGTCGGCCTCCTCGAAGAGCGCGTAGGCGCGCGTGCCGCACACCGCGAAGTCGATCGCGGTGCCGGAGCCGGAGAGGGTGACGCTGCCGCCGCTGCGGAGGGTCTCGGCGACGGTGTCGGTCTCCGGGGCGCCGTAGAAGCCCTGGAGCGCCACGCCGGCCGCGCCGCCGCTGGGGAGCACGAGGCCCACGACGTCCACCACGGCGTCCCCGTTGATGTCGGCCACGACGGGCTCGGCCACGAGGTGCACGCCGAACACGACGGGCGCGGGGGTGCGGACGATCCACTCGCTGACGGTGTCGGTGGGGTCCTCGAGGTCGTCCGGGTCGCGGTCGCCGTGGAGGACGCGCAGGCTGGTGCCGCCGATGATGGCGTCCATCACGCCGTCGTCGTCGATGTCGTCGAGGGCGAGGGTGGAGCCCGACGGCACGTCGCGACGGCCGGTCAGCACGAAGTTGTCGGCGTCGGCGTTCCACAGGGCCCACACGATGCGGCCCTCGGTGGTGAAGGCGAGGTCGACCACGCCGTCCCCGGAGAGGTCCCCGAGGGCGAGGCCGAGCCACGCGTAGTCGGCCTTCGTGACGATGGGGTACTGCGCGGGCGAGGCGGCCCCGGCGGTGATGACCCACGCCATCCAGCTCGTGCCGTCGAGCGAGGGGCCGACCGCGATGAGCTCGGGGACGCCGTCTCCGGTGAGGTCCGTCGAGGGGAAGAGGCGGCCGCCCTCGCCGATCTCGAGGGTGTACTGCGAGCCGGTGAGGGTCGCGACCCAGGAGTCGTCGGCGCGGGTGTAGCGGCGCAGCAGGCCGTCCGCCGAGAGCACGGTGACCTCGGAGACGCCGTTGTTGTCGAGGTCCTCCACGGAGACACCGAACACCGGGTAGTCGAGGTGCAGCGAGTCGGCGGCGGTGAAGCCCCAGAGGCCGTCCCCGTCGAGCTGGTAGAGCCAGGAGCCGGCGCCGTCCGCGTCGTTCAGGGCGAGCGTCACGTCCGCCAGGGCGTCCCCACCGCGGTCGGTCACGACGGCGCCGGCGACGGTGCGCCCCTCCGCCGCCGTCCAGCCGGCGCCCCACACGAGGCCGCCGCCGTCCCGGCCGCGCAGGAGCACCACGCGGCTGCCGGAGGTCACGATCACGTCGGTCACGCCGTCGGCGTCGATCTCGGCGGAGAACAGGGAGACCACGGGCTCGTCGAGCGCGAGCACTCGCGCGGCGGGCGCGCCGTCCCAGCCGCTCCACCAGACCTCGCCGCCCACCGACCACGCCACGCCGCCGGCAGCGCGCGCGATCTGGGAGGGCTCGGCGCCGGTGGCGGTGGCGGTGGAGTCGAGCACGCCGGGGCCCCCCTCGACGACGGAGGCGGCGCCGTCCGCCGTGGCGGCGTCGAGCGTGGCGGTGAGCGTGAAGCGGCCGCGATCCGGGGCGCTGACCGAGGCCACGCCCCAGCCGTCCGCGCCGGCGATCAGCGCGCCGTCCACCGTGGCGTCCGAGGTGAGCGAGATGGCGCCCGCGGGCACGACCGCGCCGAGGGCGCTCGTCGCGTAGACGGGCACGGAGACGGGAGAGGCGCCGAGGCCCTCCCCCACCCAGACGCCGACGGGCGTGGCGTCGTCGGCCTCGAGCAGGGTCGGGAGGAGGTCGTCCTCCTTGCAGCCGTTGCAGCCGGACAGGAGGATCAACACCGCGGGCACGAGGGAGCCCGAGGGACGGAGGATCGCCATGGGGGACCTCTGGGCGGGCTAGAAGAAGCCGCCGCGGACGAGGGTGGTCGAGGAGTCCGGCGCGAAGACGGTCTCGGCGCGGTTCTGCGCGTCGAGCCGGATCACGCCCGCGGTGGGGGAGAAGAGCAGCCAGGTGGCGTCCCCGGGGTCGTACGCGCAGGCGCTCACGTCGGTGAGGCCGCCGGAGTAGACGGCGACGGGGCGGGAGCTGCCCGCTACGAGGTCGGCCACGGCGTAGAACGCGCCGGCCGCGGAGCAGGTGTAGGCGACGCCGTCCGGCCCGGCGAAGACGATGCGGGCGCGCGCTGCGCTGCCGTCGAAGTCGGCCGCGACGACCGTGGGGGCACCGCCCGCGGACCACTCGTAGAGGTCCGGCGCGCCGCTGTTCGTGTCGGTCGCGTAGACGGCCCCGCCGACGCCGACGCCCACACCCACGAGGCCGGTCACGGCGGGGTCGAAGGTGGCGGTGGTGACGACCTCGTCGGTGGAGGACCACGAGGTGAGGCCGTTCCCCGTCGCCATGTAGACGACGCCGTCCGCCGCGGCGAGGGAGAGCACGTCCGGGAAGGCGATGAGGGCGCGCTTCTGCTCGCCGTCCGACTTGAGCTGGTAGAGCGCGCTGTCGTAGGCCAGGAACGCCGAGTCCGACGCGGGGTCGAAGGCGACGGGGCCGGCGACGGCCCAGAGGTCGGACCACTGCGCGAGGACCGCGCCGGTGGGATCGAAGGCGAAGACGGCGCCGCTGCCGGCGGAGGAGATGCCGGAGAGGACCCAGCCGCGCGTGGGGTTCACCACGGGGCCGGTGTCGGAGTCCGTATCCGTGTCGGTGTCCGCATCGGTGTCGGCGTCGCCGTCGGTGTCGCGGCCGCGGCCGCGGGCGCAGAGCTCGCCGGCGGCGCACTCGATCTCGACCACCTCGAACACGTGGCATCCGCCGAGGGCCAAGGACAACAGGATCACGCGCGTCTCCGACGAATCAACGACAACCATAGCAGGGAGGGCGCAAGCGCGGCAGCCGCACCCGCGGGAGACCGCGTGCCGCCGGTCGCGTCACAGCCCCGGACCTCCGCCGCTCCCGGCGCAGGAAGGCGCGCGTAACCCGCCCCCAACGCGCCGTCGGCCGCCTCCCAGGTGGCGCGCCCCGAGATCGCGTTCGCCTGGAGTCGGTCAGCCGCCTCTCGCGGCGTCAGACGCGGATCTTCGGAGAGGAGGAGCGCGATGGCGGCGGCGACCGCAGGGGTGGCCGCCGAGGTCCCGTAGAAGCCGCGAACGCCGTAGATGGCGGTGGTGAAGCCGTCCGGACCGGCGATGTCCGGCTTGGGCAGGCCGGCGTGCGTGGGGCCGCGCGAGGAGAAGCTCTCGGCGTCGTTGCCGAGGTAGCCGTCGGCGCGCACGGCCCCGACGGTGAACGCCGAGGGATGGCTCGCGGGGTCGGCCACGCTGCCGGGCTCGGGGTAGAGGAGGTCCCCGCCGCGCGCGAAGAGGGAGACGCGCGCGGAGGCGTCGCCGGCGCGCCGCACGAGGCGGATCCAGTACCAGTCCGCGGTCGCGGCCTCGAGGCGCACGCGCTCGACCGGGGAGCAGTTGTCGGCGTCCTTCTCCTGACGATCCTCCGAGCGGCCGACGACGTTGCCGGCGCGGTCGTAGATGTAGACGTCCAGATCCGTGTCGCCGCAGCTGGCGAACTGGTCCCAGGCGACCTGCACGCTCTGCGTGCCGGCGCCGTAGTACACGGGCAGGTACGCGCTGCCCCAGGGGAAGTCGAGGTCGCCGTCGCCGTCGGGATCGTGGAAGTCGCCGACCCAGTGCTCCGTGGCGTAGTTCCCCGCGGAGTTCACGAGGAGCACGCCGCCGGCGGCGAGCACGTCCACCGCCGCGTTCACGCCGCCGGTGCCGTCGTGGAAGCTGTTGTTGAAGAACGACATCGACATGCTCACCACGTCGATCCCCTCGCGCACGGCCCACGCCGCGGCGTTCTCGAGCGTGGTCTGCCCGTTCACGCGCACGAGGTACAGCTCCACGCCCGGCGCGATGTCGCGGATCGACTGGGCGCACGCGACGCCGTGGCTGCCCTCCTCGAAGGCGTAGCGGGGCCGCAGCGTGTCCATCGGCACGTCGCACGAGCGGTGGGACTGGCAGTCGTGGGTCGTGTAGGCGCCGAGCTCGTCCTCCCAGAGCAGCGTGTCGAACCACTGCACGTCGAAGACGGCGACCTTGACCCCCTCCCCCGTGAGGCCCGCCGCGTGCCACGGCTCCGCGCCCAGGGCCTCGATCGCCTCGGTGGCGTCGTAGTCGTCGAGGACCGGGGCCTCCTCCACGCGCCACTTCGTGCCCGCCGGGGGCGGCGCGAGCAGCACGCTGCCGAGCTCGCTCGTGGCCTCGGCGCCGGCGAAGTCGGGGATGTCGACGCGGAAGCGGTCGTCGGGGCCGACGGCGGGGAGGTCCGCCGCGCGGGCGGCGCCGGGAGCGAGCAGGAGCGCGAGGCCGAGGGTCACGCCGGGAGCGTAGCGCGCGCCAGGGCCCACGGGGGGCCGGAAGCCGTCCACGTAAGAAAGCCGTTCGGGGCGTCTCCCGCGGTGACCACGCCGAACCACACCCCGGCGCCGAGGCCCGCGCGGAGGGTGCGCACGGGGTCGGGCGCGACGGCGCCGGGCTCGGTGAGGCCCTCGCCCACGACGAGCACGGCCACG
Source organism: uncultured Pseudomonadota bacterium (assembly GCA_903959175.1). Taxonomy (GTDB): domain Bacteria; phylum Myxococcota_A; class UBA796; order UBA796; family SXON01; genus CAJBVW01. The sequence goes on from CAJBVW010000413.1 coordinate 16,186, forward strand.
GGCGGGCCGGCGGTGCGCGCGAGGGCGCGGACGGCAGCCTCGATCTCCTGGCAGTCGAAGCCGGCGGAGCGGTAGACCGGGCCGTCGGGGACGGGCGGGAACGCGGCGCCGGCGGGGGCGACGAGCACGACGCGGCGGTGGCGGGCGAGGGCGGGGAGCAGCGTAGCGGCGAAGGCGACGGGGTCGGAGACGCAGACGGCGACGGGCCCGTCGGCGAGGCCGGGGCCGCCGGGGAGGAGCGGCGGCGAGGGCTGGAGCTGGAGGAGCGCGGGGAGGCGGGCGCCGCGGCGCTGGAAGGCGAGGACGCCGCCGGCGCCGAGGGCGAAGGCGACGAGGAGCGCGGCGGGCGAGAGCGGCGCGGAGGGCAGGGCCTCACGCGTCGCGACCGGGGAGCGCTCCTCCCCCTCGCGGCGGTTGGCGTCCTCCGGCGGGGTCGGCGCCTGCTCGCCGCCGGGCTGCGGGGACACCGGCGCCGTCGGCGGGACGGGCGCGGGCGGCTTCGGCTCGGGGCCGGGCGGCGGGGCGGTCCCGGAGGTGTCCTCGGGGGGCGGGAACGGGTTCAGGGTGAAGCGCTCGACGCGCGCGACGCCGGCCGCGCCGTCCACCACGAGGTAGCCGAGGGCCTGGCCGGCCTCCCAGGAGACCTTGCCGTAGGAGCGGGTCGCGCCGTCCTTGCCGTTGACGGAGACCTCGGCGCCGGCGCCGGGCGCGGGGCCGGCGCAGCCGTGCACGGCGTCGTTCCGCACCACGTCGGGGAAAACGCCGTCGTCCCGGCACATCAGCTCGACGCCGCCGCCGGAGCCCTGGAGCCGCACGACCGGCGCGGAGCCCTCGCCGAGGCCGGTGACGCGCGCGACCACGGTGGGCGCGCCCGCCTGGGGGGCGGTGGCGGCCGGCGCGGGGAGCGTCCCGCCGAGGGTGGCCGCGCCGCCGCTCACCACGAGCACGAGCGGGGCGCCGCCGAGCTCGGCGGTGCCGGCGTCGAGGAGGCGCCCGTCGCGCACGACGCCGACGCGGACGGCGCCGGTCACGAGCGGGAACGGGCCGCAGGACCAGATCCCGTCCGGCGCGACGTCGGGAGCGACCGCGGCGTCGTTGCACGGGATCGCGGCGACCTCGTCCCCCTTCTGGACGAGCAGCGCGACGGAGCGGGCGGCGCCGAGCCCCCCGACCCGAGCGACGGGCGCCGCGGCGAGCGCCCCCGACGCGGCAAGGAGGAACAAGGTCATCGGCCCCACGCTACAGGCTCGCCGGCCCGCTTGGGAACCATTTCCGCGCGGAGGTTGCGTGGTAGCACGGTTCAACCTGCGGTCGCAGCTGCCGATGGACGAACGCGGCCCCCCCGTTCCCCGTCCGCGAGGGGCGCCGTCGGCGCAGTTCACCGGCCAGACGTGGACGCTCCCCAACGTGCTCGTCGACTACGACGCGACGGACGACCGCTTCGATCCCGCCGCCCAGGGGACCTATCTGACAATCGAGTAGCGTCGCGGTAGGAGGGGCCATGCTCCTCTCCCTGCTCCTCGCCCTCTCGCCCGCCCACGCGGCCTCCCTCGCGGGCGTGACCCTCGCGGACACCGCCACCGTCGGCGGCCAGCCCGTCGTCCTCAACGGCATGGGGCTGCGGGAGAAGTACTTCCTCGACATCTACGTCGGCGGGCTCTACGTCCCGGCGAAGACGGCGAGCGCGGCCGCGATCCTCGCCGCGGACAGCCCGCGGCGCATGGTGATGCACTTCCTCTACCGCAAGCTCTCCCGCCAGCAGATGTTGGACTCCTTCCTCGAGGACTTCGGCAAGCAGCCGGGCGTGGCGGCGCAGCAGGCCAACATCGACAAGCTGCTCGCGGTGGTGCCCGCCGAGGTCCTCTCCGGCCAGGAGATCGTGTTCGACTACGCCCCCGGCGTCGGCACCACGATGTCCCACAAGGGCAAGGCGCTGGTGACGGTGCCCGGCGCCGACTTCATGAAGATGATCTTCGGCATCTGGCTGGGCCCGACGCCGCCGACGGCCGCGTTGAAGGAAGGGCTGCTGGGCGGGTAGCGCCCGCTACGACCGCGCCCCCTGGAGCCACCGCACGAGCTGCGCGGCGGGCACGACGCCGGCCTGCTGCGACACGACCTTCCCCGCGTTCAACACCAAGAAGTTGGGGATGCCCTGCACGCCGTAGCGCTGGGCAACCTCCGGGTGGGCCTCGGTGTCGACCTTGAGCACGACCGCCCTGCCCGCGACCTCCGCCGCGGCCTTCTTCACCTCGGGGGCGGCGGAGCGGCACGGCCCGCACCACGCCGCCCAGAAGTCGACGAGGATGGGGACGCGCGCGTTCTGCACGATGTCGGCGAAGGTGGCGGCGTCTACGTCGAGGGGCTCGGCCTGCGGGGGCAGCGCCGTCTTGCAGGAGCCGCACTTGCCGGCGTCCGCGAGGTGGCGCGCGGGGATGCGGTTGTGGGCGCCGCAGGAGGGGCAGGTGCGGTTCATGGGAGAGCCTGGGGTTGACCCAAACTTCGGCGCGGTGCGGGCGGGCGTCAAGGGGGGGCGCGTGGAGGGCGTCAGACGACGGCACGGACGTCCCTCTCGCGCGGCTCGAGCGCGCCTCGCAGCGCATCGACTGGGAGCTCTTCGCCGAGGCCTGCGCCCGCATGGAGGCGCTGGTCGGGCGGGACGCCCTCGTCGCGATCGGCGCCTTCGCGCCGCAGATCCCTGCCATGAGCTCCTTCGTCACCGTGCTCGGCCTGGTGACGCACCCGGCCGCGATCTACCGGATCATGCTCCAGGTGGTCATCCCCAACCTCTTCGTCCACCCGAAGACGAAGCTGGAGACCCTCGGCCCCGGCCACCTGCGCGTGCCGGTGACCATCCCCCCCGAGTACCGGGACGTCCCGCAGCTCTTCCACGTCTTCCGCGGCGGGCTCCAGATCAACCCGACGCTGTGCGGGTGCCCGACCGCGGAGGTCACTCTCTGGGTCGCCCCGCGGCACCCCGCTCGAGGAGGCGCTCACCGCGCCGCTGCCGGCCGTCTCGGCGGACCCCATCCAGCTCCAGCAGGTGGTGATGAACCTGCTCACGAACGCCGGCGGCGCGCTCGAGGGCACTTCGGGCGGCGCGACCCTGCACACCGGCGTGCCGACGGTCGACGCCGAGCGCCTCGCCCACAGCTGGCTCCGCGCCGAGGTCGCCCCTGGCGACTTCGTGTTCGTCGAGGTCACGGACACCGGCATCGGCATGTCGGAGGCGACGCTCGCCAAGATCTTCGACCCCTTCTTCACCACCCGCGCGCTCGGCCGCGGGCTCGGCCTCGCCGCGGTCCTCGGCATCGTGCGCGCGCACCAGGGCCTCCTCGAGGTCACCCGGGGAGGGGCGGGGCCGCCGGGCCCCCGCGCCGCCGGTGACGAACCGGGCGTGGGTGTAGGTGACCGCAGCGGAGGCGTCGGGGTCGACGCTGGCGCCGGCGATGGCGGTGGGGTGGTCCGTGGGGGTGGCGGGGTCGGGCGAGA
>CAJBVW010000414.1 GCA_903959175.1 uncultured Pseudomonadota bacterium
AGGGATCGGCGCATCGGTGGGGCTCGGGGACGATCAGGAGTATACCGCCCCGAACCATGGCGCGATCGCTCGCTTCACGATCCCGACGCCCACCCCACCGCTCGCCCACCGCCCCCGTCACGCCCGACGGGCGGCGGCCGGCTGCGCGCTGCCCGCTCGCACCGCCGGGCCTGACGGCGGCTGCACCTGCCACGACGCGAAGCGCAACCCGAACCCCGGCGGCAAGCGTTCAAGGGGACAAGTGTCAAGGGTTCGTCCTCGAAAGGCGCAGGCCGAGGTCGTCGTAGCGGCGGCCGGGGTAGCCCCTGTAGCGGTACGCAGCACGCGCGAAGTCGGCGGGGCCGCTCCAGGAGCCGCCGCGGTAGACGCGGTACGGGCCCGACGCGGCGCCCACCGGATCTACCGCCGCACCCGACGCGTAGTCTTCGTACCAGTCGTTGGACCACTCCCACACGTTCCCGCTCATGTCGTACAAACCAAACGCGTTCGCGGCCTTCCTCGCCACCGGGTGCGTCGTGTAGCCGCTGTTCTCGCTCGTCCACGCCACGTCCCCAACGGTGTCCGAGCCCGAGTACACGTACGACTCGCCCCCGCGCGCCGCGTACTCCCACTCCGCCTCCGTCGGCAGGCGATACCCCTCGCACGCGTACGGATCGCTCCCAAGCGACGCGGCAAGATCGCTCCCATCCGACGTGTAGCAGAGCTCCAGCCCCTCGGCCGCCGACAGCGTGTTCGCGTACACCGCCGCGTCCTCCCACGACACCTGCTCCACCGGGCAGGTGCTGCCGCAGCTCGAGAAGCCCGAGGGGCTGGCGCCCGTCCCGGCGAGGTACTCCGCCTGGGTCACCTCGGTCTGACCCATCCAGAAGTCGTGCGTAAGCGTCACCGTGTGGACCGGGCCGTAGTCCGCGCTCCCCATCTCGAACGTGCCCGCGGTGATCGCGATCATCGTACCGCCGTCGGCGGTGGTGTAGTCGACGAAAGGCGGCGGGTCCGACGCGATCCCCACGCTCGCCGTGCCCGCCGCGCTGGAACGCACCCCGTCGCCCGCCGTCACGCTGCACGTCCACGTCTCGCCCACGGTCGTCAACGACGCGCTCACCGTCGGGCCGCTTGCGCTGCCGCCCGCGTCACTGCTCCACGCGTAGCTGTACGTCACCGCGTCGCCGTCCGGATCCACGCTCTCGGTCACGACCGCGCACGTCAACTCATCCGCGTCCGTCGGCTCCGAAGGCGAGTTGCTCACCGTTGGCGCGCTCGGGGCGGCGTGTGAATCGATGCCAGTGTCGGTGTCGGTGTCCGTGTCGGTGTCGGTGTCCGAATCGGCGTCCGTGTCGGTGTCGGTGTCCGTATCGGTGTCCGTGTCGGCATCCGCCGAAGGCAGGGGGGTGTCCCCGTCCTTGCGGGTCTCCGGGTAGCAGGCAGACAGTGGGAGGAGGGCGAGGAGGAGCAGGGAGCGGGGCATCGGTGGGGCTCGGGGGCGCCCAAGAGTATACTGCCCCGAACCAGGGCGCGATCGCTCGCTTCACGATCCCGACGCCCACCGCACCGCTCGCCCACCGCCCCCGTCACGCCCGACGGGCGGCGGCCGGCTGCGCGCGGCCCGCTCGCCCCGCCGGGCCTGACGGCGGCTGCACCTGCCACGACGCGAAGCACAACCCGAACCCCGGCGGCAAGCGTTCAAGGGGACAAGAGTCAAGGGACGGACCTCGCGAGGCGGACGCCAAGGAAGCTGTAGCGGCTGGACGGGGCGATGATGCTGCGGAAGTCCACCCGGGCGTACGCCGGGTCGTAGCCCCAGCTGCCGCCCCGTAAGGCCCGGAAGGAGCCCGACGAGGCGCCCACGGGGTCTACCGCCGCGCCAGAGGCATACTCGTCGTACCAATCGTGGGTCCACTCAAACACGTTCCCGCTCATGTCGTACAAACCAAACGCGTTCGCCGCCTTCCCCGCCACCGGGTGCGTCGTGCCGCCGCTGTTCTCATACGTCCACGCCACGGCCCAAACCGTGTCCGAGCCCGAGTACACGTACGGCTCGCCCCCGCGCGCCGCGTACTCCCACTCCGCCTCCGTCGGCAGGCGGTAGCCCTCGCACGCGTAGGGATCGCCGCCAAGGGAAGCAGATAGATCGCTCCCCGTCGCGGTGTAGCACTGCTCCAGCCCCTCCGCCGCCGATAGCGTGTTCGCGTACACCGCCGCGTCCTCCCACGACACCTGATCCACCGGGCAGGTGCTGCCGCAGCTCGAGAAGTACGAGGGGTTCGCACCCATCCCGGCGAGGTATTGCGCTTGGGTCACTTCGGACTGACCGATCCAGAAGTCGTGCGTCAGCGTCACCGTATGGACCGAGCCGTACTCGGCGCTCCCCATCTCGAAGGTGCCCGCAGTGATCGCCACCATCGTGCCTCCGTGGGCGGTCGTGTAGTAGCTGAACGGCGGCGGGTCGGTGTCCGTATCGGTGTCGGTGTCGGTGTCGGCGTCCGAATCGGTGTCGG
>CAJBVW010000415.1 GCA_903959175.1 uncultured Pseudomonadota bacterium
GCGCGGCGAGGTCGGCGGGCGGCGTCACCAGCGGCACGAAGGCCTCCAGCGCGCCGATGGGCGCGGCGGCGGCGTCGAGCCCCGGGTAGGCGGGGGCGAGGCGCGCGACGAGCCGGCCGGCGATGTGCGCGCGGCGCGCGGGGGTCAGGTCGGGGGCGCGCGCGAACCAGAGCTGGAGGAGCGCCACGTCCGCCGCGGAGAGCGCCGGGGGCCAGGTGCGCGGCGGGGTGGGCTTGCCCTCGTCGACCACGACGGTGCCGGCCGCGAGGTCCCCGATGCGCTTGCCCGAGGGGTGCAGCAGCATGACCGCGAGGTCGACCAGCCCCGCGACCGGGAAGGAGTCGACGCGCAGCAGGTTGCGGATGAGCGCGGGCACCATCGTGAGCGTGCCGCCGTCGTCACGCACGGTGCGCAGCCCGAGCAGGCGCTTGCCCGGCGTCTGCCCGCCCATCCACAGCTCGACGCTGGTGGCGAGCGACCACTGGACGACGAAGATCAGCAGGAAGAACAGGCCGATCAACGGCCCGGGCCCCAGCGCGCCGGCGGCCCACACGAAGTAGAGCACGACGCCGAGCACCGCGCCGGTGACGAGCTGCACGAGCAGGTAGACGAGCGTGTCGATCGCGCGCGCCAGCCCGCGGCTGCCGGCGGTGGCGAGCGGGAGGTCGATGGTGACGTCGAGGCCGGCGCCGAAGCGCCCGCCCTCGGGATCGGGCAGCACGCGGAGATGGTGACAGACACCGGGCGCGGGCGCAATCGCCGCGTTCCGGCTTAGGACGCGCGCATGTCCCCGCCCCGCGTCCTCTTCGTCTGCACCGGCAACATCTGCCGCTCCCCCGCCGCCCACGCGGTCCTCGTCACCGCGGCGCGGCGCGCCGGCGTCCCCGTCGTCGTCGACTCCGCCGGCCTCGGCGGCTGGCACGCGGGCGAGCTCCCCGACCCCCGCGCCATCGCCGAGGGCGCCCGCCGCGGCTACGTCCTCGACCACCCCGCCCGCAAGGTGCGCCCAACCGACTTCGCCGCCTTAGACCTCATCCTCGCGATGGACCGCACCCACCTCCGCGGCCTCGCCGCCCTCGCGCCCGCGCCCGTCGACCACCTCGTGCTCTTCCGCACCTTCGACCCCACGCCGGGCGCCCCGGACGTGGCCGACCCCTACTACGACGGCGACGCCGCCTTCGTGGAGATGTTCGACGTGATCGAGGCGGCGATGCCGCGTTTGGTGGCGCGGGTGGGGGAGATCGGGGGGCACGTTACTCGTCCCTCCACTTTGTAGGGCCAAGCCTCCCAGCCCGCCGGGCCCCTCTCGCAGGCCTAGTTTCTTCGGGCGCCCTCGTCTACACAGATGAGCCCGCCTTCCTGCCAGCGCCACGATACGTCCCATCGGATGATTGGCTGGAGATAGATCGTACCTTTTCCTTCCTTCGAATCCACGGCCGTGGTCACCGTGCCCTCCTTTGCCTCTACCAACGCGATTCCCTCCTCCGTTCGTAAGACCCCCGTGCCGACGCCGAGCAGCCCGGGTAGGGCGCATGACAGGGGATACCGGCGCCCCATCAAGCGGCTTCTTGGATCTACGCCGCTGTCCTCGCGAGCAAGGCCCCGGCGACCAGGATTAGACGATGAGGTCCCGGCCAACGCATCTTCGTTCCGTGGGGGTTCAGCTTCGGTAGAGGTAGCGTTTTCGGCCGCGTTGCGCCCGAAAACGCGTGCGGGGCTCCCGCCCCGCAACGCCCCGGGGATCGGGAGGGCTACTCCACGCGGGTGGGCAGCGCCGCGAGGCTGTGCAGCAACGGGAGCAGGGGGCCGAGGTCGTGGAGGATGTCGCGATGGTGCTCGGCATGATCCCCACCGCCATCGGTTCCGGCGTCGACGAACGACGGGCTGTGCGTGTCTACAGCCCTGGACGCC
>CAJBVW010000416.1 GCA_903959175.1 uncultured Pseudomonadota bacterium
CGAAGCCGCAAAGGCTCGCCGCGACCGCGTGAAGGCCGAGCTCCACGCCGCGCTCTCCCGCCTCGAAGGCCGACGCGTGGCCGGGATCTCCTCGTAGGCACGGCCGCGGGCCCCCAACTCCGAGCCCGGCACGAGCAGCGCGACTTCGGCGTTCGGCCCGCGGGCGGCGCCACGGCGGCGCCACCTCCCTCGCGGTGGACCCCGAGAAGACCGCCTGCTCCATCGGGTTCCGCTGCGCGCGTTGACGATTGCGCGCCTGCCCGGATGCCGTCGGTGACGGTCGTGCTTACGTTGCCCGCCACCCCCGAAGGAGCCCCGCATGAGCACCGTCACCACGCTTTCCCTGCCCACCCTCCCCTACGCCGACACCGCGCTCGCCCCGGTGATCTCCGCGAACACGCTCTCGTTCCACTACGGCAAGCACCACAAGGCCTACGTAGACAACGGGAACAAGCTGCTCGCCGGGACGGACCTCGAGGGCCGCTCCATGGAGGAGATCGTCAAGGCCACGTACGGCAAGGCCGACAAGGCCGGCATCTTCAACAACGTGGCCCAGGTGTGGAACCACGACTTCTACTGGCTCTCCATGCGCCCGGGCGGCGGCGGCGCCCCCACCGGCCGCATCGGTGAGCTCATCAACAGCTCCTTCGGCGGCTACGACGCCTTCAAGACCGAGCTGACCCAGGCCGCGATGACCCAGTTCGGCAGCGGCTGGGCCTGGCTCGTGTCCGAGGGCGGCAAGCTCAAGGTCACCAAGACCCCCAACGCCGAGAATCCCCTCCCCCACGGCCAGACCCCCCTCCTCACGATCGACGTGTGGGAGCACGCCTACTACCTCGACTTCCAGAACCGCCGCGCCGACTACGTGGCCGCCTGGCTCGAGAAGCTGGTGAACTGGGAGTTTGCCGAGAAGAACCTGGGGTAGCACCCTGCTGACGGCGCCGGGGGCCCGTCGGGCTCCCGGCCCCTCGCGAACGCGTCGGCGGCCGCCCGCCCTGACCTGGAGCCCACGTGTCCCACCTCTCCCGCCGTGACGTCCTCGCCGCCTCCCTCGCCGGCGCCGCCGTCGGAGCGCTGGCCGTGCGTTCGCTCCCTTCCTTCGCCGCCGAGCCGGCCGCGCCAACCGCACCGACCGCGCCCCCCGCCGGCCCGCTCGTGCTCGCGCCGCTCCCCTACGCGGACACCGCGCTCGCCCCGGTGATCTCGCAGAACACGCTCTCGTTCCACTACGGCAAGCACCACAAGGCCTACGTCGACAACGGCAACAAGGCCCTCGCCGGCTCGTCCCTCGCGCAGAAGTCGATCCCCGAGATCCTCCGCGCGACCGCGGGCAAGCCCGACCAGACTGCGATCTACAACAACGTCGGGCAGGCCTGGAACCACGACTTCTACTGGAAGAGCATGAAGGCCGCGGGCGGTGGCGCCCCGACCGGCCGCATGGGTGACCGCCTCAAGGCGGACCTCGGCGGCTACGACGCCTTCCGCGCGGTGTTCACCAAGGCGGCCACGGGCCGCTTCGGCAGCGGCTGGGCCTGGCTGGTCGACACCAACGGCAAGCTCGAGATCGTCGACACCCCGAACGCCGACAACCCGCTCACCACCGACAAGAAGCCCCTGCTCGTCCTCGACGTCTGGGAGCACGCCTACTACCTCGACTACCAGAACCGCCGCGCCGACTACGTGGGCGCCTGGCTCGACAAGCTGGTCAACTGGGAATTCGCTGAGGCGAACCTGGGGTAGTCGCCCGAGGGCCGCCGGGTGTCCACATTCCTCCATCCTACGAGGAGGCAACATGTCGACCGTCCGCGACCGCCGCGGCAGCCGCTCCGACGCGCCGGGCGCCAAGCCCGAGGTGCCGTGGCTCAAGGATCGCCCCGACCTCCACCGCACGGAGGCCGAGGAGACGCCCATCGAACGGAAGGACGCGCCCGCCGAGGACGCGCCCGCCGACGCCACGCCCGAGCCGGAGCGCGCCGAGGGGGACGATCAGCGCGTCCCCGGCGGCGACCGCCGCGCGCCCGCGCAGCCCCCCGCCGGGCAGGGGGACGCCACGAAGGCGCGGCGGCCGCCCTCGTAGGACCATGACCCGACGACCTGCCCCCGGTCGTTGATGTCGGTGGCGCCGGCGCTCGCGTCCGGCGGCGTCGGGAGGTCGATCATCCCGCCCTCGCGCCAGACGTAGGCGCGTGGTCGGCCGTCACCCGCACGCGCACTCGCCCCGATCACATGCCCGCTCGCGTTGATGTCCACCGCCGAGGCCTGCTTTCCGCCGAGCGTGCCGATGTCGAGCACCGCGCCGCCCTGGAAGACGAAGGCGTGGATCTCCGGCATTTCCTCCTCGTCTTCCCCCAGGCCCGCGAGCGTGGTGTGGAGGTCCGGCGGCTCCGTCGGCAGCAGCCCGGCCTCGATGGCGCCCGGCCGCGTCGCGCTGACGGTGCCGTAGCCGGCGGCGTCCCCGGCCTCGTTGATGGCCGCGACGATCACGACGTCGCCGCCCAGGGTGAAGGTCTCCACGGCCCCGCCGGGGCTCCAGCGGTACCCGTCCAACCGCAGCGGCTCGCCGCGGGGCGCGCTCCCGACGACCTGCCCCTGATCGTTGAGGTCGAACCCCGAAGACCAAAGGGCGCCCTCCGGGCCGATCTCAGTGCGCTCGCCGTCCTTCCACACGAACGCGCGGTGCCCCGTCGGCGTCGTCGACATCGCGAGCACCTCGCCGCGCTCGTTCACGTCGACGGCGTAGCTGAAGCCGCCGCCGAGCGAGCCGAGGTCCACGACCCGCCCGCCGTCCCACATCACCGCGTGCGTGCCGCCGTCCCCCGACTCGGAGAAGCCGACCACCTGCCCGCGGTCGTTCACCGCGAGCGCGAAGCTGGACGCGCCCCCCTCCAGCTCCCCGAGCGCCGCGATCTGGCCACCCTCCCAGGCCACCGCGCGCGTGTGGCCCTCAGCGTCCTGAGCGCCGCCCACGGCCTTCCCCGTGTCGTTGATGTCCCACGCGAAGCTGTGGCGGCCCCCGAGCGTGCCGAGGTCGCGGAGCTCGCCGGACTCCCAGAGAAAGGCGTGCTGCTCGGGCCCCGCGGTGCTCGAGACGCCCACGATCTGCCCCCGCTCGTTGATCGACGCCGCGGCCGACGACCGGCCGCCGAGCGTCCCGATATCGACCACCTCGAAGGCCACCGGCTCTGCCGCCACTGCGGCCAGGATCCAGAGAAACATCGCTCCTCCCTGGACCCCACCGGATCCACTTCGGGAAGCTAGGCACGTCGGGCACGCACGACCTCGGTCGCGACCGGACGTGGCCGGAGCGCGCCTACAACCGGCGCCGCAGCACGGTGTCCTGGATCCACCGGGGGTCGGAGCTCGGGTAGTCGAGCGTGAAGTGCAGCCCACGGCTCTCGCGGCGGCGCAGGGCGCTGCTGATCACGAGGTCCGCCACGGTGGCGAGGTTGCGCAGCTCGAGCAGGGGCGCGGTCAGGGTGAAGTCCCAGTAGTAATCGTAGATCTCCTCCTGCACGGCCTCCACGCGGGCCCGCGCGCGCATCAGGCGGCGCGTGCTGCGCACGATCCCCACGTAGTTCCACATGAAGCGGCGGATCTCGTCCCACGTCTGGGTGATGACGACCTGCTCGTCGCTGTCGACGGCGCGGCCGGGGTCCCAGGGGGGGATCTCGACGTGGGCGGGCACGTCCGGGAGGCGCTCGACCGCGGTGAGCACGGCGTGCCGCGCGAACACGAGGGCCTCGAGGAGCGAGTTCGACGCGAGGCGGTTGGCGCCGTGGAGGCCGGTGGAGGCGCACTCGCCGATGGCGAACAGGTTCCGGATGTTCGACTCGGCGGCGAGGTCGGTCTGGACGCCGCCGCAGAAGTAGTGGGCGGCCGGGACGACGGGGATGGGGTGCGTCGCCATGTCGATGCCGAGCTCGAAGCAGCGCGCGTAGATGTTGGGGAACTTGTGCTGGAGCTCGTCGCGGCCGAGGTGCGTCATGTCGAGGTACACGCAGTCGTCGCCGCGGCGCTTGAGCTCGGCGTCGATGGCGCGGGCCACGATGTCGCGCGGGGCCAGCTCCGCGCGCTCGTCGTACCGGGGCATGAAGCGCTCGCCGGTGTTCAGCACCAGCTTGCCGCCCTCGCCGCGGAGGGCCTCGGAGATGAGGAAGCCCTTGGCATGCGGGTGGTAGAGGCACGTCGGGTGGAACTGGACGAACTCCATGTTCGCCACCCGGGCCCCGGCGCGCCACGCCATCGCGACGCCGTCCCCCGACGCGATGTCGGGGTTGGACGTGTAGAGGTAGACCTTCCCCGCGCCGCCCGTACACAGCGCCACGATGCGCGCGGAGACGGCCCGGACCTCGCCCGACTTCGCGTCGAGGAGGTAGGCGCCGAGCACGCGGTCGGGGTCCTCCGGCACGTCCCCGGAGCGGCGCGCGAGCGAGTTGTGGGTGACGAGGTCGACGGCGTGGTGGTGCTCGAGGATCTCGACGTTCGGCTCGGCCTCGGCCGCGGCGAGCAAGGCGCGCACGATCTCGGCACCGGTGAGGTCGTCGGCGTGCAGGATCCGCCGCTTGCTGTGACCGCCCTCGCGGTGGAGGTCGTACTCGCTCGGATCGTGCTCCCGCCGCGAGAACTGGACGCCGCGCTCGATCAGCGCGCGGACGCGCTCCGGCGCCTCACGCACGGTCTGTTCCACGGCCTCGCGACGGCACAGCCCCGCGCCGGCGACGAGCGTGTCGGTGACGTGGTTCTCGAGGTTGTCCTCGGGGCTCCACACCGCCGCGATGCCGCCCTGCGCGTAGCGGGTGTTCGACTCCTCCTTGTCGGTCTTGCTCACGAGCAGGACGCGGCCGTGGCGCGCCGCTTCGAGCGCGAACATCAGCCCGGCCACGCCGGCGCCGAGCACGAGGAAATCGGTGTGACCGGAGGAAGGTTCCATCCAGGTGATCTACCCTGCCGGCATGCCGTACACCCCTCGCTCCGTCCGCGCGCCCCGCCTCGCCGGGCTCCCGCTCCGCGCCTTCTCGGCCCTCGTCGACCTCCCCGGCGTCGGCGGGCTCCTCCGCGCCCAGATGCTCGAGCAGATCGGCATCCCGAAGCTCCGGGCCGCCAACGTCGGAGACTCCGGCCCCTCCCGCCCCGCGTGGCTTGACGCCGGCGCCCCCTCCGCGGACGAGTCCCCCACCGCCCCCGCCGCGCCGGACACAGCCGGATACGCGCACCCCAGCATCGCCGACTACACCGAGGCCTACCGCTCCGGCCGCGCCGACCCCGTGGGCGTCGCCCGCGCCGTCGTCGCCGCGCGCGCCCGCCTCGACGCCGGCACCACGCCGCTGCGCGCCTTCATCGCAGTGGACGAGGCCGATCTGCTCGCCCAGGCCGAGGCCTCCGCCGCCCGTCTCCGCGCGGGCACGCCCCGGAGCTGGCTCGAAGGCGTGCCCGTCGCCGTGAAGGACGAGCTCGATCAGGCCCCCTACCCCACCACCGTGGGAACCTCCTTCCTCGGCACGACGCCCGCCGCCCACGACGCCACCGTCGTCGCGCGCCTCCGCGCCGCCGGCGCCCTCCTCGTCGGCAAGACGAACATGCACGAGCTCGGCATCGGCGTCACCGGCATCAACCCGCACCACGGGGCCGCCCGCAACCCCTACGCCCTCGGCCACGCCACCGGCGGCTCCTCCAGCGGCTCCGCCGCGGCCGCGGCCGCCGGCTTCTGCCCCGTCGCCATCGGCGCGGACGGTGGCGGCTCCATCCGCATCCCCGCCGCGCTGTGCGGCATGGTCGGCCTCAAGGCCACCTTCGGCCGCATCAGCGAGCACGGCGCCGCCCCGCTCTGCTGGAGCGTCGCCCACGTCGGCCCCATCGGCGCCCACGCCGCCGACGTCGCCGCGGTCTACGGCCTCCTCGCCGGCCCCGACCCCGCCGACCCCGGTAGCCTCGGCCACCCTGGCGTCCGCCTCCCCGCCGGCCGCTCCCTCGAAGGCCTCCGCGTCGGCGTCCTCGACGCGTGGTTCGACCACGCCGACCCCGCCGTGGTGTCCGCCTGCCGCGCCCTGCTCGACGCCCTCGGCGTCACCCTCGTCCGCGTCGACCTCCCCGATCCCGACCTCGTCCGCCTCGCCCACCTCGTCGTCATCGTCGGCGAGATGTCCGCCTCCCAGCTCCCGCACGCCGCCCCAAGCTACGGCCCGGACACCGCCCTCAATTTCGCCATCGGCCGCGCCCTCACCGCCAGCGACTACGCCCATGCCCTCCGCGCCCGCTCCGCCCTCGCCGCGGGCTGGCGCGACGTGTTCGAGCAGGTCGACCTCGTCGCGACCCCCTCCACCGCGTGCACCGCCCCCCCGATCCGCCCCGACGCCCTCGGCGGGGAGTCCGACATCGAGCTCCTCGACCGCATCATGCGCTTCGCCCACGCCCCGAACCTCTTCGGCTTCCCCGCCATCAGCATCCCCGCCGGTTACGACGCCGCCGGCCTGCCCATCGGCCTCCAGCTCATCGGGCGCCCGTGGTCCGAGGACGTGCTCCTCTCCGCCGCCCTCCGCGCCGGTCCGCTCGTCGAGCGCCGGCGCCCCCAAGCCCTCGCGGGGCTGCTCGACTGACCAACGATCCTCGTCCTACGCCCGGAGTCCCCAGATCTGCTGGGGCTCGTCGATCCCGCGCAGGACGAAGCCCCCGAGCGGCTCCAGCCAGTCCCCCGCGTGCCGCGCCACGCCCGCCGTCGCGAGCACCGGGCGCGCGAGCGTCCGACACAGCCCCTCCACGCGCGCCGCCTGGTTCACCGCCGGACCGATGACCGTGAAGTCGAGGCGATCGGGCGCGCCGATGTTCCCGTACGTCACCTCGCCCACGTGCAGCGCGATGCCGAAGCCCACGGCCCCGCCTCCCCTGGCCTGCACGTCCCGGTCGAGCGCCTCCATCGCGTCGCACGCCTGCCGCGCGGCGCTCAACGCCCGCACGCACGCGGCGTCCGGCGCGTCGCCCGCGGCGATCGGGAAGATCGCGAGCATGCCGTCTCCGATGAACTTGAGGACCTCGCCGCCGTGGTCCTGCACCGCGCCCGCCATGTTCCCGAAGTAGGCGTTGAGCAGCGCGATCACCGCGTCGGGGGGGCCGGCCTCCGCGCGCGCGGTGAAGCCGCGCAGGTCGCAGTACCAGACCACCGCCGTGAGCAGCTCGCCGCTGCCGCGCTCGATCGTGCCCGCGAGCACGCGCTGGCCGGCGGTGCGGCCGATGTAGGTGTCGAGGATCGTGCTGGCGAGCCCCCGCTGCACGCGCAGCTCGCACAGGACCGAGAGCAGCGGAGCGAGCGCCTCGAAGCCGGCGATCTCGGCGGCGGTGAAGCCCCCGGGGCGATCCGTGCACCACGAGAGCGTGGCGCCGACGCGCCGATCGCCGAACACGAGCGGCATGAGGTAGTAGTCGGTGCCGCCTTCTCCAGCGAGTTCCTGGAGGATCGGGAAGTCCAACACGGCCTCGGCCCCCGCCAGCCGGCGCCGAAGAGGCCCGTGCCCGGCGTCCACCACGGCGAGGGGGCTCGCGTTGTACCCGGCCGCCTCCCAGCCCGGATAGCGCCGCCGCTCCACGCGCGTCACGTCGCGGCCGCGCCACCAATGTACGGAGATCGCCACGAGCTGGGGATGGAGCACCGAGACGTGCAGGCCCGAGCGCAGCAGCGGGAGGTCCGCGGCCTGGACCCGCGCCAGCAGGCCCCCGAACACGTCCTCGAGCCGCGGCAAAAAGCGCCCCTCCTCGATGAGCCACCGGCCCACCTCGGGAAAACGTTGCCCCCCTCGCGTCGCCTCCATCCCCGCCCTCCACGGCCGCGTCGTACGCCGATCGAGGGGGGTTCGCCACCCGCGCGCCGGGAACGTGCAGCTTTCCCTTGACGCCGCCCCGGTCCCAGGCGACTCGGCCCGCATGTCCGTCCCCGCCGAGTCCACCGTCCGCGCCGAGGCGGGCCGCGTGTGGGCGCTCGCCTGGCCGGTCAGCCTCGGCATGCTCGGCCTGATGACGATGTCCGTGGTCGACACCCTGATGATCGGCCGGCTCGGCGCCGCGCCGATGGCCGCCGTCGCGCTCGGCACCTCCTGGTACTTCAGCCTCGCCGTCGTCGCCCTCGGCACCCTCCGCGCGCTCGACCCCGTCATCGCCCAGGCCCACGGCGCCCAGGACACCGCCGCCGTCGGCCGCGGCCTCGTGCGCGGCTGCGTGATGGCCGCCGTCATGACCCCCTTCCTGATGGCCCTCCAGTCCCTCGCCGAGCCCGGCCTGGCCCTCCTCGGCCAGCCCGAGAGCCTCCTCCCGGACGCGGGCGTATGGGCCCGCACCGCCGCCCTCGGCGTCCCCGGCATGCTCGCGTTCAGCGCCATCCGCCAGGCGCTCCAGGCCCTCGGCGTCACCCGCCCCGTCACCATCGCCGTCGTCGTCGCCAACCTCGTCAACCTCGCCGCCAACGCCGTCCTCATCTTCGGCCTCGGCATGGGACCGTTCGGCGCCGCGCTCGCGACGGCCGGCAGCCAGTACGTGCTCGCGGGGCTCACCGTGTGGCTCGCCCGCGGCGTCCTCGCGCCCTACTTCGTCGACTGGCGCGCCGCGATCTCCGTCCCCGCCGTCCTCGGCCTCTTCGCCATCGGCGTCCCCCTCGGCTTCCAGATGGCGATGGAAGCCTGGGCCTTCCACCTCTCCGGCCTGATGATGGGCTGGCTCGGCCCCACCGCCGTCGCCGCGAACGCCGTCGTGCTCAACCTCGCCACCCTCTCGTTCATGGTCCCGATGGGCATCTCCGCCGCCGCTGCCACGCGCGTCGGAAACCTCGTCGGCGCCGGCCTCCCGTGGGCCTTCGCGGGGCGCGTCTCCCTCCTCCTCGGCGGCGGCATCATGGGCGGCTCCGCGCTCGCGTTCAGCCTCCTCCCCGGCCCCCTCGCCCGCGCCTACACCGACGACGTCGCCGTCATCGCCGTCGTCGTCACCCTCCTCCCCATCGCCGCGGCCTTCCAGCTCTTCGACGGCATCCAGGTCGTCGCGTTCGGCGTGCTGCGCGGCGCCGGCGATCTGCGCCTCCCCACCCTCGCGAACCTGCTCGGCTACTGGGCGCTCGGCATCCCGCTCGGCTGGTGGCTCGCCTTCCGCGGCGGCTGGGGCGCCCCCGGGATCTTCGCCGGCCTGGCCCTCGGCCTCTTCACGGTGGCCATGCTGCTCCTCGCGCGCGTCGCATGGATGGCGCGGCGGGGTGCAGTGCGCGTGGAGTTACGATGATCAAAGCGATCGTAGAACGCCGGATCTGACCGATCCAGGAGGATCTCTCCTCGAAAAAGGTTGACACGTCCATAGCCTGGGATCACCCTGTCGGGCATGGCTGCTGACGGTTCAACCTCGATCCCGCTCCCCCGCCCCTTCCTCAAGTGGGTCGGCGGCAAGCGGCAACTCCTCCCGGCGCTCCTCCCGCACACCCCGTCGCGGTTCGGGCGCTACCACGAGCCCTTCCTCGGAGGCGGCGCGTTATTCTTCAATCTTCGTCCGGCGCGCTCTGTTCTCGCCGACACGAACGCACGGCTGGTCCGTACGTGGAAGGGCGTCCGCGACTCCGTGGAGGACGTGATCGCCCTCCTGCGTGCCTACCCGCACGACCGGGTGTTCTTCCAGCAGCTCCGCGAGGCGGCGGTGGACGAGCGCACGGACGCCGAGGTCGCGGCGTGGTTCATCTACCTGAACCGCACGGGCTTCAACGGCTTGTACCGTGTCAACCGACAGAATCGGTTCAACGTGCCCTTCGGCTCGTACACCAACCCCACGATCTGTGACGCGGAGGGCCTCCGCATCGCGTCCGCGGCCCTCGCCGACACGGAGCTCCACGTCGAGGACTTCGGGGCGGTCCTCCACCGCGCCGAGCCCGGCGACTTCGTCTACTTCGACCCGCCCTACGTACCGCTCACCGCCACGTCCAGCTTCACCGCCTACACCGCGGGCGGCTTCGGCATGGGCGAGCAGGCGCGCCTCCGCGACACGGCGCGCACCCTCAAGGAGCGCGGCGTCCACGTCGTCCTCTCCAACTCGTCGGCCCCCGCCGTGTACGAGCTCTATGCCGACGGCTTCGCGCGCACCCCCGTCGCGGCCTCCCGCGCCATCAACTGCGACCCCACCAAGCGCGGCCCCGTGACCGAGCTGATCCTCGCCTGATCCGGAGGGAGAGGCGGGAGCCAGGGGGCAGACAGACGGCCGCGGACGGCCGCTGCTGCGGAGGCAGGGTGGACGGGGCGCGCGTGTGTGGCCCCCTCGACGCGCCGCGGCGCCCTGGCACGGCGCCCCCGGTCGCGCGGAAAAATCACGACTCAGGCCCTGCGCTTGGGGGCGGCCCACCGGCCCTGTCGCTCCGCGAAATACCGATAGATGGCGCACGGGCGGCCCCCCCCGCTCGGGTCGCGGGCGCCTTCGCGCCCCGTGCGGGGGCGAAAGCGAGCGAAATCCCGCGCGCCCGCTGCAAGTAGGGGGACGGGGAGGCCGCGGGTGGTGCTATCCTCGGCAGATGGAAGACCGTCGCGACTTTCTGCGCCTCGCGGTGTTCGGGCTCGCCACCACCGCCGTTGGCGGTGCCGCGCAGGCCGCAACGCCCTCGTCCCCCCCTGCTTCCGCGCCCGCCAGCGTCGCGTCGGACGTTTCGTCCGATGCCCCCTGGTGGCTGGTTCACCCGCTCCAGGCCGGCAGCGAGCTCGGCCTCGGCTGGCGCGTCGCGCGCCTCTTCCCGGCGGTCCAGGGGGCGGTCACCCTCAACCTCCTCCATGATGACGGTCGCGCCGCGCGCATCGACCTCTCGCTGCGCGAAGGCGCCGCGAAGGGCCCCGCCGCCTCGCACTACGTTGACTTCATCGTGATGGACGGCGGCAACGGCGCCGCCCCCATGGACGAGTCGCTCGGCCGCGCCATGCGTCGCCTCGCCGCGCTCGTGGCTGAGAACGAGGACACCAACACCGACGCCCTCGCCGCGCTCGAGCCGCACGCGGATCGCGTCTGGCGCCACGCCGACGCGCTCGCGCAGGCCTCCACCCGCCTGGTGCCGGGATGAGCGACGTGAACGGCCTCACCACCGACCTCGGCGAGCGCCGCGCACGCTTCGAGGTGGACGAGTCGATCTACGCGCTCGACACGATCCAGGGGGCCGCCTACCTCTTCCTCGATCGCTGCTACGTCTTCCTCGATCGCCCCGCCGATCGGCGCGTCGCCGTGCTCCTCAAGGCCAAGGGCGACGCGGACGAGGCGACCCTCGAGGCCCTCGCCGGCGAGTTCGCGAACGAGCTGCTGAACCAGGCGCTGCGCAAGGCCGTCGGTGCCTCCAACGCCAAGATCCGCGAGTTCATCCTCGCGAAGGCGTTCTTCTCCGTAGACGCGCCCTCCTCCATCGACAAGCTCCTCGCCGAGCTCGACGCCGAGGAGATGGAGCCGCTCGAGATCCCGGTCCCGTGGGAGAAGTCGGATGGCTGAGCCCGTGCGCCTGCGCTTCTCGCGCTCGCTCTACGCGCCCGCCTCGATCGCGCGCGCCGCCGAGCGCTTCGCCGCCTTCGGTCCCTCGATCGTCGACGCCGAGGCGGACGTGCTGGTCCTGTTCTCCGAGGTGCCCGAGCGCCTCCGGGACCGCCTACCCGACGAATTCTCGAACCACGCCCTCTTCCAGACCATCGTGGATGCCCGCGAGCAGGCGCCGCAATGACCATCTCCACGCGCCTGACCACCCCCCTCCGCGTCGACCCCACGGCCCTCGCGCCCGAGGTCGGCTTCTTCCGCTACGGCGTGGTCGGCGGCAAGGTCCTCCTGACGAACGAGGGCGGCGAGTTCCACTTCCTCGAGCAGGACCGCTTCGACACCTTCCTCCGCGGCAAGATCGACGGCGAGGAGCGCGTCGAGCTCGAGCGCAAGGGCTTCTTCAAGACCGGGCTCGACATCGACCGCATGGCCGGCCGCATCCGCCGCAAGAAGAGCTTCCTCGGCGGCGGGCCGCACCTCCACATCGTCGTCACCACGCTCCGCTGCAACCACGCGTGCAAGTACTGCCACGCGTCGCGCACCGACATGGACCGCGTCGACACCGACATGTCCCTCGCCACCGCGCGCGAGGTCGTCGAGTTCGCCTTCGGCACCCCCTCCCGCGTCCTGAACTTCGAGTTCCAGGGCGGCGAGCCCACCGCGAACTTCGCGGCGCTCAAGTTCGTCGTCGAGCATGCGCTCGAAAAGAACCGCTACGAGGACCGCGAGCTCCTCTTCTCCCTCGTCACCAACCTCACCCTCATGGACGACGAGAAGATGAACTTCCTCGTCGACAAGGGCGTGATGGTCTGCACCTCGCTCGACGGCCCCGAGGATCTCCACAACAAGAACCGCGGCTGGATCGGCAAGGGCTCCAGCTACCAGACCGTCAGCGGCTGGATGGAGAAGTTCAACCAGGCGTGGATCGCCAAGGGGCTCGACCCCAACCTCTTCCACGTCGACGCCCTGATGACCTGCACCCGGGACTCCCTCTCGCGCGGCCGCGAGATCGTGGACGAGTACGTCAAGCGCGGCATCAAGAGCATCCACCTCCGCCCGCTCAACCCCTTCGGCTTCGCGGTCAACACCTGGAAGCAGATCGGGTACACGATGGAGGAGTTCCTGGCCTTCTACCAGGACACGCTCGACTACATCCTCGAGCTGAACCAGCAGGGGATCTTCATCCAGGAGCGCCAGGCGGCGATGTTCCTGACGAAGATGCTCACCCCGGACGACCCCAACTACACCGACTGCCGCTCCCCCGCCGGGTCCGGCAGCGCGCAGCTCGCCTACAACTTCGACGGGTCGATCTACACCTGCGACGAGGGCCGCATGGTCGCGCACATGGGGAACGACTTCTTCAAGCTCGGGCACGTCACCGGCACCGCGTGGAACGACATCGCGAAGCACCCCACCGTGCGCGCCATCGCCGTCGCCTCCATCCAGGAGGCCCTGCCCGCCTGCGTGGACTGCGTGTACAAGCCCACCTGCGGCATCCAGCCGCTGCACAACTACATGTTCGACGGCGACCTCTTCGGCCAGCGCCCCCGCTCGCGCAAGTGCCAGGAGTTCTTCGGCGAACAAGCCGACCTCTACCGACGCCTCGCCGAAGACACGGACGGCCGCGTCGAGAAGATCTTCCGGCGCTGGACCATCCAGCGCTCCCGTCCTGGGACCATCCCCTACCCGACCGAGGGGTCCGCATGAGCCTCCCCCAGAATCCTTCCAAGTCAGGCCCTGGCTTCCCCGGCGTCAAGCCGGCGGTCGCCACCGACGACTTCCCCGCCCTCCCCAAGAAGGCGGAGCAGCTCCTCCTCCCCGAAGAGGCCCGCGCCGCACGCCAGGAAGGCGACGACATCGCCCAGAGCCTGCTGCTGCTCAACGCGACCGCCGGCGACCTTGAGCTCGACCCCTCCTCGCTCGACCGCAAGGGCCTCGAGCCCATCCGATACGAGGCGTTGCTCGCCCAGCACTGCTCCCACGGCTCGCACGGGTCGCACGGCTCGCACGGCTCGCACGGGTCCCACGGCTCGCACGGGTCCCACGGCTCGCACGGGTCCCACGGCTCGCACGGCTCCCACGGCTCGCACGGGTCCCATGGCTCGCACGGCTCCCACGGCTCCCACGGGCAGTGGTGAACGGATGGGCGCGCGGCCGCCGGTCCACGGCGATCGGTGGCGCGCCGCGCTGATCCTGACGGTCACGCGGCGCTGCAACCTGCGCTGCGCGTACTGCCCGACCGTGAAGGACGGCGTCCCCGACCTCTCCGCGGACGACGCCCGTCGCGCCATCGACCTCTTCCTGTCCCGCTACGGTGGCGGCGACATCAAGCTGTTCGGCGGTGAGCCGCTGCTGCGCCCCGACATCGTGGAAGCCGTGCTGACACATGTATCAGATGTATCAGAGCTGTCGGTCTACCTCTCCACGAACGGCACGCGCTTCGACGCCGGCATCCTCGATCTCCTGCGCGCCCACCCGCGGGTGACCCTCACCCTCTCGATGGACGGCGCCCCGAAGGACCACGACGGCCTGCGTCGCCCCCTCCCCGGCGAGGCCCCCTCGTCCGCCGCGATCGACCGCTGGCTCCCCGAGCTCCTGCGCCTCCCCCGCTTCGTCGTGACCCAGACCATCGCGCCCTCCACCGCCGTCCGCGCCGCCGCCAACTTCAGGGCGCTGCGCGCGCGCGGGATCGGCCGCTTCAACCTGCTCCCCGGCTACTACCTCCCCTGGAGCGCGGCCCAGCTCGCGGCGCTCGAGGCCAGCTTCGGCGAGATCGCGACCGAGTTCGAGGCCGCCTGGGCCGCCGGAGACCGCCTCTACCTGCGCAACCTCTTCGTCTCCGCGCCCACGCCCTTCTTCAACACGGGCTTCGTGGTGGACGCCGACCGCACGATCCACCCGTCCAACCTCGTCCTCGCCGAGGCCGTGGGGGACCGCACCGCTGTCGGCACCCTCGACGACCCTCCCTCGCCCGAGGCCCTCGCCGCGGCCGCCGCGCGCGTGCCCGCGCTCCTGGACGAGGTCTACACGCCCGACGTGATGGCCAGCACCGCCGCCGTCGACCGCGTGCTCACACGCCTGTGTGACCGCTTGTACCCCGCCTACTTCGCCGCACGGGACGCCCGCGCCGCGTCGGGTGCGCGCGCCGCACGCGTGGGTGCCGCGTGAGCGCCGCCGAGGGCATCGCCACCGGCGAGATCGCGAGCGAGACCCCGTGGATCGGCCCCGCCGGCCAGCGCATGCGCCGGTTGGAGCTCCACATCACGTACACCTGCCCCGAGCGCTGCACCTTCTGCTCCGAAGACCACCGGATGAAGGAGTTCAACCCCTTCCCCGTCACCTTCGGGCGCATCACGCGCATCCTCAAGGAGCAGGCCCAGCGCGGCGTCGAGTCGGTGCACTTCACCGGCGGCGAGCCGACGATCCACCCCCGCTTCGTGGACGTGCTCAAGCTCGCCAAGGCCCTCGGCTTCCGCACCAGCATCGGCACCATCGGCACCCGCCTCGCCGACCCGCGCTTCGCCGAGGCCGCGATGCCCTACCTGGACGAGGCCCTGTTCTCCGTCCACGGTCCCGACGCCGCCACGCACGACGCCTGCGCCGGCCGCGTCGGCTCCTTCGACCGCGTCACCCGCGCCATCGCCAACGCGCGCGCGCTCAAGCCGGGCTTCCGCCCCTACGTGAACTCCGTGCTCACGCGCATGAACGTGGAGCGCCTCGTGGAGACCGCCGCGCTCGCCCGCGAGGTGGACGCCGCGCTCCTCATCATCTCGAACCTCACCCCCGAGGGCCTCGGCGCGGATCGCTACGACTCCCTCCCCGTGCGCCTCGACGAGATCGCGGCGCTCGCGCCCGCCGTCGTCACCGCCGCCGCACCCGGCATCGTGCGCTTCTTCGGCGTCCCGATGTGCGCGCTCGGCGCCGTCCGCATGACGAGCAACGACCTCTACTGGAACCCCCGCGTGACCGTCGAGTGGGTGCGCCACCCCGAGAGCGTCGCGCTCGACGGCCTCTACAACTGGGCCCCCGACCGCGGCCGCCGCCAGGCCCCGCCCTGCGGCTCCTGCGCCTACAACGGCGTCTGCGCCGGCGTGTTCGGCGCCTACCTCGACCGCTTCGGCGACACCGAGCTCACCCCCCTGGAGGCCGCGTGAACGACGGCACCCCTACCCCTTCGGTCCCCGCCTCGTCCTCCGCCGTACCTGAGGGCACCCGCGGCGAGGGCGCCGACCTCTGGCGTGACACCCGTCGTAACGTCGAGATCAACGTCGGGAAGATCTGCAACAACAAGTGCGTCTTCTGCCTGGACGGCCTGCCCGCGACCGAGATGCGCCGGTACATGCCCTACCCCGACATGCAGAAGGAGATCCAGCGCTGGTACGACGCCGGGAACCGCTCCGTCGGCTTCCTCGGCGGCGAGCCCACGACCTACCCCTGGATCCTCGACGCCATCCGCTTCGCGAAGGACCTCGGCTACACCCGCATCGCGCTCGCGACGAACGGGACCAAGTTCTTCCGCCACGAGTACGTGGACAAGGTGCTCGAGGCCGGGCTCACCCGCGTCACGATAAGCATGCACGGGCACACCGCGGCGCTGGAAGATGCGCTCACCCGGGTGCCGGGCAACTTCGAGAAGAAGAAGTCCGGCCTCCAATACCTGCTGAAGAAGCGCGACGAGGGCTTCCTGCGCGACAACGTGTCGGTCAACGTCGTCGTCAACGCGTGGAACTACAAGTACCTGCCGAACATCCTCAAGTTCTTCTACGAGCTCGGCATGGACGACGTGCGCGCCAACTTCGTGCGGGCGGAGGGCTACGCCGAGACGGAGACCTCGCTCATCCCGAAGTACACGGACGTGGTCCCGTACGTCGTCAAGGCGATCCTGCTCAACGAGTACAAGTACAAGCGCACCTTCACGCTCGGCGGGTTCCCGCTCTGCGTGCTGCCGCTGACACTGGTGAGCTCCCGCGCGATGGCCCGGCGCTACGTCGGCGAGTTCCGCGACCTCGACACCGACTGCTCGATCCGCACGCTCTCCGCCGAGGGCCTGCCCGAGGGCATCGCCACCGTCGAGGGCGGGCGCGCGCGCTTCAACTGGCAGGAACGCAAGCGGCACGACCTGAAGCGGCACGTGAAGGCCTGCGAACACTGCGCCTACACCAACGTGTGCGAGGGCACCTGGAAGGAGTACCTCGGGATCCACGGCGAAGGCGAGCTTCGTCCCATCCCCGGGTAAGCGTCCGTCGACATCCGACGGGCATCCAGCTACGAGCGCGGGATGTCCTGGGTCGACCTCCGCACCGGCTATCGCTGCAACAACCGGTGCCGCTTCTGCGATCAGGGCGACCGCCGCGATCGGCTCGGTGACGCGCCGCTCTCCGAGCTCGTGGCGCTCCTCCGCGCCGCCGCCCCCGTCGGGACCGACGGCGTGTGGCTGGCCGGGGGGGAGGTCACCCTACGCCCCGACCTCCCCGCGCTCGTCGAGGCCGCGCGCGCCGCCGGCTTCGGTCGGGTGGGCCTCCAGACCAACGGCCGCATCCTCGCTGCGCCCGGCGCGGCCGACCGCCTGCGCTCCGCCGGCCTCACCGACGCGGTGGTGGCCCTCCACGCCTCGACCCCCGCGCTGCACGACTGGCTCACCCAGGCCGACGGCGCGCACAAGCAGGCCACGGTCGGCCTGCGCCGGCTGGTGGCGGCCGGGGTGGCGACCCGCGTGAACACCGTCGTGACCCGCTCCGGCGCCGGCGAGATCGCCGCCCTCGCCGCCCTCGTCCCGCGCCTCGGGGCCGACGGGCACCGGTGGATCCTCGCCCGGCCCGACGGCGCCGCCGAGGACGAGTGGCGCATGTTGATGCCGCGCCTCGCCCTGGTGCGCGCGCCGCTCCAGGAGGCGCTCGCGCTGGCGTGGGGCCTCCGGCGCGAGGCCGAGACCGTCGGCGTGCCGCTGTGCGTGCTTGGCTCCGCGCGCGCCGCCGCCGCCGACCGCACCGACGCCGCCGTCACGCGCCGGGTGTTCCCGGCCGGCATGGATGAGGCGCCCGCCACCCGCCGCCACGGCCCACCGTGCGTCGCCTGCCCGGTGCGCGCGGCGTGCCCCGGCGTCGCGGCCGGCTACGTCGATCGCTACGGCTGGGACGAGATCGTGGCCCCCGGCGCCGCCACCGCCACCGCCCCCCAGATCGCCCCGCATGTCGGCCCGCCGCCACCGCGGGCCGGGCGCGCCCCGACCACGCTCGTGCCCTGGGTGCGCGGCTGGCGCGGCGGCGACCCCGTCCCTGAGCTGCCCCGCTCCACGCCCGATCCCGTGATCCTCCACGTCGAGGCCGCGTGCGCGCAGGGCTGCCCGGGCTGTACCACCCGCGCCGCCTACGAGGGCGCCTGGCCCACCGAGCCCGAGCGCGCGCTCCGCCAGCGCCTCGTCCGGGCGGCCTCCGAGGGGGCCCGCGGCGTCGTGTTCGCCGGCGCCTCTCCCTGGAGCCACCCCGGCCTCCCCGCCGTCGTGCGCGAGGCCCGCCGCCTCGGCTTCGCCCGCATCGAGGTCTGGGGCCCCATCGAGCCCCTCGCGGATCTCGAGGCCGGCGCCGCCGACAAGCTCGCCGGGCTCACGCGCATCCGGGCGCCCCGGCTCCCCGGCTCCGAAGCGGGCCTCGCCGCCGCGTGCGCGCGCCTCTCCCAGCGGCTCCCCGCCTGCCCCGTCGAGCTCTACGAGCCCGGTGATACACGCCCGGATGCGCCGTTGTATCAGTCGGCCGGCCCACGCTCGGTGTGGGCGTCCTGCCAGCGGGCGCCCTGACGCCGCCTCAGGCGGTCACCTGCGTGCGTTGCCAGGCCTCCAGCGCCCGCATCCCGTCCAGCAGCGCCTGACCGACGGCGGTGGGGCGCGCGTCGCGGAGGACCTCGATGCCTTCGCGGTTCTGGGCCATGACCTGACGCAGCCGCTCGGGGTCCCCAGCCGGGTGGCCCGCCGCGAGCAGCTCGATGTGGAGCTGCGCGACGGGCAGGAACGCATGGACCGCGAGCAGCACGCCGAGGAGCGGGCGCGGGTCGGGGCGCACCGGTGATACAACCAACACACCGTCGTCGTGTATCAACGCGTCGCTCCACGAGAGCAGGTTCAGCTTGTTGTGCTGCACCTCGTGGATGAGCGCCTCCGCGAGGATGGCCACGCGGGGGTGGAGCGTCAGGTAGACGACGCCGATGGCCTCGCGGTAGCTGGCGGAGAGCGAGCGCTCCGGCTCGAAGCCGACGGGAACGACCGACGCGAGCACCTGGGCGTGCTCCGCCGCGAGCGCGGGCAGGGCGAGGGCGAGGAGGTCCCGCGCGGCGTCCAGCTCGGTGACCCACGTCTCGGCCGTCCGGCCCCCGAGCGAGAGCGCGTTCCCCTCCTTGTCAGGGTGCGCCTCCACCAGGGCGAGGGGGTTGTTGTCGACCAGCGCGAGCCAGCCGCCCGCGCGGAGCGGAAGGAACGCGGCCTCGCCGCCCTCGCTCCACGCCACGCCCTCCGCGATCTCGACCTCGCCGTCCGAGAAGAGCGCGCCGACGAGCGGCGGATCGAAGCGGCGGGCCTGCCCGCGCGGGGCCGACATCAGGCAGGTGACCGGCCCGGGCCACCACACGCCCTCCCGCCCGAGCACGCGCCGGCGCGAGAGCTCGAGGAGGAGCTGGGGCATCGCCTCGTCGAGGCGCCCCGCGCAGAGCGGCGCCCCCACCTGCGGGAGGGCCAGCGCGGCGAGGAGCTCGGCGGGGCGGGCCTTCAAGAGGTCGGCGAGGGGCTCGCGCACGCCCCCCCACGCGTGGCCGAGCCACCCCGGGAGCGGGCCCGGCTCGAGCAACAAGCGGGCGGCCTGGAGCAGATAGCGGGAGCGCGCACGTGTGAGCCACGCGACGCGAGCGTCAGGGAGAGTGTAGGGAGCGAGCGGAGGCATGGTACGTTGCCGTTTATGCCGATCCAGGCCCCGACCACCCCTGAATTCGAGGCGCCGCGTGGCGAGGCCGCCGTCGTGGACGCGCGCACCTTCGACCACGAGCGGGTCGCCAACGAGACCAAGCACTGGGTCCGCCTGACCGCCGCGTGCAACAGCAAGTGCGTGTTCTGCCTGGATGCCGAGGCGCAGGACGGGCGCTTCATGCCCTTCGAGGACATCCAGACGGAGATCCGGCGCGGCCGGGAAGAGAAAAACGCCACGCGCCTCGTCGTCAGCGGCGGGGAGGGCTCGATCCACCCGCGCTTCCACGACGCCATCCGCTACGGGAAGGAGGTCGGCTACCGCTGGGTCCAGACGGTCACGAACGGGCAGAAGCTGGCGGATCGCCAGTTCTTCCTCACGGCGATGGACGCCGGGCTCGACGAGATCACCTACTCCCTCCACGGGCACACGCCCGAGCTGCACGACCGCCTCACGCGCACGAAGAACGGCTTCCAGAACCTGATGAAATCGATGATGCGCGCCGTGCGGGACGGCCGCCCGATCGTCAACGTGGACGTGTGCATCAACAAGCAGAACGTCCAGCACCTCGAGGCCATCGTCGCCCTCTGCGCCCGCGTCGGCGTCAAGGAGTTCGACCTCCTCCACGTCATCCCGCAGGGCGTCGCGTGGGACAACCGCGCCGACCTCTTCTACGACCCCGAGGAGCACCGCGAAGCCCTCCGCCGCGTCTTCCGTCTCGCGCGCTCCTCCCAGTTCCACATCTGGACGAACCGCTTCCCCCTGTCCCACCTCGAGGACATGGAGGAGCTCATCCAGGACCCCCACAAGATGCTGGACGAGGTCGGCGGCCGCCGCACCCTCTTCCGCCGCTACCTCGACACCGGCACCGCCATCGAGTGCCGCGACACCGAGCGCTGCCCGCACTGCTTCATCGAGCCCTTCTGCTCCGCCCTCGACAAGCATGTGGCGGACCACAACGCCGCCCGCTTCGAGGTCTGGTGGGTGGGGGGCCGCACCGACCTCGCCGCGGAGCTTCCCGGCGGCGCCTCCCTGCTCGGTGTATCCGAGATCCCCAACTCCTACGCCGGGCCTCTCTACCTCCGCGCCGATCGATACACGCCGGATGTATCACTCCCGGTGGGCTCCCGGATCGTCGCCACCCAGCCGGAGCACCTCGCGCAGCTCGCCGGTGTGACCACCGAGGTGGAGGTCCACCTCGACAAGGCCATGTGCGCCGCGCTCCTCGCGCTCCCGGCGATCCCCGCGACGTGGATCCTCCACGCGCCCACCCGCGCCACCGCCGAGCTCTCCGCCCAGCTCGATCCCGACTGGCGCGCCTTCTTCGCGGCCCTCCCGCCCGGCACCCGCGCGCAGAACCTCCCCGCCTGCCTGTGCCCCGGCGCGCTGCTGGAGCGCCCCCTCCGCATCCTCGACGCCGCGCTCTTCCACGACGACGGCCGCCGCGCCATCGAGCCCTTCGTCGACCGACACATCCGCGAGACGTATCGCGCCAAGTCCTCCCGCTGTCGCGCCTGCCCGGCCGACAACGCCTGCGAGGGCGCGCACATCCAGTCGATCCGCGCCCACGGCTTCCGCCAGCTCGTCCCCCTCGACGGCGACGCCACGGCCACCCTCGCGCGGCTCGCATGTATCAGCGATGTGTCACCCCGCCTGAAGGACGGCGCGCCGCCCCTCCCGCCGCCGCCGCTCGTGCCCGTGCCCGGGAACGAGCCCGTCCCCTTCATCGATCTGCACGCCGGGCGGCGGTCGTAGATGGCGAACCTCGGCTACCTCCAGCTCACGCGTGAGTGCAAGCAGCACTGCCGCTTCTGCTCGAACCCGCCCAGCGGCGTGGACCTCGAGGAGAGCGAGCTCCGTGCCATGATCGACGACCTCGTCGCCCGCGACTACGACGGCGTCATCCTCACCGGCGGCGAGCCCACCATCGCGCCGCTGTTGCTCACGGCGATCCGCTACGCGCACGAGCGCGGGCTGTTCATCCGCATGATCACCAACGGGCAGCGCATCGCCGAGCCCGAGTTCCTCGCGGCGCTGGTGGAGGCGGGGCTCACCCACGTGCACCTCTCGCTGCACTCCTGCCGGCCGGAGGTCCACGACTTCCTCACCCAGACCCCTGAAGCCTGGGCGAAGATCGACGCCGCGCTCACCAACATCGGGCAGATCGGCATCACGGCGGACATCAACACCGTCATCACCGCCTACAACAGCGACCACCTCCACGAGACCGTCATGTGGGTGTGCGACCGCCACCCGCACGTCCGCCACTTCGTCTGGAACAACATGGATCCGAACATGAACCGCGCCGAGCGTCACCCCGACGTCATCCCGCGGCTCATCGAGTTCGAGGTCTCGCTGCGGCTCGCGATGGAGTACCTCACCGCCACCGGGCGCACCTTCCGCGCCGAGCGCGTGCCGCTCTGCTACATGCCCGAGTTCCCCGAGAGCAGCACGGAGACCCGCAAGATCGTCAAGGAGGAGGAGCGCTGCATCCGCTTCCTCGACCGCAAGGGCTTCGTGCTCCAGAAGCAGTTCCTGCACGGCAAGGCCGCCGCGTGCGACGCCTGCGCGCTCGACCCCGTGTGCGCGGGCCTCTACAGCATGGGCTACCACTACGACCCGAAGGAGCTCTTCCCGCTCACCGGCAACGTGGTGGACGTGATGCGCAAGGTGCTCCGTCGCGAGCCGGAGCCCGAGCTGGTGGAGCGCGTGTCCGCGCGGCGCGGCATGCGGAGCGACGAACAACCGGACGATCACGGGCTGCGCGCGGCCGGTGGCGGGACGGTCGGCACGCCCTCGGCGCAACACGCGCCGTCGGCCAACGTGGTGAAGGGAGTGAGACATGGCTGATCCCGCGCGTCGTCACGCACTGAACGCAGCAGGGCCCTGGTTCGTCGATGCCCGCTGCATCAGCTGCGATACATGCACCGATGTATCACCCGAGATCTTCGGCCGGGACGAGGCCCGCAAGGCCTACGTCCGCGCGCACCAGCCCGAGGACGAAGCGTTGTTCCGCTCCGCCCTCGAGAGCTGTCCGGTCGAGGCCGTGGGGGACGAGGGCGATCCGTCGAGCCTGCTCGTCCGCTGACCGCCGCCGCGGGGTCCGCTAGGGGATGACGCGCACGCCGACCACCAGATCGACCTCCTGGGTGTCCTTGCACTCGGGGTTACCCTGGCAGGAATCCCCCGCCATCGTGCTCTTGCTGCGATCAAGCGTCACGACCTTCCCGATGAACGGCGTGGCGTCCACCCCGCCGCCAGCGCAGAGGTCGAACGAGCCGGGGAGGTTCAGCTCGGCGCCCGCGGCGTCCTTGAGGACGACGTAGCAGGCGTGATCGCCGTTCTGGAGCGCGACGAGGGTGTACCGCGGGGCGTCCGTGCCGGGCGCGCCCGGCGTGGGCGACGTCGCGACGGGCGCCGGGTTGACGCCGGCCGGGGGCGGGCCCGCCGGGGGCACGGCGGCCACGTCCGTGGGAGGAGGAGGCGCTTCGCCGCCGCACGCGGCGAGGAGGAGGAGAACGGGGAGGACTCGCATCATCACGCCCGCGTATCGCCCCCGCGCGGCCCTGGTTAGGGGCGCCGCGGAGCCCGCCGATGCCCACCCCCCTCGAAGACACCGCCGCCGCGCTCCTCGCCTACGCCCTCACGCTCCCCGACGTGGTCGAGGACTTCCCCTGGGGCGAGCGCGTCGTGAAGGTCAACAAGAAGGTCTTCGCGTTCCTCGGCGGGCCCGAGGGCGGCGGCCTCGGGATCTCCGTCAAGCTGCCCGTCACCGGAGAGAAGGCGTTGGACCTTCCCTTCACCAAGCCGACCGGCTACGGCCTCGGCAAGAGCGGCTGGGTCAGCGCGAGCTTCGCGCCGGTCGACCAGCCGGATCTCGCGCTCCTCCGCGCGTGGGTGCTCGAGAGCTACCGCGCGGTCGCCCCGAAGAAGCTGGTGAAGCTGCTCGACGCCCGCGCTTAGACCGCCGGCGCGAGGCGCGGGGCCAGGCGACGCGCGAGGCCCTCGATCCCCACCCCGAGCACGAGCGGCGGCACGTTCACACCCGCCGCGAGCCCCGGGACCACCAGCCACACCGGGAGCCCGAGGCCCGGGTCCGGCACGTCCAGCACGAACGTAGCGCCGAACACGACGACGAACAGCCCGACCAGCCCCACGGCGACGGCGACCAGGCGGTCGATCCACCAGCCCGTCCCGGTGCCCAGGAACCGCCCCGCGAGCGCCACGCAGCCGATCGGCGCGAGCATCAGCGCCGCGTCGAGCGCCACCACGGTCATCGCCGCGCCGGAGCCGCTCTGCACGACCACCGCGGCCGCGAGCAGGAGGAGGAACGGAGCGTAGCCGAGCGCGAGGGCGACCACCGGCCGGGCGGCGGCGAGCGCGACGAGCGCCTTCATGGGGCCTCGGGAGACGCGTCGGCGGGCGGCGAGGCGTCCGGGCAGCGGTAGAAGCCGATCGTGCGCGTGGGGAGCACGAGATCGAGGTCTGCTCGGCCCATGAGCTCCGTGTGTGTCGCCATGACACATCCGGATGTATCACAGGCCCCCTCCGCGAGGCACTCGAGCCCCACGTAGACATAGTCGGCCGGCGCGGTGGTCCACCGGGCAGGCCCGAGACGCTCCATGACCGCTGCGAAGGCCCCCGAGCGCTGGGCCCGCCCGCCGTAGCGGATCGTCGTGTCCGCAGGGAGCGCGGGCACCTCCTTCGCCAGGAACTGC
Source organism: uncultured Pseudomonadota bacterium (assembly GCA_903959175.1). Classification (GTDB taxonomy): domain Bacteria; phylum Myxococcota_A; class UBA796; order UBA796; family SXON01; genus CAJBVW01. The sequence goes on from CAJBVW010000416.1 coordinate 24,173, forward strand.
CACTCCTCCGTCTGGACCCACGGTCGCACCGGCAGGTACGGGAGCATCGCGAGGAGCGCGACGGGGAGCACCCAGCGCGGCAGGGCGGCAGCGCCGATCCCGGCGAGCGCGATCCAGGGTGCCTGCCCGGTGAGCTGGAGGCGCACGGCGTCCACGAGGGGCCACACCTTCGTGGAGAACGGGAGCGTCGTGCCGACGGCCCAGGCGAGGAGGAGACCGAGGAGCGACCACCGTCGCCCGCGCGCCAACGTGGCGGCGCCCACGGCGACCAGGCCCCAGGTCACCGGCGGCGTGAAGCCCGCGTGCCAGAAGAGCTGGAAGGCGCCCTCGGCGGTCGGCGCGCCGAGGCGCGGGAGGAGGACGTGGAGGTCGGGGAGACGGAGGAGGTCTCCGCCGCCCGCCCCGAGCGTGGCGAGCCGCCACCCGACGACGCCGCCGAGCACGAGCGCGGGCAACACGAGGCGCCCGAGCGATCCGCCGCGGAGGCCCTTCCCGCCGAGGAGCGCCCAGGCCACGCACACCCCTATGAACGGGATCGCATCCGGACGAAGGTGGACCGCCATCCCCGCCGCGAGCGCCGCCACGAGGCCCGGCGCGACCGAGGTTCGGAGCGTCTCCGCGCGCGCGAAGGCGCCCGCCGCGAGCACCGAGAGGAGCTCGAACGTCAGCACGGGGACGTGCATCGTCTCCGTC
>CAJBVW010000417.1 GCA_903959175.1 uncultured Pseudomonadota bacterium
CGACCGCGCCGGCCTCGAGCGGCTGTGTCGTTACATCCTCCGCCCCCCGCTCGCGAAGGACCGTCTCCAGCGCCGCGAGGACGGCAGCATCGTGGTCGGGCTCAAGCGCGTCTGGAGTGGCGGCACCTCGGCGCTCGTGTTCTCGCCGTCCGAGCTCGTCGAGCGCCCCGTCGCCCTCGTTCCCCCGCCGCGGGCAATCCAGGTGATCTATCGCGGAGTTGTCGCCGCGAACTCCGCGTGGCGCGCCGAGGTGGTCCCCAGCCCCCCGCCCGAGACCCCCAACGCGGCCAAAGCGCGTCGCGCCAAGCGGCTCACGCGGCACCCGCGCATGCGGCTCACGGGCGAGCGCCCGAGCTGGAGCGACCTGTTGGAGCGGGTGTTCCGCGTAGGCGGCTTCGCGTGCCCCGGCTGCGGCGGCCCGGTCACGTTGCGCTGCGTGGTGGTCAACCCGCGGGCCACACGGCGCATCCTCGACCGCCTTCGCCGCGCGACCGGCCCGCCTGGGCTCGACGCCGCGGGCGACGACCGGAGGGGCAGCGGGGTTGACGAGGGGGAGGGTCAGGAGCGCGGATGTCGGGATGCGGGTTCATTTTTTTCTCCGTTGCCGCTGCGTGCCCGCCCTGACACCGCGCGGTAGGAGGCTGGATGCTCCTGCTCGCTACCGGCTTGCTCGTTTCTGTCCCGCGCGCGTATGCCTGGGACGCCGACGCTGGCGTGATCCCCTCGTTTACCGACTTGGCCACGGTCACGACCACCGGCGGTGCAAGCTCGGCTGCGGCGGTGAACGATGGCGACGATCAGACGTCGTGGCAGTCGGACTCCTGCTTTCCGACGGGGTTCTTGACCCGCACCGACCTGAACCCGATCGCGGATGCCTGCGCTTCCGGCAATTGCACGGTCACCGGGACCGGTGCGACCGACGGCGCTACCGACGCGAGCATGTACACCAGCGCTTCGGTTGCTTGGGTGTCGGGGGTCGCGCGGCTGCGCATCGCGTTGGACACGCCCAAAGCGCTGGACGCGATCGCGTTTCGGGGCTTTGGCGGCGCGGTCACCGTGTACGCCGAGACCAGCGCCGGCTTGGTCGCTGTCGGCTCCTACGCGACGACGGACGCGTACACGTTCATCCGGTACCCAGCCCCCGCCGACGTCGTCACCGCCGTGGTCGTCGAGTCTACGACTGCGTTTACCGCCACCGAGGTGGGCGCCTACGCGGGGCCATGCACACAGTCGGCGGTGCTCGATCTCGGCGTCTCCACCACGCTCGGTGTGGTGCGCACGCGCCACTGGGCGGGCGGTCGTGCGCTGTCGACCACGCTCTACGGCTCGGAGGATGGCGTGACGTGGACGGCGCTCGCCTCCCTCGATCCCGACGCGCTTGGGTCGGTTGACACCGTGCTCGACCGCGTTGATGCGCGCTATCTTTCCGTCACCCACGAGGTCTCCACCGGGGACTACGAGAAGGTCTACGTGTGGGAGATCGATGCCTGGGGCCCCGACGGGCCGCACGGGGCGCTGCCTTCGCCGCAGCCTTCCGGGACGACGATGCGCGAGCTGCTTGGGGTGAACGGAATCTGGGGCTGGGGGACCAGCGCGTACTCCGACTCGGCGACGAGCGGTTCAGGCCCGGCGTTGTACGCCGAGGTTGCCAGTCATGCGCGCAATTACCACAACCTCCGCTGGGACGTCACCGATCCCGACCACGTGCCGGACTATGCCCACATGGCGACCTCGGGCACCGAGGCGCAGTCTTGGTTGGACTGGGACCGCGAATACTCGGCTTGGACCGACGCTGGAATGCAGGTCGACGCCTCGATCCAGTTCCTCGACGCGACCTCGCCGATGGCGACCTGGGACGACCCATACCGCGCCGCCTACACCTACGCGGAGGCGATGGCTGCGCACTTTGGCCCGACGACCGGCACCGGCACGCTCACGTCGATCGAAGCTGGCAATGAAGCTTGGGACTACCCCGCGACGTTCTACGCCGAGGTGCTGCGCGGCTTTGTGGACGGCGCTGCGGCTGGAGATCCTGCGGTGTTGGTGCTCCCGGGCGCGCTCCAAGCCTCCGATCCCGGCTCCGAGTCTACGAGCGGCGGGGATTACCTTGGCGCGCGGGTCTCCTCCGAGGTCGGACCGCGACTGGGCGCGATCAACGTGCACTCCTACTCATACATGAACGGCACCGACGGCGAGCGTATCGCGACCTACCCCGAAGATCCGGGCTCCAGCTACCGAAGCCTGCTCGACGCCATGCGTTGGCGCGACGCCAATCTGCCGGGGACGCCCCTTTGGCTCACGGAATGGGGCTGGGACAGCGACGGCGCCGGCGAGTCCTGCAACGATGGCGAGTGCGTCACCGAAGCGGCGCAAGCGATCTACGCGGTGCGCGGCGCTTGCTTGTGGTCGCGGCTTGGGTTTGAGCGCGCCACTTGGTTCTTCTACGCCAACCTCGAAGGCTGCGACACGCTGTATTGCCGCTCGGGGTTGACCGGCTCTGCGGCCACGGGCTTCGCGCCCAAGCGGGCGTACGTCGCACTTCAAGCGCTGCTCGCCCAAATCGGCGATCGCTACTTCCTGGGGGCGCTGCGAGAGGACGACGACGCGTGGGTGTACCGCTACGGCGACGCTGACGGGCACGCTTCGCACCTTGTGGCCTGGCGACCGGTAGCGGCCAGCGACGGCACGACGACCTCATTGGTCGTCGACGCGCTGCGCGCCGAAGCTGCGTGGACGGTGTCGGGCGTCGATCCGGCCGGTGAGCCAGAGGTTCTGCCGCTTCACGACGCAGACGGACTGCACCTGACGATCAGCGCTGTGCCGATGATCGTGGCGCTGGCTACTGGGCCGGAAGACACCGGCGGGGACAGTGGGGCGGACAGGGGAGGGGACAGCGCTGGGGATACTCAGGCGGAGTCGGGCGGGCCGGGCGGCAAGGACGCAGAAACGAAGGTGGGCTGCGGCTGTGCCAGCGGGGGAGCCGGAGCTGCGGGGCTTTGGGGCTTCGGCGTGCTGCTGCTTGTAGGGTTGCGGCGGGTGGGCGGATTCAAGGTGAAGCGGGGGCGGGGTGTTATCGCATCTTCAATGCCTTGATCCCCGCCCACACCACGACGCGGGGCGTGGTGATCTTGAGTGCCCGAGGTCCGTTACGACGCTGGATCCGGGCGGGTCCGATGATGCGCTGACGAAGCGCTCGGTACCCTGCCAGATTGGAGACCAGAAAGTCGACGTCCACCGACTCTCGAAATTCGCCAGCGCCGCGAGGACGGCAGCATCGTGGTCGGGCTCAAGCGCGTGTGGAGTGACGGCACCTCGGCCCTCGTCCTCTCGCCGTCCGAGCTCGTCGAGCGCCTCGTGGCGCTGGTGCCGCCGCCGCTGGCGAACCAGGTGATCTACAGGGGGGTGCTCGCCGCGAACTCGGCGTGGCGCGCGGAGGTGGTCCCCAGCCCCCCGCCCGAGACCCCCGACACGGCCAAGGCGCGTCGCGCCAAGCGGCTCACGCGGCACCCGCGCATGCGGCTCGCGGGCGAGCGCCCGAGCTCGAGCGACCTGCTGGAGCGGGTGTTCCGCGTAGGCAGCTTCGCATCCTCGACGGGCTCCGCCGCGCGACCGGCCCACCTGGGCTCGACGCCGCGGGCGACGACCGGGCGGCGTGACGACGCGGGACCGGGGCGGAGCCGACGGGACCGGCGGAGGGGTTGACGACGGGGAGGGTCAGGTGCGGGGATGGGGGGCTGCGGGGTTCATTTTTCCTATCCGTAGGGGATAGCTCGGGTACGAGGCTCGACTTGGCCGTGGGCGCGCCCCAGGCGCCGTCGGGGTGTCGGACGGCCGTCAGTCTCCGCGAGGCGTCGGAGGGCATCGACGGCCCGCGAGCGGTGGGCGCGCCGGCTCCACGGTGCCGCGGCGGTCTTGTCGGGGGCGACGCAGGTGTTACCCGCCGGGCCGCTTTGTTACCTGCGTGAAACATCCGGCGGGTTCAAATAGCTGTGCCACCACGGATGCCACGATGTTCCTCGTCCTCGCCAGCACCGCCCTCGCCGCCTCGCCCTTCAGCTACGGAGGGACTTTCAGCATCAAGGGCGCCCACGAGCTGGATGCTTCTGCCGACGCCTGCACCTACGCGATCCTCCCCCTCGGCGGCGACCTGTGCGCGCCCGACATCGCTTCCGCCACCGTGACCGCCAGCGGCCGCCTGCGCAGCGGCAGCGCCGGCGGCAGCCTGGTCGTCATCACCGTCCCCACGCACCTCACCGCCGACGCCCACGACGAACGGGAGGACTGCGGCCTCGCCGACGCGAACGTCGAGGGCGCGCACACCATGACCTACACCGCCGTCGGCAGCCCGGACTCGGTCATGGTCCAGGGCATGCTCGTGGTGAGCCACCTGGGGGACGCGGTCGAGGAGGATTGGCAGGACCCGGCGGCGATCGACCCCGGCTGTCGCCCGCACGCGGGCGGCTGGTCGTCCAACGAGACGAGCGGGAAGGTGATCATCGTTGTCCCCTTCCAGGTCGACATCGAAGGCACGTACCTCCTGTCCCTGAAGGCCGCGGGCATCGGCGCCGCCTCGGACTGGACCTGGAACGATCTCAAGGTCAACGCGAGCGGCGCCGGGGTCAACTGCGAGGTTGCGACCGACGGTACCTCCATGGACACCTGTACCGCGGTCACGAAGCTCGGCAGGGGCGCCCAGACCCTCACCGTCACCGTCGAGCACAGCTCCGGCATGGTGGTGGACAGCGAGGCTCACCCGTCGGAGATGTTCCCCATCAACGACCTCTTCACCGCGTCGTTCGTGCTCATCGGAAAGTGAACGCCCCCGCGATGGGCGGCTGCGGGGGTCATTTTTCCTATCCGTCCTATCCGTCGCTCAATCCGCACCGGTGCGTTACCGCTTTTTCACCTTGGAGTTCCAAATGATCCGCTTGATTCTTGTCCTCGCTGTCTTCACGTTGACCGCCTGCACCCCCAAGACCGCCGACGACACGGCGAAGCTCGGGGATGCCGACACGGACACGGATACTGACGCTGTAGAGGACGATGTAGAAGACGATGTAGAGGACGATGTAGAAGACGATGTAGAAGACACCGGCACGAACCCTGCAGGCGGTTGGTCCCCAGGCGAGCCTCAGCTCGTCCACGACGGCGGCGAAAGCTACACCGGATCGGCCGTGTGGATCGTGGACACCGACGGGGATGGCTTCGATGACCTCGTCACGGGAGCCCACGTCTACGACGCTTCCGACCCCAACTACTCAGGGTATGAGGTGAGCCTTCACCGGAGCCGGGGCGACGGCACCTTCGATGTGCCCGTCAGCACCGAGTCGACCCAGGGGTACAACTTCCAGCTGCCAACCCTCATGGACATCACGGGAGATGGCCAGATGGATGTAGTGGCCCCATCTGCGACCGGAGTGTCGGTGTTCGTGGGGACCGGCAGCGGCTTCGTCCAGGACATCTTCGTCGGCACCCCTGCGAAAAGGGTCGCATGGTCGGCAGGTGACGTCGACCTGGACGCAGATGGCACGCGGGAGGCCGTAGTGCTGGCTGCGCAGTACGACTCGACCAGCTCCGAGGCGACAGGGATGGCGATGGTGTTCGGTCCGGACGGCACTGGCGCGTACGGGTTCACCCACATCATCACCACCGACATTTCTTGGGGAGCGCCCCCGATCGCCGTCGACTTCGAGGGGGACGGAACCGAGGCTGGACTGTTCGCCGACCAGATGACGGGCACCGGGTTGGACTACACCCTGGCGATCTACGAGTCCGGCGGCGACGAAAACCTGATGCTCGGCGGAGCGTACCAGACCAGGTACAGCAACGACGGGACCCAGTTCGGCTTCGGGGACGACACCAATGGCGACGGCGCCCAGGAGCTCATCTCCTCGGGTGTCGACGGGCTGCAGATCTACGATCCGGCGATAGGCCACGCCACCATCCTGCGCGAGAACGACTTCAGCAGCTGGCTGGATGGGATGGTGGGATTCGATCTGGACGGCAATGGCCAGAAGGATGCCTTGGAGATGCTGACCTACTACGAGTCCGACGCAGACAGCGTGACCTTTGGCAACCGCGTCGCCTGGACGCTTCGCGAGGGTGAGTTCGGCGCGTCGCAGCAGCAGGACTTCCTGGATTACACCAGTTCTACCGGTCCCAACACCCTGGCCGCCGGCGACGTGAACGGCGATGGTTGCGGGGATATGGCCTTCCTCGACGGGTGGACCGACGTGCAGCTCTCGCTCGGCGACTGCGGCGACTGAGCCAACGCTGAGCCAACGCTGAGCCAACGCGACCCGCCCGATCCCGCCGACAACCGCGCGTGCTGATCGGTGTAGGCCCCCAAGCCCGACCGTCCCCACCCCAGCCTGACGCCCCGGCCTCCGCCGTCCTCTCGCCGATCCGTCCACGGATCAGCCTGGGCTGCTCATCGTCGGGCTAAAGGTGGAGTCCCGCCGGGACCCCCGAGCGTTC
>CAJBVW010000418.1 GCA_903959175.1 uncultured Pseudomonadota bacterium
ACCACGTCCGGATCGAGGTAGTCGAAGATGTCGTCTGCTGGCTCTTGCTCCTCGTCCTCGTCGACGCTCCCGGCAAAGGAGGCCGCCACCTGGTCTGGATACCCGCGGCGCGACAGGTTCCCCGACACCACGAAGTCGCGGCCCAGCTCGGGCGCAAAGGGCACGCCTGCCCGGACGAGGCGCGGGATCGTGGCAGGGTCGACGGCCCGAAGGCGCCACAACCCATATAGGGAGGGATCCGCGTCCCCGCCGATGAGGAGCCCGAACCGGTCCCACGCCATGTCCGGGTCGTTTCGCAGATGGAAAGGCGAGTTGGCGTGAACCGCCACGAACAGCCCGAGCTGATCCTGACAGGTGAAGGGCAGGGGGTCGACCAGCTTTGCGGCGTAGGACTCGTCGGTTGGCAGCGGCCGGACGCTGCCTTGCCGTGTTGCAGCTTGGGTGACCTTTTGCAGGAACGACTCGACGCGGTTGGGGGCGCCGGTGATCGCCATCCACGCGCGCACGGGGAGGCTTGGCCCGCTGGGGATCGCGCTGGCGGTGGTCCAGTTCTCTTCCTCCGTGTCCGCGAGGCCCATCCAGATCCCGACGGTGTACTCGGCGTGCGAGATGACCCGGAAGGCGAGCACCTGGGTGAGGCCCTCGCCGTTGTTGAAGCTCCCGACCTCCTCTTCCAGGCCCCGCTCCTCGTCCAGGTAGGGGGCGCCCGCCTTGGCGCCCCCTTGCGTTTGATAGGGCGGGGTGACGACGTAGTAGAGATACAGATCGTTGCCGACGAACACGGCTCCGGGGACGCCGAGCCAGGGGCGGAAGGACACCTTGGTGCGGGCCTTGCCTTCGTCGTACAGGTAGGGGTCGTCCAGGGCGTCGAGCGAGTCTACGAGCAGGAACGGGCCCTTGAGCGTGGTGCCGTAGGTGCCGCGGAAGGTCGCATCCTCGCTCCAATAGCAGACGATGTCGCTAATGCAGGTGCCCACCTCCGGTTGGACCAGAGTGCCGTTGGGCAGCGTGGCGTCTTCTTCGCGGGTCCGGTACCTGACGAGGATCATCAGGTACCCGCCACCGGCCGCCTCGGGGACGGCGATCACGCAGGGGTCCTTGTAGATGACCCTGAAGAGGGCGCGCGTAGGAATGGTGTCGGCGCTCCCCCCCGGACCGACGCCCGCGGAGTAGCCCGTGATCCGGTGGAACCGGGTCGAGAACTGCCGACGCTCCGCCGGCACGCCGGTTTGGATCAGGATCCTGTCGGCCTGCTGGTTGGTGTCGATGGAAAACTCGAAGTCAGCGTTCGAGTCCAGGTAGCATTGCCAAGTCGGGACTTCTTCGCGGCTTGCGATGAGGGACGTCTGGGGCTCCTCCTCGAAGTTGGGCTCGAGATCTGGGTTGATCGAGCGAAAGGCGGGGCGGATGCCCCCCGCGCTGATGTCCCACATGCGCAGCTTTCCGCCGCCGGACTCGTTCGGGACGTAGACCGTGGCGGTGCTGGTTTTGTTCGCGTAGCCAAGATAGTCACCGCCAACATACAGGGCGATCGCGCCCGTGCTTCTACCCCAGGGCATTTGTTCTCCTACAGGCCATACATCAGGTAGGCTGCACCGTGCTCGGGGGTCTCGTACCCGTACATCTTCGCCCCGACCAGAAGGTCTGTACCTTCATCGCCATCGGTGTCGCCTGACGCCATACTACATCCCAGAACGTCCGCGGCCGAGAATCCAGTCCAAAATGTGCCGCTCACATCGAGTAGGTCGTGCGTGCCGGCATCCACCAGGTACAGTAGGTACACACCGCCGGTGCTGGACTCTCCTTCGCTCGCATCGAGGTGATCCGCGCCCACCGCGAAGTCCACCGTAGTGTCTCCGTCGAAGTCCCCGGTTGCTAGCGCAGTCCCCGCACCCTCCCACTCGCCCGTCCCTAGATAGGTCGCCCACGCGTCTGCCACGCTGTGCGTTCCGGGAGTACCAGGCATGACAAAAGCGGCGCCAGCGCCGCGCGCGTTGGTGCTCTCCGAGGGGTTGCCGATCATCACTTCGACCGCGCCGTCGGCATCGAGGTCCGCGGCGGTGATGGAAGCGACACCACTCTCGGGAGTCAGGTCCCAAATAGCATCAGCATCCTCCAGACCAATGGTGCCAAACACCGGGGAGTACACCGCCCGGACGCCTCCCCCCTTGCTCGATGACCAGGAGATCAGGAGGTCCGCGATTCCGTCCCCGTCAAGGTCCCCGTGCGCTAGCCTCGCGCCGGTCCAGTCTCCTGCCGACACCCCTTCCAGCGTCGCCACCGCGTCGCTCCCGACCCCTCCTGGGAAGCCCGTCTCCCCCCTCACCGTGCCGGGAAAGACGTACACACCCCCGACCGACCGAAGGTCCCCGTCCTCCGCGCCGGGAACACCCACGATCAGCTCGTCCGCGCCGTCTCCATCCAGGTCTGCCATGTCCTGCGCGTCACCCAGGAAATCATAGCCGGCCTCGACAGGCCCGCCGTGCAGCCGCCAGACTGCGTGTTCCTCAGTCAGGTCACCCGCGATCGGGCCCACGAACAGAAAGACCTCCTGGCCGCGCGACGAGCCTACGCCTGAAGAGCCCGTCAACAGGTCCGCGATCCCATCTCCGTCCGCGTCGCCCACGGCGAACGAAAACGGCTGGTAGGGGCCCTCTACCCGCGCGTCGGCATCTGCCAGCGTCAGCTCTCCCTCCTCGAAGGGGGCGAGGGCCACATAGGTCGCGCCTTCATCCGCGGACGGCGCCGCCACCAGCACATCGTCCAGGCCGTCCGCGTTCATGTCGGCGAGCAGCACCCTGGAGCCCGCCATGTCCCCCGCCTGCTCCCCCGCAAACGTCACATCCGCCAACGCGGCCATGTCCCCCGACGCCCACGCCCCACAGCGGCCGTCGATCCCGTCACAGTCCGCGTCCAACCCGTCCTCACACACCTCCTCCGCGGAGGGGTGTATGGTGGCGTCCGCGTCGTTACAATCGTCGCCACCCTCGGCCTCGGTGCCGTAGCCGTCCCCGTCGGCGTCCGTCGGCGGGGGGGCGGTGTCCGTGTCATCCGGCGTGTCGGTGTCGGTGTCGGTGTCCGTGTCCGTGTCCGTGTCGGCAACGTCCGTGTCCTCCACCTCGCCGGTCTCTTCGGGGTCAGGTTTGTCCCCGCCGTCCGCACAGGCGGCGAGGAAAAGCAGGGCGGCCATGCGAGCGGGCACGAGGGACATCAGGCCTCCGAGGGGGTCAGCAGGTCTTGCGTTCCACGCGGATGGACGCGAGGCAGGTGTTGTGGCCGGACTCACCGGTGAGGTTCTCGACCCAGAGCACGAGGCGCGCGTAGGGCTGCGTCAGCTGGGACGACACGTCCTGGAACACGGTAACGGGGGTGGTCCCTTCCTGGGAGCGCAGCACGTTCGTCAGCAGAAAGGGCTGCAGGGTGGACACGTCCCACGTCACGCCATCCGCGGACACCTGAAGGCCCACCGTCACCTGCATCTTGCTCGCCGCGACGGTGAGCGCCTGCAAGAAGAGGTTGACGCGCAGGTACTTGAGCTGCGCCGACTTGTAGAGCGGCGCGAGCGGGTAAACGCGCCCCGTCTGGCCCCCGGCTGTGGTGGCGACAAAGGCGGGCTCGGAGAAATCGGGCGGGACGAAGTACATGGGGGCCTCAGCGCGTAGGTGGCGGAGAAGCCCGGGCGGAGAAGCCCGGGCTGGAAAACGGTAGGCCGGTCGTCGTCTACTGTCGACACGAATTCAAAAATAGGGCGCCTCGCCCCCAAGGGCGTCAACGCCTCGTTCGTCTGCTCCTGGGAGGACCGGACCTGTGCGTGAGGCCGCTCCGCTCCGGCGCTCGTAGTCCCCACGCCCCGCCCTCCACCACGATACGTCACCCTCCGTGCCCCCCTCCGGCGAACCCCCGCTCCCCGAGCGCCTCGGCCCCTACCGGCTCGATCGCCTGCTCGGTCAGGGCGGGATGGCGCGGGGTGTCCGAGCCAAGCGAAGGCAGAGAGGCCCGGAACAGGGCGGATGGACCGCGCGCGGACGCGCTGCCCCCGCGGTGGCAGGGTGGGCGGGGCGGGGGAGCCGCTACGGAGGGCCCGCGTCCCGCAGTTCCTCCAGCCGCTCGCTCTCCATCTCCAGGACCTCGGCGAGGGTGTACGCCCAAGCGTCCTCGGCCGGGGCGCACATCCGAAGGTCGGAGGCAGAGTAGTAGACCAACTCGAAGTCCCGGCAGGTGTACACCCGCCACACGCCGAGCGGGGGGATGAACACCACGTCCGGATCGAGGTAGTCGAAGATGTCGTCTGCTGGCTCTTGCTCCTCGTCCTCGTCGACGCTCCCGGCAAAGGAGGCCGCCACCTGGTCTGGATACCCGCGGCGCGACAGGTTCCCCGACACCACGAAGTCGCGG
>CAJBVW010000419.1 GCA_903959175.1 uncultured Pseudomonadota bacterium
CATGCCGGAGTGGGCTTCAAGGCGAGCGACCGCGCCGGCCTCAAGCGGCCGTGTCGGTGCGTGCTCGGGACACCTCGCGCGAGCAACCGCGAGCGCGCGACCAACCCGAGATCGAGGGGATGGGGGGATCCCCACGATCGCGGGTTGATTTTCGCCAGTTGTGACCCCGCCGCCCGCTCCGCGCGAGGGGGCGTCACCCGGAGGGCGGAGACCGGCGCCGGGGCCGGGGCTCCGTCGGCCGGCGCCGCGCCGGCCGATAGCACCCGGCCGGCGAAGCCGGCGCGCCCGCCCCGCCCTCACCGACCCCTTGGACTACGGCCTGCCCCAGGCAGGGGACGACGAGATGTCGGGCGGCGGCGGTGACGACCAGATGTGGGGCGGGGCGGGGAACGACATCATCGCCGGGAACGACGGCTTCGACCTGTTGTACGGTGGCTATGACGACGACACGCTCTGCGGGGGGCGGCGACAACGGAGACTTCCGCTGGGGCGAACAGGACGACGACATCCTTGAGGACGACGGCGGCGCCGACGTCACTGATCGCGGAGGTGGCTACGACACCTGTGAGTCCAGCACCGCGTGGTCAACCTCTCCCAACTGCAACGCTACGAGTGTTATGAGCTACCAGTGCGGAAGTTATTAGCGAAGCTCCTACTCACTCGCGCAGCCTTCGCGCTCGCCTTCGCGTCCGCGGGGGCCTGCGTCGAGAACGGGGTTGTCCCTACCGGCGACGGTCCCAAGGCCCCGGAGGACTCCGGCGACTCGGGCGTACCGCTGACCGAGACCTGCCCCGACGGTCCGGAGGACGGGACAACCGTGCTCACAGGTACCTGCACGCTCCCCACCCTGGACTGGGCGCTCACCGAGAAGTGGAGCTGGGACAGCGAGGATCACCGGCATCGGCACGCGCACGTCGGGCGCTTCGAGGACTCGGACGGAGACGGCGCGGTCACCGTGCGTGATGCTGTCACGATCCTGCTGATGGAGCCCACCCGTGGCGTCTCGGGCAATCCGCCGGTCCTGCTCTCGGGCGCCGGGGAAGTACTGTATGAGGATGACACGTTCGACGAATGGTCGATGTACGCCACCGTCGGGGACGCCGATCCGACGCGCGTCGGGATGGAGTACCTGCTGGTGGGACTCTCGGCCGACCTCTCCGTCCTCGCGGTGGCCGCCTCGGCTCCAGGCACCGTGCTCTACCTGGAGCCTGTCGCCGTGGACAGGCACGACGTGGGACTGGGCGCTCCCTTCCTGGCCGACCTTGACGCGGATGGCGCGCCGGAGGTCATCGGTCGCGGAATGGCCACCTCGGCCGTGGACGGCCGCACCCTCTTCACGTTCCCGGCTTCGGACAGCAGCGGTGTCCGCGCGGTTGCGGCCGACCTGGACCTCGACGGTTTCCCGGAGATCCTCGCGGGGCTCGACCACGAGCCTGCCATCCGCGATGGCGCCGGCCAGCTGATCGCGGTCTGCGCGATTGGTGAGCTCGGGCCGGATGAGGACGACAACACGATTTTCGCGGTCGGCAACCTGGACGACGACGCGAACGGAGAGTTTGTCGTGGTCCGGGAAGGCGTCCTCGCCGTCTGCGAAGCCGATGGCTCGATCCGCGCCGCGACCATGACCGGCTCGGCCAACGCCACCGTCGTGGGCATCGCGGAGCTGACGGGGGACGATGCCCCGGAGATCCTCGTCGACGAGTACCATCCCGCGGAGGCCGTCCGCGTCTCTGTCGCCGCCTACGATCGGGACCTGCGCCTGCTCTGGCGACACCCGCTCTCCGTGGACGATGGCAAGGCGCCGTTCTCCGTGGCGGACCTGGACGGCGACGGGCGCCACGAGGTCCTTGTGCACCCGAGCGTCGGGGGTCTGCTCGTGCTGAGCCCAGCCGGGGAGGTGCTCACGACGATCGACGGGCCGGGGACCGGGACCATCGACCCGCCCATCGTCGCGGACATCGATGGAGACGGGCTGGCGGAGATCGTCGCCTCGGGCGAGCGGCCGAACCTCACCGTCTACACCAACGCTGCAGGCGGGTGGGCTGGGCCGGGCGCTCAGCATCCCTGGCCGGGCGTTGACCGCTTCCCGGGAGACCGCAACCTGGACGGGACGCTCCCCGATCCGGCCGACGTTCACTGGCTCCGACCGGGAGAAAACGTGTGGCAGGGGCTCGCCTCGGGCCGCGCCGCGCTGCCCGACCTCACTGTCGACCTTGCCTACGCTTGTTCCGACGACTGCCAGGCCACGGTCCTGGTGGCCTACGTTTCCAACCGAGGCGGCGCCGACGCACTGATGCCGATCACCCTCGAGCTGTCCAACCTCGACGACGGCGCCGTGCTCGCCCGTGCGGAGCTCGACGGCCTGCCGTCCGGCGTCAGCCGCGCCATCGAGCTCGAGGTGCCCACCGCGTCCGTCGGGGCGGGGGTTCGGATGAACGTCAGCAGCCGCTGGGCGGAGTGCCTGGACGCTTCCAACGAGGTGGTGATCACCGACCTCCCTTGTCGGTGACAGCGGAGCCGGCCCGGAGTGGCCGTCCCCGCGGGACTCTGGCGCACGCGCGGGGCAAACTTCGCCGCGTCCCTGAGCTCGCAGCGCTGGAAGATGACCCACCGTACCGCTCGCGATGGTCGGCGCCTTCCTCGGCCTCTTCATCGCCGGCCAGTCCATCTCCATGGGCTCCCAAATCGGCATCATCCTGCTCATGGGCCTCGTGACCAAGAACGCCATCCTCCTCGTGGACGGCGCGCTCCAATTCATCCGCGAAGGACACACCGCGGAGGACGCCATCCGCCTCGCCGGCCCCCGGCGTCTGCGGCCGATCCTCATGACCTCCGCCGCCATGGTCCTCGGCATGATCCCCACCGCCATCGGCACCGGCGTCGGCTCCGAGTTCCGCGCCCCCATGGCCACCGCGGTCATCGGCGGCGTCATCTCGTCCACGCTCCTCACCGTGCTCGTCG
>CAJBVW010000420.1 GCA_903959175.1 uncultured Pseudomonadota bacterium
CCCGCGGTTCCGGGCGCGGCGTCCGCGCCGCGACCGAACCGAGCGCAGCGAGCCCGAAGGAGCCCGGCGCCAGCGTCCGCGCTGGCGACGCGCCCCGGTGTCCCCCGCGCCGTCCCCCCGTGTCCCCCGGCGTCGCCTTCCCGCCCGAACCCACATGACCCTTCTGCCCGAGCCCTCGCGCCCTCCTCCGCCTCGCCGCCGCGTCGCTCGGCTTCTTCGCGTTCGCGCACACGGGCGGGATGCTCGCGCCCTCGCGCGGCGGCTGGCGTGGGTGCCGGGGCTGTGCTCGCTCGTGTCGGCGGCGCTGTGCGTGCGCTACTTCTTCCCGGCGCCGCCCGTGTGCTCGGCGATCGCGACGGCCGCCACCGGCGCGGCCTGGGTGAAGCAACGTTCGTCGGCGTCAAGCCGCCGCCCCTGACCCTCGACCTCGACGCCGTCCCCGACCACCTGCCCGGGGAGCCGCCGAGCACCGCGCGCACGGGGGCCGCGTTGGGCGTGCGCGTCGTCATCGCGGCTGCGCTCGTGACGCTGTTGAGTTGGGCGCTGCTCGCGCTGTGGGTGCCCTACCTCGCGCTCGTGGAGGTGTACGGGTGGCCGCCGAACGTGCCGCGTCGAAGGCAGATCGTCCGCTACCTGCGCGCGGGATGGACGGTCGCGCCGCCGCCGCCGGGGCTCTCCGCCGGGCGCCGCGCGTGGCTGACGATCCTGGTGCTCCGCAAGGCCGCCACGATCCCGCTGCGGGGCCTCGCGTGGCTGCTCGACGAGGTTCTGTACGGCCGCCGCCTCGACGCGATGCTCCCACCGGAATTCGCCGAGCGCGACGAGGGGGGGGGCTTCCGCACCGACACCTTCGAGGCCGGGCGCTACGTCGCGTACCTCAACCAACTGAGCCCCTTCTACGGGGTGGACTTCGCGGCGGAGGAGTTCCGCTTCGCCCGCCTCACCGACACCAACCGGACGCTGTGGGAGGACGACTTCGTCCGCTTCCTCGAGCGCACCGGCCGCAAGCGCCTGCTCCTCGCGGACGGCCCGCGCCGCCTGTTCGTGAAGGGCCACTTCCTCGCCGCCGCGCCCGCGCTGGCCCGCCGCTTCCCGAACGCGCGCTTCCTCACGATGATCCGCGCCCCGGAGCGCCGCCTCCAGAGCGCGGTGCACTACCTGCGCGCCAACCCTCTCGACAGCACGCTCGGGCCGCCGCCGTGGAGCTGGCTCGCCGGCGCGATCGTGAGGATGGAGCTAAGTACTGCGAGGTGAAGCAGGCGTGGTTCAGGGCCGCCGGGGGCCCGCGCCGGTGCGTGGTGCGCTTCGACGACTACGTGCGCGACCTGCCCGGGACGCTCACGCGCGTGTACGCGGAGTGCCTCGACGCGCCGCTCCCGGCGCACGTCCCGCTCACGCACCCGCCGCGCCGCCGCACCCACTACCTGCTGGACCGCTCGCTCGCGCAGGTCGGCATCGACGAAGCGGCGTTGAAGGCGCATCTCCGCGCGTACGCCGCCTGGTGCCGCGGGGAGTAGCGGCGGCCGCGTCCGTCCGCTGCGCGGGGGCGTGTGGTAGGCTTGGTGCGCGATGGAACAGGCCACGATCCGACGGAATCCCCCGAGTGGCTTCATCGAGCGCGAGCTGCCGTACCCCATCGCCGCGGCGTGGACCAACGTGCGCGCCTGCCCCGCGCTCGACGCCGCCCACCGCACGGACGTGCTGATCGCGTGCACGGAGGTCGTGCTGCGCACGCTCCTGGCGTACGCGCTGTCGGACTACCTGCGCGGGCCGCGCGCGCCCCAGGCCGAGGCGCTGCTGCCGCTGCTGGAGGAGCCCGGCCTTGGCACCTACCACAACGTGCTCGACACGCTCTTCGGCGTGCTGCGCGACCGCGAGGAGGCCTTCTTTCCCGAGGGGATCCGCTGGTACTTCCGCGGGGGCCTCGGCGGCGCGGGGATGGGGCCGGCCCTCGGTACGTTGGGCGTGTGGCAGGGTAACAAGGGCGTGGACGCCCTGCTTGAGGGCGTCGAGTGGGACGACAACGCCCGCCTCGGGCGCTTCGAGGTGCGCGGCGTGCTCGGGGCCGGCGGGGTCGCGGTGGTGTACCGCGTGTTCGACACGCGCTTCGAGACGGAGTGGGCGCTCAAGGTGCTGCGGCCCGAGCTCATCCGCGACGTGAAGATGCGCGAGCGCATCAAGCGTGAGGCCCACACGCTCGGCGAGGTGAACCACCCGCGCGTCATCGCCATCGAGGGCGTGATCGACCTGCCCGACGGGCTCGCGGACGGGCTCGCGGACGGGCTCGCGGACGGGCTCGCGGACGGGCTCGGGCTGCAGCTCCAGCTCCTGTCCGCGCAGTCGCCGCGGGACCGCATGCACGACCGCCCGCCCCGCCTCGCCCCGCCCCGCCCCTCGCCCC
>CAJBVW010000421.1 GCA_903959175.1 uncultured Pseudomonadota bacterium
ATCAGCTCAGTACCAGTCCGGCTTCTCGACCCACACGGGCTCGCCCTCGACGTAGAGGTTGCGGTCGGAGAACGCCGCGAGGACGGCGCCCACCGGGGTCGCGTCGTCCCAGGAGATCTCGTAGTCCTTCGCGTCCGTCGAGATGAGGTCGGCCTCGACCCCGATCTCGGCGGCCAGCTCCTGCACGTCGGCGGAGGTCGCGTCGTCGCGGAAGGTGATGAGGGCCTTGCCGCCCTCGAAGTCCTCGCGCTGCACGAGCGTCTCGAACGCGGCGGTCACGCCGTCGTAGCGGAAGACGAAGAAGTCACCCTCGGCGCCGGAGAAGGCCCCGGACGAGAAGGTGCCGGTGCCCGTGCTCGCCACGGTGGTGCAGTCCTTCCACGAGGCCTCGGCCGTGTACTGGATGGCGGTGTCGATGGTCAGGCCGACCCACTCGCCGCCGGTCGCGAACACGGACGCCGACGAGGATGGCTCGGTCTGTCCCTCCTCGTAGAGGTCCACGCCGATCTCGCAGTCGGTGCGCAGGTAGTCGGGCGCGGTGTGCGCGATGATCGCCGCGAAGGGCGCGCCGAGGTCGGCGAGGACCACCTCCTCGTCCTCCTTGGGGATGTCGATGGTCTTGTCGCACGCCGCGAGGAGGGGGATCAGCGCCAGGAGGCGGGACATGGGGACTCCGAGGTGGCGCACATGGTAGCGGCTGCGCAGCGTGACCGCCAAGGCCTTCCCGCTCCACGGACCACGACGCCACGCGGCGGCCTCCCTGGACGCTCCCCGGGGGGCGCCGGGTTCCGGGAGGGGGGACCATGTACGACATCCACCACCTGAACTGCGGCACGATGTGCCCGTGGGGCGGCCGCCTCGTCGACGGCGTCTCGGACGGCCTCGCCGCCCGCCTCGTCTGCCACTGTCTGCTCGTCGAGACGGACCACGGCCTCGTCCTCGTCGACACCGGCTACGGCGCCCGCGACGTCGCCCAGCCCCACCCGCGCCTCTCCCGCGCCTTCACCGCCCTCCTCCGCCCGCGCCTCCTCCCCGAGGAGACCGCGCTCGCCCGCATCCACGCCCGCGGCTACCGCGCCGACGACGTGCGCCACATCGTCCTCACGCACCTCGACTTCGATCACGCCGGGGGCATCCAGGACTTTCCCCGCGCCGAGGTCCATGTCCTCGACGCCGAGCTCGACGCCGCGCGCCACCCCCGCGGCCCGGTCGCCACCGGCCGCTACCGCCCGCTCCAGTGGGACAACAACGTGCGCTGGCGCACCTACAGCGCCCACGGCGAGCCCTGGTTCGGCTTCCCCGCGGTGCGCGAACTCCCGGGCCTCCCGCCGGACATCCTCCTCGTCCCGCTCGCCGGCCACACCGTCGGCCACGCCGGCGTCGCGGTGCGCGGCCGCGATCGGTGGGTCCTCCACGCGGGCGACGCCTACTTCTTCCGCGAGGAGATCGATCCGCGCGAGCCCCGCTGCACGCCCGGCCTCGCGGCCTACCAGGGCATCATGGACGTCGACCGCGACCTCCGCCTCGCCAACCAGGCCCGCCTGCGCGAGCTGGCGCGCCACCACGGTGGCGAGGTGCGCATCCTCTGCGCCCACGACGCCGTCGAGCTGGAGGGCCGGGGCCGCGGCATCGGCGCACGTCACGCCGCGCGGGTGCTCGAACCCGCGTAGCCCGGGCCGACCCCTTACACGACTCTGTCAAAATTCGTTACCCAGGTCGCGGGGTTCTGATCTACAACAAGTAGATGCGCCTCCCCTTCTTCCTCCTCCTGCCCGCGTGCGGCGCGACCGTCGTGCCGCTCGCTCTCTCGGACGCCGCGCCCGACACCTCGGTGCGCGTCCGCGCGGACGACGTCGACCCCCCCGACGTCATCGTGGATTGCGACGGTAGTGGCGACTTCGATACGATCTCCGCCGCGATCTCCGCCGCGGACGACGGCGACGTCATCCACGTCCTCCCCTGCACCTACCGGGAGTCGATCGACTTTCTCGGCAAGGCGCTGCGCATCGTCGCGACCGAAGGCCCGGAGGACACCGTCGTGGACGCCCGGAACGGCGCCGTCGTGCGCGCCGTGAACGGCGAGGGCACCGGCACCTCGCTCGAAGGCTTCACGCTCACCGGCGGCGGCGACAGCGCCGAGGCCGCGGTCTACGTCGACTTCGCGGCCCTCCGCCTCGAGGACGTCGTCCTCGACGGCAACGGCGGCTGGGCCACGATCTACGGCGCCAGCGCCGACATCGAGCTCGCGGGCGTGACCTTCACCGACAACCGCCCCAGCTACGGCGTCTCCGTGTACATGTCGCGCGGCGGCCTCGTCGCGACCGAGCTCGCGCTCGACTGCGGCAGCGCCACCGTCGGCGTCTATCTCGGGCACGGCTCAGGCATGATCGACCGCTCCGACATCTCCTGCCGCGGCGGCAACGCGACCCAGTGGGAGCACGCCGTGGGCCACGTCCAGCGCAGCACGCTCCTCGGCAACGTCGCGATCGTCCACGAGGACGACCACTACGACGACTTCGTGAACCTCACCAACACCCTCGTCGACGGCGCCGTCAGCGTCACCTACGGCTCCGCCACCGTGCGGAACAGCATCGTGACGGGCGGCATCACGTTCACGACGGTCTACCTCTCCACCACGGTCGAGGGCAGCGTGATCGAGGGCGGCTACTGCGGCATCACCGCGGACACGACGGACTTCACCGTCCGCAACACCCTGTTCTGGGACAACACCGCCAACGCCTGCGGCCTCCTCCCGGATCCCGTGGGTACGAACAACAATCTGCAGGAGGATCCCCTCTTCCTCGACCCCGGCGCGGGAGACTGGTCCCTCTCCCCCGGCAGCCCTGCGGTAGACGCCGGCCCCGACGCCTCCGGCTACGCGGACGTTGACGGCTCCCGCAACGACATCGGCGTCTACGGCGGTCCCTTCTCCATCGGCGGTGGCTGGTGAGCCGCCTCCTCGCGGGGCACGGCCCCGTCCTCGCGCTCCTCCCCTTCGCCCTGCTGGCCTGCGAGCCCGGCGCCATCGCGATCGGCGACAAGGCGGGCGACACCGGCCTCGCCGACACCGACACCGACACCGACGACACCGACCCGAGCGACGACACGGACACCACCGGGGACACCGACACCACCGGGGACACCGACACCGGCGGCCCCGACGACACCGGCGACACCGACCAGGGGCCGATCATCCCCACCTACGACATCCTCGTGGACTGCGAGGGCGGCGGCGACTTCCTCACCATCCAGGAGGCGATCGACGCCGCCGTCTCCGGTGACCGCATCGCCCTCGCCCCGTGCGAGTACCACGAGCGCATCGACTACCTCGGGAAGTACCTCGACATCTACGGCATCGAGGGCTCCGCCGAGACCGTCATCGACGCCGACTACGGCGGCACCGCGGTCGACGTGGAGGGCGCCGAGAGCGACTTCACGCGCCTCGCCGGCGTCTCGGTCGAAGACGGCTACGATCCCGCCGGCGGGTCCGCGCTCGAGGTCCACTACGCGTCCTTGAAGCTGGAAGACGTGGTGTTCGCCGGCAACGGCGAGTCCTACGCGGTCGCGATGCTCACGGTCGGCTGGGTCGACATGATCGACGTGGTCTTCGAGGACAACGACATCCTCCCCGGCGGCCAGGCAATCTTCGCGGACGGCGGCAGCCTCTCCGCCACCAACCTCCGCGCCGACTGCGGCGCCGGCGACTACGCACTCTGGCAGCATAACGCCACGTTGCTCCTCGACAACGAGCTCACCTGCGACGCCGGCTACGGCCTCTACAGCTACCACGGCGAGCTGCAGGTCAAGCGATCGCGCATCGAGGGCGGGATCTCCGGGATCTACGCCTACGACGAGCTCGACACCCCCTCCGAGCGCGCCTACGTCTACAACTCGGTGATCGGCGGCGGCGTCGAGGGCGCCCGCTTCGAGTACATGAGCGTCTACCTGGCGAACAACGTCTTCTGGGGCGCGGACGCCGGCGTGGTCTTCCTCGCGAACGACCCGTCGAGCTGGCTCCTCTCGAACGTCTTCGTCGGCGCGGCCTGCGGCATCTCGACGGACGCCGCGTACACCGCCGCCTACAACGGCTTCTGGAACACCGCGGCGGAGGGCTGCGGCGTCACCCCGACCGCGTCCGTCTCGGGCGACCCCGGCTTCGTCGCCTTCCCCGACGACCTCACGATCGCCGGCTCCAGCCCGCTCGTGGACGCCGGCTACCCCGACGCGACCTGGAACGACCTCGACGGCACCCGCAACGACATCGGCATCACCGGCGGGCGCTGGGCCGAGTAGGCGTTCGGGGGGAGGTCGCGGGCCTCGAGCAGGCGCGCGGGCGCGGTGCCCGGGGTCGGGTCGCTCACGCGCCCCGCCCCCGCCACGCCCGGTGGATCCCCCGACGGGCCGGGCACGCTCGCGATCCGGGCACCCGCGGCGCCGCTTCG
>CAJBVW010000422.1 GCA_903959175.1 uncultured Pseudomonadota bacterium
CCCCCCCCCGCACTGACACCCTCTTGCCCTCCACGACGCTCGTCCGATCTGCCCGCCCTGCGCCCGCCGCTCCGCCCCCCCTCACGCCCCCGCCGGCCGCTGCGCCGCCGGCCCCGCCCCGCCGTCGCCTCGGCGCGGACGCGCTCGGCGTCTGGGCTCTGGCGATCCCCGGCGGCCTCGCCCTCCTCTTCGCGGCCATCTTCGCCCTCCGCGAGGCGATCAACGCCGGGCTCATCGGCCCCGGCGCCCGCTTCGCCCTCGGCGCCGCGGTCGGTGCCGCCGCCGTCCTCCTGAGCGAGGTCGCGCGGGCGCGTCGCTACGACGTTCCCGCCGCCGCGCTCGGCGGGGGAGGGGCCGGCATCTTCTACGCGGTGATCTACGCCGGCCACGCCCGCTACGGCCTCTTCGGCCAGGAGCTGGCGTTCGGCCTCATGTTGATGACGACTGCCGCGACCCTCCTCGCGGCCGAGCGCTGCAACAGCCCCTTCATGGCGACGCTCGCGATGATCGGCGGCTACCTCACGCCGATCCTCCTCTCCACCGGCGAGAACAAGGCCGTCGCCTTCTTCGGCTACCTCGCGCTTCTCGACACCGGCCTCCTCTTCGCCGCCTCGCGCCGGCGCTGGACGGCCCTCATCGCCGTCTCCGCCGTCGTGACGGCTTCTCTGTATGTCGGCTGGGCCAGCCAGTTCCGGGCGCCGGATCAAGTGGTGGTGGGGCTCGCCGCGCCGGCGGTCCTCGGGCTGCTCTACCTCTCGGTCGCCGCCCGCCGCGCCACGCAGCTCCCGGAGGCCCTCGCCGCCGGTGTCGGCGCCGCGCTGCTCTTCGGCTGCGGCGCCGCCTTCGTCGCGCCCGCGGACGTGCTCCGCACCGACCCCGTCTCCAACCTCTCCCTCGTGACCTCTGGCGACACCGCCGTCTGGTCCGCCCTCGGCTACCTCCTCCTGGGTACGGGCGCGCTGCTCGCCGCGGGGCGCCGTCGTGACGCGGTGTGGCTCGAAGGCGCGGGCGTGACCGTCGGTGCCTTGCTCGTCGCCGTGTTCGCGCTCGGTTGGGCCCTCCCGGACGACCCCGCGTGGGCCGCCGTTGCCGTAGGGCTCGTGGCCGTCCCCCTCGTCACCGCGGCCGCCGGCTCCGTCTTCTGGGCCATCCCCGTGATGTGGTCCGGCGTGCTCTTCGGGACCCTCGCCATCGCGGGTGACCCGCCCCCGATGGCCGTCGTCGCGCTCGTCGGCGTTTCGCTCGCGCTCGTCGGCTCCGTCGCCGCGCTCACCCGCGGCCCGCGCGCCGGGCTCCTCCCGGCCCTCGTCGGCGCCACGCTCCCGCTCCTCACGCCCCTCGCCGGGTACGAGCTGATCGACTCCGGCACCTGGTTCCTCGGCCTCGCCGTGGTCTACGCCGTCTTCGCGTTCCCCCCGTTCTGGCGGCCCCGTCAGGGCGATCTGTACGGCGCCCTCTCCGCCGCGCTCGTCGGCCCCGCCCTCTTCTTCCCGTTCCACCGCCTCTGGATCGACATCCTCGGGGACAGCGTCGTCGGCGTGCTCCCGGTGCTCCTCGGCGGGGTGACCCTCCTCGCCGCGGTCACGCTCGTCCGCACGCTCAAGCTGCGCCAGGACGACCGCGAGCTCGCGATCCTCGTCACGGTCGTGCTCCTCTTCGCGTCCGGGGCGGTGCCGCTGCAGCTGGACGAGGCGTGGCTGACGGTCGGGTGGGCGGTCGAGGTCGCCCTCCTCGCCGTGCTCTCGCGGCGCCTGACGCACCCGATCATCCGGGTGTTCGGCGGGGCGCTCGCGTTCGCCGTGTGCGTGCGCCTGCTCCTGAACCCGGACGCGCTCTCCTACGGCGGAGGGGAGGGGATGATCCTCCTCAATTGGACGCTCTACACCTGGGGCGTGCCGGCCGTCTGCCTCCTCGTCGCGGGCCACTACTTCCCGACGCCCGAGTGGTTCCGCACCGCGCTCCGCACGGCCTCGGTGCTGCTCTTCTTCGCGCTCGTCAACCTTGAGGTCGCGCACGCCTTCGCCCACGACGACGCGTTGTCCTTCACCAGCGAGGACCTCGCCGAGAGCATGACGCGGTCGATCGCTTGGGCGGCGTACGGCCTCGTCCTCATCGCGATCGGCACCTTCCGCGACGCGCGCGGCGCCCGCCTCGCGGGCCTCGGCTTCGCGCTGCTCGGCGCGTTCAAGGTCTTCGGCGTCGACCTGTGGAGCCTCTCCGGCTTCGCGCGCGTCGGAGCCTTCGCCGGCCTCGCCGTCACCCTCCTCATCGGCGCCGTCGCCTTCCAGAGAATCGTGCTCAAGGATCGGAAGCCATGATGTTGATCTTCCAGGCCGCGATGGCTGCCGAGCCGTCCACGTACGCGCTCTCGACGCCGGTGACGCTGCCCCCCGCGGGCCCCGTCCGCGTGGGCCTCGGCGCCGACCTCATCGGGGGCGCCCCGGAGACGCTCGGCGGCGGGCTGCTCCTGACGGACGCGAGCGGCGTGGCCGTGCCGTACGCCGTCCTCAGCTCCTCGAACGGGAGCGGGACGAGCGCGGAGGACCTCTCCTTCGTGCCGACCGGCTCGGGCACCTGGGAGACGGACGCCACCGACGCCCCCGTCGACGCCCTCGTCCTGGACGTCTACAACCTCTCCGACCTCGGCGCCGTCTACGCGACGGTGAGCTGGGAGGGGGCCGGGGGCCGGGTGTCCGCGCCGCGCACGCTCCTCTACAAGCTCGACCAGCAGGACGGCCGCACCCTCGAGCTGCCCCACGTCAAGGGCCCCTTCCGCGTGGAGCTCGCGCCGGTCGACTCCGGCACGCCGCGCCTCGGGGACATCTCCGCGGTGCGGAACGCGCCCGACCACGTGCCGCCGATCGTGGAGGAGGTCCCCGTGGAGGCCCCGGTGCTCACCGAGGACGGGCGTGCGCGGTACGTCCTGCGCCTCCGGGGGATGCGCGCCGTGCGTGCGCTCCGCTTCGAGCTCCCCGCCACCTCGGACGTGTTCGAGCGCGAGGTGTTCGTGCGCGTCCCGGGCTCGCCGGAGTACGCCGGCACCAACGGCATGATCAAGCGGATCCGCGTCGGTAGCGCCACCGTGGACCAAGTCCAGATCCCCATCGCGGACACCGTCGGCGACACCCTCGTCGTCGAGGTGGCGCTCAACCGCGGCGAGCCCCTCCCGATCGACGCCGTCGACGTGATCTCGGAAGGCGTGTATCTTGTCGCTCGCGATGCTGGCGCGGGCCCCCACACGCTCTACGCGGGCGCGACGGAGGCGTCCTCCGCCTACGACCTCTCCATCGCGATCCCGGACCTCCTCCGCACGCCGACCCCCTTCGTGGAGGTAGAGTCCGCAGCCGCCAACCCGTCCTTCGTGCCGCTTCCGACGCGCGAGGGCGTGGACGCCCCGGGGCCCGACCTCTCGCTCGCCCGCTTCGCCTTCGAGCGTGACGTGATCGCGACGCCCGGTTGGGCGCGGATCCTGCTGGACCGCGACATCCTCGCGCGCACGCGTCCGGATGTGGCAGACGTTCGGCTGGTGGATGCCGCGGGGCGACAGATTCCGTTCTTCCTCTGGAACACGGGCGACGAGGATGCCTGGGACGCCGCCCCCCTCGTCCGGAAGGAGGAGGGCCGGGTCACCGAGATCCGCGTGCCGCTCGACGGCACTGCCCCGGTCGGCTCGGTGCAGATCCAGACGAGCGCCTCGACGTTCGCGCGCTCGGTGACGATCCTGCGGGACACCGGCCGCGCGACGGTCGCGCTCCGGCACGTCACGTGGGACGGCGGCTCCCGCGGGAGCACGCTCGTCGTCGCCCTGAACGAGCGTATCGGCGACACGCTGCTCCTGCGCATCGACAACGGGGACAACGCCCCGCTGCCCGTCGAGGCCGTCCGCGTCACCTACCCGCGCTGGGAGCTGCGCGCGCGCATCCCCGTGGGCGGGGCGCGCCTCGTGTACGGGTCCCCGGGGGCGACCGAGCCCGCCTACGACCTCTACCTGCTCCGGCAGGAGATCCTCCAGATGCCGGTGGGGGACGCCACCGTGGGCCCCGAGCGGCCCCTCGCGGCCCCGGCGATCGGCGCGGTGGACCAGGGCATGACGCTCGTGGGCGTCGGCCTCCTGGCCGTCGGCCTGCTTGGGATGGTCGTTCGCGTCCTGCGCGGCGTGCCCCCCGCCGAGCCCCCAGACGCGGCCGCCGGTTAGCGCGCGCGGAACAACCGCGGCCACGGCGGCTCGGTCCGTGGCCGGCAGGGGGCCTCCCGGTATAGAGGCGGCGCCCGGAGTCTCCCATGTCGTTGATGGACCAGGTCTCGGCCGAACTCAAGAAGGCCATGCTCGCGAAGGACGCGCCCCGCACCACCGGGCTGCGCATGATCCGCGCCGCGTTCATCGAGCTGGAGAAGGAAGGGAAGGGCGAGGTCACCGAAGATCGCTGCCTCGACGCGCTCAAGCGCCTCAAGAAGCAGCGGATCGACTCGATCACGTCCTACGAAGCCGCCAAGCGCGAGGACCTCGCCGAGGTCGAGCGCGCCGAGCTCGCCGTGATCGAGACCTTCCTGCCGAAGCAGGCGGACGAGGCCACCACGCGCGCCTGGGTCAAGGAGGCCATCGCCGCCAGCGGCGCGACCTCTCCCAAGGAGATGGGCAAGGCGATGGGGGTGTTGATGAAGGCCCACAAGGACGACATCGACGCCGGGCTCGCCCGCAAGCTCCTCGAGCAGGAGCTGAGCGCTTAGTGTTCCGGCGCATCCTCATCGCGAATCGTGGCGAAGTGGCCGAACGCGTGCTGCGCACCTGCCGGCGCATGGGCATCGAGGCCGTGGTCGCCGTGTCCGAGCCGGACGCAGGGCTCGCCTGGCTCGCCGAGGCCGACGGCGTCGCCTCCGTGGGCGGGCGCGGCGGCTACCTCGACGCCGACGCGCTGCTGACCGCCGCCCGGGAGCACGGATGCTCGGCGCTCCACCCTGGGTGGGGCTTCCTCTCCGAGAACGCGCTGTTCGCGACGCGCTGCGAGGCCGAGCGTGTCACGTTCATCGGGCCCTCGCCGCGATCGATGCGCACCATGGGCGACAAGCAGGTCGCCCGCGAGACGATGGGCCGGCTCGGCATGCCGCTCATCCCCGGCTCGCCGGGGAACGTGAACACGGTGGAGGAGGCGTGCGCGATCGCCGCGACGCTCGGCTACCCCGTGCTCCTCAAGGCGCGCTCGGGCGGCGGCGGGCGCGGGATGCGCCGCGTGGAGGGCCCCGACGCGATGGCGGACGCCTTCGCGCAGGCCAGCGCCGAGGGCCAGAGCGCCTTCGGCGACGGCACGCTCTACCTCGAGAAGCTCGTGGTCAACGGCCGCCACGTCGAGTTCCAGGTGCTCGGGGACCGCCACGGCAACCTCGTCACGCTCGGCGAGCGCGAGTGCAGCGTCCAGCGTCGCCACCAGAAGCTGCTCGAAGAGAGCCCGTCGCCCGCGCTCACCCCCGACGACCGCGTCCGCATCGGCGCCGTCGTGGCCGAGGCCTGCCGGAAGGCCGGATACTACGGCGCCGGCACGGTGGAGATGCTCCGGGACCCCTCCGGCGCCCTCTACTTCATGGAGATGAACACCCGCCTCCAGGTGGAGCACCCGGTGACCGAAGCCGTGACCGGCCTCGACCTCGTCGAGCTCCAGCTCCGGGTCGCGGCGAACGAGGTGGTGAAGCCCGTCTTCACGACCTCGGGCCACTCCATCGAGTGCCGCGTCAACGCGGAGGATCCCTCCGCCGGCTTCCGCCCCGCGCCCGGCCGCGTCACGCGCCTCGTGCTCCCGCAAGGGGAGGGGGTCCGCGTGGACACCCACCTCCGCGAGGGGGACGCCATCTCGCCGTTCTACGACTCGATGGTCGCCAAGGTCATCGTGCACGCGGCCGACCGCCCCGCCGCCATCGCGCGGATGGACGCCGCTCTCGCCGCCATGGTGGTAGAGGGCGTTCCGACGACCATCGGGCTCCAACGCCGGATCCTCGCGGATCCCCGCTTCCGCTCCGGCGCGTACGACACCTCGTTCCTCGACGGCTGGGTCTAAGCGGCGTGGGGGACTCCGCGTCGGCCGAGCAGCGCGCCGCCTCGTTGTGGCCCCCGGCCCTCGTCGGCTTCGCCGTCGCGTTGGCTCTCCGCGTCGGCCTGATCGCGAAGTTCGGGGGCAACTTCAGCTTCGACGGCTTCCAGCGCTGGGCCGGGCGGGACCACCTCCTCGTCCAGGCGTGGCTCCCGGTCACCCAGGGCGTGATCACCGGGGTCGCCGCGCTCGGGGGGGGGGTCGTCGCCGCGCGCGTCGCGATGGCGGTGATCGCCGCAGGCGCGGTCGCGTGCGGGGTCGTCGTGGCCGGGCGGCTCGGAGGGCGTGTGGCCGCCTGGGCCTTCCTGGTGCCGGCCTGCTACGGGCCGTTCGTGGTGTGGGGCAGCGCGCTCTACCAGGAGGGCACCTTCCTGCTCGTGCTCTTCGGCGGGCTCGCCCTCGCGCTCTCGGGCCGATGGTTGCTCGCCGATCTCGCGATCGGCCTCCTCGGCCTCGTGCGCTACGAGGGGTGGCCGTGCGTGCTGCTCTATGTCGCGTGGCGTCGTGACCCCCGTGTGCTCGTCGCGCTCTGGGGCATCGGCGCGTGGCTGGCGATCCGCTACGGGCTCACGCTCGGCGGCTACCACGCCTCCCCGGCGGACTTCGACGACTGGGAGGGGATGGGCCAGCGCACGACCCTCGGCTCCTGGGCCGAGGACGCCGCGCGGCTCTTCCGGTCCGCGTTCAACTCGGGGGCCGTGAGCTACGTCGTGGCCGCGATCGTGGGCGTCGCGACCTCGTGGCGGCGGCCCGGCGTGCTCCTGCTCGCGGCGGTGGGGCTCGCGCAGATGGCGGCCGTGTCCGGGTGGCTCGCCGGCCTCGAGGTCGCGACCTACCGGATGCTCGTGGTGCCGGCGATCGTCGCTGGCCTGCTCGGCGCGGTCGGCGCCGCGGCCGCGTGGGCGCGCTTCCCCGACTGGCTGCGGCCGGGGCTCGTGCTCGTCGGCGGCGTGCTCGTGGGCGTCGGCCTCGTGGACGGATGGCGGCTGACCCGCTCCGAGGTCTGGCGCATCCGCGACGAGCGCCAGCTGCACACGATGATCGTCGCGCGCCCGGACTGCACCTGGATCGTGACGCCGCGCACCGGCCTCGGGACCCGCGCCCGGCACGACGGCTGCGAGGTCCTCCAGGGGCTCGGCGCTGCGCGGCACGGGGACGGCTTCTGGTGCGCGACGTGGGGCCCGGTGCCCGCCGGGGGCGGCGAGGCCTGCGTCGCGGAGGCCGCCTGGGAGGGCGAGCAATACGAGATCACCTACCACGGGTCCAGCCTGTCGGGCGTCGCGCCCGCGCCCGGCGCTCCCGCGATGGTGCCGTAGCCATCGCGCCGTGTGCCAGCGGGGTGGCGCGCTCGTGACAGCGGAGCCCCGGGTGCTTAGCCGTGCGCCCCGATGCCGAGTCCGCGCGCGCACCCCGCCTCTCTGTACGCGGGGACCGCCTTCCTCGCGGCCCTCGCGGTGCGCGCCCTGCTGCTGGCCGCGTTCCCCGACAACATCGGGCTCGACGGCTTCCAGCGCTGGGCCGGGCGCGACTGGTTGCTGGTACAGGGCTGGTTGCCGGGCCCGCAGCTCCTCATCTGGTCCGCCGGCCAGCTCGGCGTCGGCATCTTCGGCACCCGCGTCCTCATGGCCGTCGTCGCCTCGCTCGCGGTGGCCGCCGGGGCCGTGCTCGCGGAGGCGATCGGCGGGCGCGCCGCTGGGTGGATGTTCATCGCTGCCGGCGCCTTCGGACCGTTCACCCTGTGGGGTTCGGCGCTCTACCAGGAGGGGCTCTTCCTCCTCGTCCTCTTCGCCGGCCTCGCGCTCGCGCTCCGCGGCCGCCTCACCGCCGGGGACGCCCTGCTCGGCGCCCTCGGTCTCGTCCGCTACGAAGCCTGGCCGCTGCTCCTGCTCTACGTCGTGTGGCGGCGCTCGCCGCGTGCGCTCCTCGTCGGGTGGGGGCCGGCGGTGTGGCTCGGCGGGCACCTCCTCGGCTGGGAGGGCCACGCCGCCTCGCCGATCGACTACTTCTCCGACTGGCAGGGCCTCGCCGCGCGCTTCACCGTGGCCGGGTGGCTGGAGGACGCCGAGCGCCTGCTCCGCTACGCCTGGGACACCGGTGCGCTCGTGTTCGTCGGCGCCGCGATCGTCGGGTTGCGGGACCGCGCACCCGCGACCCGCCTCGTGGCGGCGATGACGGGCGTGCAGCTCCTGCTCGTGGCGCTCTGGATGGTCGGGCTCGAGCGCGCGACGCCGCGGATGTTGATCGTCCCGACGATGCTCGCCGCGGTGGTCGCGGTCGCGGCGCTGGCGCGGCGCTTCGAGGGGCCCCGGATGCGGCGCGGGATCGTGGTGCTGCTCGTCGTCGTCGCGTGGATCAGCTCGGTGAACACCTGGCGCGCGGCGGAGGTGGAGGCCCGCTTCACCCACCACGAGCGGATCGCGCTCACGACGATGGCCGCGTACCCCGGCGTGCGCTGGTGGATCACGCCGCGCACGGGCCTCGGTCCGCGCGATCGGCACGACGGCTGCGAGATCCTCCAGGGCGTCTCCGAGCTCCGCCACGGGACCGACTTCCGGTGCGCCGCGTGGCCCGACGACGCCGCCACGGTCGACGCCTGCGGGGGCACGGTCACCTGGGACGGACAGGTCTACGTGGTGACCCTCGGCGGCCCGCCCCCGCGCTGAACGTCAGCCGATCGCTCCCCGGCGGCGGCTCTGCCATTCCCCGGAGCGCCCGCAACGGTTAGCGCGGCGCCATGGCCTTCGTCCCGCTCCGCCCCATCGGTACGCCCCTCGCCGCTCCGCCGGCCTTCGCCGAACGCAACGCCGCCCGCGAGGGCGTGCTCGCCGCCGCCCAGGCCGAGGTCCGCGACGGGTGGGGCGCGCAGGCGGCCGCCCGCGTCCGCGAGAAGGGGAAGCTCCCTACCTGGGAGCGCATCGCGCGCCTCGTCGATCCCGGCACCGACGTGCTCCCCGTCGGCTCCTACGTGAACTGGGGCCGTGACTTCCGGGGTAGCAAGCGTCGCGCTCCGGGCGCGGGCGTCGTGACCGCGTGGTGCACCGTCGCCGGGCGCCGCGTCATCGTCATCGCCAACGACAACACCGTCGCGAGCGGGTCCTGGTGGCCGCTCTCCCCCGAGAAGATCGAGCGCGCGCAGCAGATGGCGCTCGACCTGCGCGTGCCCGTCGTCTACCTCGTCGACTGCTCCGGGCTCTTCCTCCCCGAGCAGGCGCTCTCGTTCCCGGGGCGCACCGGTGCGGGCCACATCTTCAAGAAGAACAGCCTCCTCGCGGCCGGCGGCGTGCCGCAGATCGCCGGCGTCTTCGGGGACTGCATCGCGGGTGGCGGGTACATGCCCATCATCTCGGATCGCGTCTACATGACCGAGTCCGCGTACATGGTCATCGCCGGGGCCGCGCTGATCCGCGGCGCCAAGTCGCTGAGCCTCACCAGCCTCGACATCGGCGGGCCCGAGGTCCACGTCCACCAGTCCGCCTGCGCCGACGTGCGCGTGCCTGACGACGAGACCGCCATCACCCTCCTCCGCGAAGAGGTCGCGCGCCTGCCGTCCTCGGGCGCGGCCTTCTACCGTCACGGCGCCGAGCCCGCGCCCCCGCGCTTCTCGCCCGCCGAGATCGGCGCGATCCTCCCGGACGATCACCGGCAGGTCTACGACATGCGCGAGGTCGTCGCGCGCCTCGTGGACGACTCGCTCTTCTGCGAGGTCATGCCGACCCGCGGCGCCGAGATGATCACCGGTGTCGGGCGCGTGGGCGGGCTCTGGTGCGGCTTCATCGCCAACAACCTCCTGCCGACGCCCCACCCCGAGCAGCCGGGCCGCGTGCGCGCCGGCGGCATCCTCTACCGCGAGGGCATCGCGAAGATCAGCGCGTTCTCGCGCGCCTGCAACACCGACGGGCTGCCGATCGTGTGGCTCCAGGACATCGCGGGCTTCGACATCGGCGTCGAGGCCGAGGCGCAGGGCCTCCTCGGATACGGCTCCTCGCTCATCTACACCAACTCGACCAACACGGTCCCGATGGTGACGGTCCTCCTCCGAAAGGCCTCGGGTGCCGGGTACTACGCGATGGCGGGGATGCCCTACGACCCCGTGCTCCAGCTCTCGACGCCGCTCACGCGCCTCGCCGTGATGGAGGGGCGCACGCTCGCGATCGCCGCCTTCAACACGAAGCTCGACGACGACTTCGAGATCGCCAGCGCCGATCCCGTCGAGCGCGCCGCGATCCGCCAGCAGATGGACGAGACCGCCGGCCGGATCGAGGCCGACATGGATCCGATGGCCGCTGCCGCCCGCATGGACACGGACGAGGTCGTGCCCTTCGCCGCCCTCCGTCCCTACCTCGAGGCCGCGGTGGAGATGGCGTGGCAGTCCCCGCGCCGCGCGCGCAACCCGCGCATCTGGTCCCTCCACGACCTCGCGGTCCTCACGCGCGCCGTCGCGTCCAGCGTCGACGAGGCCGCCGCCGCCGCCGCGATCGCGGTCGAGGCCCCTGTCGACGGCCTGGTCGCCGTGCGCGTCGCGACCGACGGGACCTTCTGGCGCCGGCCTTCCCCGCGAGATCCGGTGTTCCTCGAAGAGGGCGCGCGCGTCGAGGCCGCGACAGCCGTGGGCCTCATCGAGGTGATGAAGACCTTCGCACCGGTGCGCGCCGGGCTCCCGGGGCGGGTCGAGCGCTTCGCCCTCGCCGACGGCACGCCGGTGTCGGCGGGCACGATCGTGGCGTGGGTGCGCCCCGAGTAGGGGAGCGGCCTGCGGGCGCGCGCGTGCTATCCTGACCGCGAAATCTTCCCGTCGGGGTTGCCGTTGCGTCTCCTGCTCTCCACCGTCGCCCTCTCCGTCCTGCTCGCGTGGGCTCCGAACGCGCGCGCGGAGTGCACGCAGCCCTACCCGGGGGAGCAGCTCGTCAATGATCTCCAGGTGATGCAGCTGTCGCTGCGCAACCTGGACGACACGACGTTCGCCACCACCGGCAAGCGGCTCGACGCCGGCATCTCCTGCCTCACGAGCGCCGCGCCCTCGCCCGTTTTCGCCAGCGCGTATCGGTACATCGGCGCCTACTACTTCATGGTCGTGAACGATCCGGCGAAGGCCCGCCGCTGGTTCCGCACCTCCTTGGAGATCGACCCCACCTACGCGTGGGACGCCTCCGAGCTCGAGCTAGACCACCCGATGCGCGCCATGTTCGAGGACGAGCGCCAGATCGCGCCCAACGGCCTCGCGAAGATCGAGGGCAAGGTCGTCAATCAGCCCTCCGGCTCACGCGTCACGATCGACGGGCGCCCCCTCGAGAACGCCGCGGCCACGACCGATCGCCCGCACGTCGTGCAGCAGGTCGCGACCGACCGCAGCGTGCGCGGCAGCTGGCTCATCGAGGGCAACGACCTCCCCGCGCAGTTCCTCCGGGACGCGCTGGCGCCGCCCCCAACGGAGCCCGCGTCCACCGCCGTCTCGAAGAAGAAGCAGAAGAAGACCACGTCGTCCCTGCCGGAAGGGGACAGCCTCGTGGTCCAGACCGTGCAGCGCCTGCGCCCCGGCGAGAAGACACCGCTGTTGATCGGCGGCGTCCTCGGCGTCCTCG
>CAJBVW010000423.1 GCA_903959175.1 uncultured Pseudomonadota bacterium
ACCTGCCCGGTGATGAACGCGGCGTCGTCCGAGACGAGGAAGGCCGCGAGGGCCCCGACGTCCTCGGGCTCGCCGAGCCGCTGCATCGGATGGAGCTGCGCGATCGCCGCCGCCATCGGCTCGCTCGCGGTGAGCGGCCGCGCGAGGGCCGTGCGCGTCAGCGAGGGGGCGACCGCGTTGACCCGCACCTTCGGCGCGAGCTCGGCCGCGAGCGCGCGCGTGAGGCCCTCGACCGCGCCCTTGGCCATCGCCACCGACGCGTGCGCCGCGAAGCCCTGCGCCACCGCCACCGACGAGAAGAGCACCACCGACGCCCCCGGGGTGCCCTTGAGCGTCGGGAGCGCGGCCTGCACGGCGAGCGCGGCCCCGAGCGCGTTGACCCGGAAGTCGTCCAGGAAGTCCTCGGCGGTGAGGCGGCCGATCGGCTTGAGGTTGATGGTGCCGATCGCGTACACGAGGCCGCGGAGCCCCTCGCCCGCGTCGGCGCTGGCCCGCGCGAACAGGCCGGCGTCCGCGATGTCGCCCCGCGTTGTCGTCGCGCCCAGCTCCACCGCGGCCTCCTCGAGCCGCCCCGCGTCCCGCGCCACCAGATGAACAGCATGCCCACGGCGCACCAGCGCCCGCGCCGTAGCCAGCCCGATCCCGCCTGTTCCGCCGTAGATGAGGACTTTTCCGGACATCTTCCCCTCCGATCCGAGCGGGGCTTGACCGCCCCGAGCGCTTAGTCATATACTCTCCAAATGTTGTTCACGCTCCTCGCCGCCGCCGCGTCCGCCCACCAACCCTTCGTGGTCACCCCCGGAGAGGCCGGCGCGTACACCCCGTTCGCGGTCGAGGATCCCGACGTCTCCATCGTCGTCTACGGCGAGCGCACATGCGACGACGCCCAGCTCTGGCTCGAGACGGACGCCGAGCCCGGCTACGACCTCTTCGTCCAGCTCGGCCTCCCCGTGGGGGACGCGATCGAGGACTGGCGCCCGCGCCTCGCCGTCATCGCCCCCGGCCTCCCCGCGGCGGACCTCGGTTTTGACATCCCGGACGGCATGGGCGCCGTGATGTGGGAGGCCGCGGCCGAGCCCACGCAGTTCGACGAGCCCTACAGCGGCACGTCCTCCTGGATCCTCGTCGAAGAGACAATCACCCTCCCCGAGGGCGGCCCCGCCTCGATCGTCGCGTGGGACCCCTCCGGCAAGGCCGGCCGCATGTGGATCGCGGTGGGCACCCTCGAACAGTTCGAATCCGAAGATTGGGAGCGGATCATGGATCTGCTCCCCGCGGTGCGTGCGTTCCACGGGCTCGACGGGAGCGACGTCCGCGCGCCCACGGAGTGCGCGGCGGCCGACGAGCAGGACGACGGGGACGCCCAGACCGCGGGTCCCGCCGGATGCTCCTCGACCGGCCTCGGGACGAGCGGCGGTGCCGCGCTTCTCGCCCTGTGGTTTGCCGCGCGTCGGCGGCGCCGGGCGTAGGCGCCGGGGTGACGGCGCCGGGGGAGCGGCGCGGGGGGTAGCGGCGCCGGGGTAGCTGCGCGGGGGGTAACTGCGCCGGGCGGAGCGTCCGCGCGCGCCAATCGACGGGCGACCGCCCCCGATCGGGGCCGCGGCTGGAGGAGCCCGCGCGGGATCGCGCGTGGCGCGCGGCGATTGGGCGGGGGCGGGGGCGGATGGGCGGGGGCGCGGCGGCGATTGGGGGCGGGGCGGCGGCGCGGAGATCGGAAGAGCACACGTCTGAACTCCAGT
>CAJBVW010000424.1 GCA_903959175.1 uncultured Pseudomonadota bacterium
CGCAGCCACCCCGTGGCCCCGCCCGCCCCGACGAGCGGTTCGCCCGCGGCCCCGCCCGCTCCGACGACCGCTTCATGCCGACGGAGGATCGCCCCGCGACGGAGCCCGGCGTCCGCGCCCCCCCGGCGGCCGCCGTCCGCGCGCTCGCCCCCCGCGAGGATCGCGCCCCTCAGGACCGCGCCCCTCAGGACCGCGCGCCGCAGGGCCGGGCCCCGCGCGGCACCCCCTCGGACCTCCCCCCCGTCAAGGGCGACCGCCTTGAGGGCCGCAACGTCGTGTACGAGGCGCTCGTGCGCGGGCGCCGCACCGTGCGCCACGTCTGGATGGACGTGGGCGCGCGCTCCGACGACAAGATCGACCAGATCCTCGTGCTCGCGGGGGACCGCGTGAAGCGCGTCGAGCGCTCGCAGCTCGATCGGATGAGCCTCACCGGCGTGCACAACGGCGTCATCGCCGAGGCCGACGAGATGGTCGAGCCGACCGTGCGCCAGCTCCTCGGCGCCCCGGAGCCGTTCCTCGTCCTCATCGACGAGGTGCAGTACGAGCACAACCTCGGCGCCGTGCTCCGCAGCGCGCTCGGCGCGGGTGTGGACGGCGTCATCATCCCCACCCAGCGCGGCAAGGGCCTCACCCCCGTCGTGCAGCGTGTGAGCATGGGCGGCGCGGAGGCCGTGCCGGTCGTGCGCGCGGGCATCTCGTCGTCCCTCGCGGAGATCCAGCGCGCCGGCGTGCGCGTCATCGGCGCGGACATGAACGGCGTGCCCCCGTGGGAGCTCGACCTCACCGGCCCCATCGCCTTCGTGCTCGGCGGCGAGGACAAGGGCCTCACCGCCCCGATCCGCAAGCGCTGCGACGCCATCGTCGGCATCCCGCTCGCGGGGAACCTCCAGTCGCTCAACGTGAGCGTCACGGCCGGGATCCTGCTCTTCGAGCGCGTGCGCCAGGTGGCCGAGGCGAAGAAGAAGGCGAAGGCGGCGGCGGCGGCGAAGGCCAAGGAGCCGGCGAAGGCGAAGGAAGCACGGTGGGAGCGTGAGGAGGAGATCGAGGAGGAGATCGAGGAAGAGACGGCCGAGGAGTAGCCCTCGCGTGGGCGGACGACGGCACGGGCTGGGGCCTGGTGCCGCTGCCCGCGGGCATGTGGGCAGGCCTCGTGGCTGACGGCTGGGAGACGATCGCGACGTGGGGCGGCGCCTCGTGTGTCCCGGACGTGACCGGCGTCAGCGTACGTTTGAGCTTGGTCTTGGTGGCTCCGGGCGGGGCGGACGTCGGGATCAGGTCCGGCGGCGCACGACCTCGGCGGCGACCCGATTCCTGACGGCGTCGGTCGTCACGTCGATGCCGGCGGCGTCGAGTACGTCGAGCCGCGCGCGGAGCTCGGCGAGCTCCTCCTGCTTCCCCGCGGCGACCGCCTTGAAGCGGTCGAGCATCGCCTGCACGCGGTGCACGCGGGCCTCGTCGGCGACGCCGAGCTCCACGATGCTGGTGGCGAGGTCCGCGGCGAGCTGGATGTCGTCGCCGGTGGGCTCTCCCGGGGGGCAGGCGGCGTCGAAGGCGGCTTGGAGCGGCCCGGCGAGGGAGGGGTCCCCGTAGGCGCGCGCGGCGTCTGCGCCGACGGCCGGAACCGTCGCGATCAGGGCGAGGATGCGCTGGGCGATGCGCTCGTCGTGGACCCCGCACTCGGCGAGCACCTCCGTCGCCTCGATCCAGCGGCTCCCCTCGGTCGCGTGCGGCAGCACCGGCTCGATCACCGCGGCGCCGAAGCCCGGGAGCGCCCAGGCCGCCGAGCGCACGACCGCGCTGTCCGCGGGCGCCTCGGTGAGCACCTCGACGAGGGTGGGGATCGCGGCGGGGTCGCCGATGCGGCGGAGCACGAAGATCGCGCCGCGCGCGGCGTTGTTGTGGGGGGTGCCCTCCGGGGCCCATCCGGCGCGGTTCGCGGCGAGCGCGCACAGGCGCGGCACGGCGGTGGTCCCGACGGCGAGGATCTCGCGGACGAGGGTGGGCGAGGGCGCCGGGTGGCGGACGAGGTGGGAGATCGGATCTTTGCGGGCCATGCAGCCTGCTAGCCGGTTTGTTCGCGCCCGTCCTGGTTCGGAGCGCGGGAGCGTCGCTCGGCTCATCGGCGTGGCCGAGTTCGAACGTCGTACGTGTTGACCTCGGCGGGAGGCGGACATACGCCGCCGTAATCGTGCCCATCGAAAACGACGACGCCTCCGCGCGCGCGCCCTCCCACGTCGGAGCTGCCGAGCGGCCCGACGAGGCCGGCGTGCTCGCGGCGTCGCGTGCGCTCGACGTGCTCGACAGTGAGCCCGAGCCCGAGGCCGAATTCGACGCGCTGGCGCGGGCCGCGGCGACCGCGGGCGGGGGGATCTTTCGCGCGCAGCTCCCCATGGTCGGCAAGAGCGGGGCCCCGCTCTGGATCGACGCGAGCGGCGTTCGTCTCACCGATGACCCGCTCGAGCTGATGTACGTCCTCACCGACATCTCCGTGCTCAAGGAGGCCGAGGAGGTGCGCGTCCGCGGCATCGCGCTCGAGGCCCAGAACCAGCGCCTCCGCGAGACGGGGCGGCTGAAGGACGAGTTCCTCGCGAACATGTCCCACGAGCTCCGCACGCCGCTCAACGCCGTCATCGGCTTCTCCCAGCTCCTCTCCTCGGGCCTCCTGCCGCCCGACTCCCCGAAGCACGTCAGCTTCCTCCGCGAGATCGAGACGAGTGGCCGGCACCTCCTCGAGCTCATCGAGACCATGCTCGACTACTCCCGGCTCGTCTCCGGGAGCGTCACGTTCCACCCCACCCATGTTCACGTCCCCTCCGCCGTCGAGGACGTGGTGACCGCCCTCGCCCCCAAGGCGCGCTCCCGGGGAATCGACGTTCGCCTCGAGCTCTCCGACGAGCGCATGGACGTCGTGGTCGACCCCCGCCGCTTTCGGCAGGTGTTGATCAACTTCCTCAGGAACGCCTTGAAGTTCTCCCACGAGGGTGGCGTGGTGCATGTGCGGACACACCCCGACGGCCCCTTGGGCCTCCGCGTCGAGATCGAGGATCACGGCATCGGCATCGTCGAGGCAGACCTCCCCAACCTCTTCTCCCAGTTCAGCCAACTGAGCTCGGGAAACACGAAGATCTACGAGGGCACGGGGCTCGGCCTCGCGCTCGTGCGGCGCCTCGTCGAGTCGCAAGGCGGCGAGGTGGGCGTGCGGAGCACCCTCGGCGTCGGGAGCGTGTTCCACTTCACGTTGCCAGGAGACGCCGCGCCCTCTCGCCTCGCGTAGGGAGCTACCGCTGGCAGCTCCCGCACACGTACATCCGCCGCCCCGCGAGCTCGACCCGCTCGATCACCGCGCCACACGCCCAACATGCCCGCCCGCCCCGCGCGAAGACATGGTGGCGGTACCGTCCGCGTGGCTCACCGGACGCCTTGAGGGCGCTGGCGCGGGCGAGGTCGTTCGTGATCCCGGCCGTCGCGTACGATTGGCGCGTCACGGCGAGGGTGGCCTCTGCGAGCGCGACGCGCTGCTCGGGGGAGAGGTCCTTCGCGCGGCGCTCCGGGAGCAGGCCGGCCACGAAGAGGATCTCGGTGCGGAGGTAGTTGCCGATGCCGGCGACAAAGGATTGATCCAGGTACAACGCGGCGAGGGAGCGGCCACGAAAGGTGCGCGAGGCGAGGCGCTCCGCGACGGCCTCGGCGGGCAGCGTCGGGTCGAGCGCGTCGGGGCCGAAGCGGAGGAGGAACGCCTTCCCCCGGGCCTCCACCGCGTGGACCCCGGCGGCCTCGAGATCCCCGGCGTGGGCCGCGAGCCGGTCCAGCCCGAACCACACACGCGCCAGGGGGCGGCCGACCAACACCCGCGCGAGCCGATCGGCCTGACGACGAACCTCGGCCCCCTCGGGCATCCGCGAACGTAGCGCGAGCCCGCCGCGGCCTCTCCCGCCGGGACCCGCACGCGTAGCGCAGCCCGCGGAACGGGGGAACGGGCTTGCCGCGGCCCCCCGGACGGGTTGTCAGGGGGCATGCCCCCCTCGCACCCCGCACCACCGCCCGTCGACGATCTCGACGCCACCCTCGTCGAGGCCTGGCGCCTGCTCGGGCGCGCGGCTGCGGACCCCGCGTCTCCCCTCCACACCCCCGTGCTCGCGACGATCGGGCGCGACGGCGCCCCGGAGGCCCGCACCGTCGTCCTCCGCG
The DNA here is from genome assembly GCA_903959175.1 of uncultured Pseudomonadota bacterium. Classification (GTDB taxonomy): domain Bacteria; phylum Myxococcota_A; class UBA796; order UBA796; family SXON01; genus CAJBVW01. Next base: position 4,189 of record CAJBVW010000424.1, read on the forward strand.
CGTTCGACCCGGCCACCCGCGCGCTCACCTTCTACACCGACGCGCGCAGCCCCAAGGTCGCGGAGCTCACCGCGGACCCCCGCGCCACCGTGCTCCTCTACGATCCCGACGCCAAGGTGCAGCTGCGGCTCACGGGCGTCGCGACCGTGACGGTGGGCGCCGCCGCCTTGTGGGAGACCATCCGCGCGAGCAGCCGGCTCGACTACGCCCAGGCCGCCGCGCCCGGCGCGCCCCTCGCGTCTCCCGTTTTGGTGTCGCTCCCGACGGGCGCCCCGAACTTCCGGTTGATCATCTTCACTTTCGGCGCGCTCGACTGGCTCCGCCTCTCCGCCGCCGGCCACCGCCGCGCCCGCTTCGTCTGGGGTGAGGGGGGCGTCTCCGCGACGTGGCTCGCGCCCTGAACACCTGCGAACGCCGCTCCCGCTACTCGACCGCCCCGCCTCCGAGCGCCCGGTAGAGGTCGACCGCGTTGGAGAGCCGGAGGGCCCGCGCCTGCACGAGCGCCCGTTCGGCCTCGAAGAGGGAGCGCTCCGCATCGAGGAGCTCGAGGTTGCTGGTGACACCGGCCTCGTAGCGTTGGCGGGCAAGCTCCAGGCGCCGCGCCTCGGCGTCGCGGAGCCGCGCCTGCGCCTCGACCTGCGCGTCCAGCGGGCTCCGCGCCACCAGCGCGTCGGCGACCTCGCGGAAGGCCGCCTGGATTGCCCTCTCATAGGTGGCGACGGCGATGTCCCGGTCCACGTTCGCGACGCGGAGCCCCGCCTGCAGCTTGCCGAATTCGAAGATTGGCTGGGTGAGGGAGGGGAGGAAGGACCAGACGCCGCCCGCGAAGAGCCCGAGCAGGTCCGCGGAGGCGAGCCCGGCGCTCGCGGTCAGCGAGATGCGCGGGAAGAACGCGGCGCGGGCGGCGCCGATATCGGCGTTCGCCGACCGCAACCGTTGCTCGGCCGCGCGCACGTCGGGGCGGTCGAGGAGCACCGTGGAGGGCACGCCCACCGCGCCGTCGGTGCGGAAGCCCTGATCGGCGAGGGGGAGCGCCGCGGGGAGCGAGGCGAGC
>CAJBVW010000425.1 GCA_903959175.1 uncultured Pseudomonadota bacterium
CACCCACGCCCTCGACATGGCCGCGGCCATGGCGTCCCGCGCGGGGCTCGGGTGGCTCGAGCACCTGATCCGCAAGGAGACGTGGGCGGCGCGCTGGCTCGCCGGCGACGAGGCCGGCGCCGCCCGCGGCGCCGCGGACTGGGAGGAGAGCCGCCGCGAGCTCGCGCGCCGGATCGACGCGATGGTCGAGCCCATCTTCGAGCCGGACCCTGCCTGACTCGGGTGGTGGCGGGCTGCGGCCCGCGCCCGTCCGTTGCGGTTTGCCCCCCGCGTGTCCACCTTCGTGAGGATGCGACGGCCGGGCCTACGGGAGCGCCCCGCTCCCGGTTAGCCGGGCCGCACGAGGTGCGCGTGACGGGTGACGATCTCCCCCTGCTCCAGACCGAGGTTCCCGGCCCCTCCTCGCGCGCCTGGGTGGACCGCCTCGCCCGGCACGAGTGCCCGGCCATCACCGCGCGCCGCGTCCGCCGCGCTGCCGCGCTGGGGGCGTCCGACACCGACCCCGTCGTCTGGGCCGAGGCCGTGGGCGCCAACGTGCGAGACGCGGACGGCAACGTCTTCGTCGACCTCTGCGCCGGCTTCGGCGTCGCCTCCGTCGGCCACCGCCACCCCGCGGTCGTCCGGGCGGGCCAGGAGCAGCTCGGGCGCCTCCCCCACGCGATGGGTGACGCCTTCCCGGACCTGCGCCGCATCGAGCTCCTCGAGCGCCTCTGCGCCGTCACCGGCCTCGATCGCGTCATCTTCGGCTCCTCCGGCTCCGACGCCGTCGAGGCCGCCCTCAAGACCGCCCGCATCGCCACCGGCCGCTCCCGCGTCCTCGCGTTCACCGGCGGCTACCACGGCCTCGCCTCCGGCCCCCTCGCGGCCCTCGGCTACCACGTCAAGAACTTCCGCGACCCCTTCGCCGACATGCTCGGCTCCCACGTCGACCACGCCCCCTACGGCGGCCACTGGCCCGCGTTGGGCGGCTACGCGGCGGTCCTCGTCGAGCCCGTGCAGGGCCGCGGCGGCATGCGCGGCCCCCCGGAGGGCTGGCTCGCCCACCTCCACGCGGAGGCCCGCGCCGCCGGCACCCTCGTCATCCACGACGAGATCTACTCGGGCCTCGGTCGCACCGGCCGCATGTTCGCCGCGGGGGACCTGAAGCCCGACCTCCTCTGCCTCGGCAAGGCCCTCGGGGGCGGCTTCCCCATCTCCGCCTGCCTCGGCACCACCGCCGCGATGGACGCGTGGGGCGCCTCCACCGGTGAGGCCATCCACACCCAGACCTTCCTCGGCAACCCCGTCGGCTGCGCGATGGCGCTCGCCGTGCTCGACGTCATCGACCGACAGCACCTCGTGGCCCGCGCCGCCTCCGAGGGTGCCTGGTTCGCGGAGGCCCTCGGGGCCGTCCCCGGCGTCACCGGCATCACCGGCAGCGGGCTCATGCTGGGCGTCCACATGCCGGACAGCCTCGGCGTGACCCGGCGCATGATGGCGCGCGGCTACATCGTGCTCCCCGCCGGCGAGCGCGCCGAGGCCCTCGGCCTCACCCCGCCGCTCACGACCTCCCGGGCCCAGCTCGAGGCCGCCGTGCTGGCGCTCACGGAGTGCATGTGAGGGACCGCGTCCGCGCCTTCGTCGAGGCCGGCGAGGGTGACTTCACCGACCTCGCGCTCGCCCTCTTCCGGTGGCAGCGCGAGAACAACGCCACCTACCGCGCCCTGGCAGACGACGTCGAGCCCACGACCGTCGAGGAGATCCCGGCGGTCCCCGTCGCTCTCTTCCAGTCGCTCGTCCTCACCTCGTTCCCCGTCGAGGACGCCCGCGTCGTCTTCCGCACCAGCGGCACCACCGGCGCCGTCCGGGGCGTGACCCGCCTGCGCGACACGACCGTCTACGACCTCGGCGCCTGGCGGCACTTCCAGGCCTCAGCCGGCCTCCTCCCCGAGCGCGTCGCCTCCCTCTGCCCGGACGACCCCGACTCGTCCCTCGGCCACATGGTCGCCCACTTCTCCGCGACCCTCTCCGGCCCCTCCGCGCTGCCGCCGCTCGCCCTCTTCCGCGCGGGCGCCGTGGTCCCCGATGCCTGGCGCCAGCTCGCCGCCGCCGCGATGCTGGGCCCGGTGCTCCTCGCCGCCACCGCCTTCGCGCTCGACGCGCTCTTCTCCCACCCCGGCCAGGCGACGCTCGGCCCCGGCAGCCTCGTGATGGTCACCGGCGGCTTCAAGGGCCGCGCCGTGCGGCTGGACGCGCCGGGCCTCTACGCCGCCGTCCGCGACCGCCTCGGCACCCCCCGCGTGATCGGCGAGTACGGGATGACCGAGCTCTCCAGCCAGCTCTGGACCGATCCGGTGCCCGCCGGCGCCGTCCCCGGCGCGTTCGTCGCGCCCCCGTGGCTCCGCGTCTACGCCGTCGATCCCGTCACCGGCGCGCCCGTCCAGGGAGAGGGCCTCCTCCGCTTCGTGGACCTCGCGAACGTCGACACCGTCCTCGCGATCGAGACGATGGACCTCGGCGTGGTCGAGGGCCAGCGCGTCACCCTCCGCGGCCGGCTCGCGGGGGCGGAGGCGCGCGGGTGCTCGCTGCGCGCGGAGGACTTCCTCGAGGCCGTGAAGAAGGCCGGGGTCTAACCGACCCGGGTTAGAACCCCGGATGCTCGACCTGCCCGCCACCCTCGCCCGCCTCGCGGCGCTCGACCCGGCGGGCTGGGGCACCGGCCTCTCGGCGGACAACGCGCGCGCCGGCTGGGCGGCGGCCGTCGGAGACCTCGATCCCGCCGCGCTCCTCGCACATGTGTCGGGCACCGCGCCGCGCGCCGTGCTCGTCATCTGCAGCGGCAACGTCTTCACTGCGCCCCTCCCCTGGCTCCTCCACTTCGCGGCCCGCGGCGTCCCCACGATCGTCAAGCCCGCGTCCGGCCAGGAGGCCGCAGTGCGTGCCATGGCGACCGCCATCGGCGGCATCGACATGCGCGTGTGGCGCGGCACCGACGCCACCGCGGACGACCTCGCCGCCGAGGCCGCCGCCCTCGCCGAGGTCGACGGCGTCCTCGCCTTCGGCGGCGCGCCCGCCATGCAGGCGATCCGCGCGCGGCTCCCCGAGGGCGTGGTGTGGCTCCCCTTCGGTCCGCGCTTCGGCGTCGGCGTCGTCTCCGCGCTCACGCACGCCCCCCTCGTCGAGGCCGCCGCCACCGACTTCGCCCTCTACGACGGGCACGGCTGCATGTCGCCCGCCGCCTACTTCGCGCGCGCCATCGACCTCTCCGCCCTCGCCGACGCGATGGCCGACGCCGAGGCACGCTGGCCGCGCGGCGAGATCGACCCCGCGGACGCCGCCCAGACCCGCGCCCGCATCCTCCTCGCGCGCGCCGCCGGCCGCAAGATCGTCGGGAGCGGCTGGGCGGTCGTCGAGCTCCCCCTCGACCACTTCTCGCCCGTCGCGTTGCCGAGAGTGCTCGTCGTGCACCCCTTCACCGACGTCCAGAAGGTGCGCGCGGCCGTCGCACCGTGGCGGGACCGCCTCGGCACCGTCGCCACCGACCTCCCCGGCCTCTTCCTCGGCGCCCCCCGCATGTGCGCCCCCGGCCGCATGCAGCACCCCGTGTGCGGCCGCTTTCACGACGGGGTCGATGTCCTCGGCGCCCTGTGGCGCCAACGCGCCCTTCGCCCGGACGGCACCGCATGATCGTCTCCACATGATCGTCTCCACATGATCGTTTCAGAAGAGGCCCGCGCCCTCCACGAAGCCGCGTTGTTCGTCGATCTCCACTGCGACCTGATCCTCGCCAAGAAGCTCATCGGCTGGGACTGGAAGAAGCGCCACGCCCCCAACCCGCTCTTCGGCGCCCCGCTCTTCGGCCACTGCGACATCCCGCGGCTCCACGAGGGCGGCGTCAACGCGATGGCGCTCGGACTCGTCATCAACCCGCTGCGCCGCCGATCGGGGCCCGCCGCCATCGACGCCGACCTCGCCCGCATGGCCGCCGAGGTCACCCGCTCCCCCGACGACCTCGCCATCTGCGGCACCGTCCAGGCCATCCGCACCGCCAAGGCCCAGGGCCGCATCGCGTGTTTTGCCGGCCTCGAAGGTGCACATGGCCTCGACACGCGTCTCGAGGACCTCCCCCGCTTCCGCGCCGCCGGCCTCCGCTACGTCGGCCTCGCGCACTTCTCCGCCAACACCGCGTGCCGTCCGATGGTGGGGTGGGGCGCCGACAACACCGCGCCGCTCTCGGACTACGGTCGCGCCCTCGTCGACGAGCTCGGCCGGCTCGGCATCCTCGTCGACCTCGCCCACGTCGGCCGCGCCGGCGTCATCGAGGCCGCGGCGCGCGCCAACAAGCCCGTCATCATCTCGCACACCGCCTGCACCGCCGTCCACCCGAGCCCGCGCGGCGTGGACGACGGCCTCCTCCGCGCCGTGGCCGACACCGACGGCGTGGTCGGCGTCATCTTCGTCACCCCCTTCCTTGGCCCCGGGGGCGTGCACCGCGTGGTCCAACACCTCGACCACATCCGCCGCACCGTGGGCGTCCGCCACGCCGCCGTCGGCACCGACTGGGAGGGCTTCGCCGTCTTCCCCGAGGCGCTGGACTCGGCCGAGAAGCTCCCGAACCTCACCCAGGCCCTCCTCGACGCGGGCTGGTCCACCGCGGACGTCCACGCGGTCCTCGGCGAGAACTTCCTCCGCGTGTTCGGGGCGGTCTGCGGGTAGGGCGGCCCCGGGCGCGTCGCGCCCGAGCCCGCGTGCAGGGGGCTGACCGCCCCCCGCAACGCCCCCCGCGGATCAGACGGTTTCAATCTCCGCGATCACCGGACGGTGGTCCGACACCCGGTACAGGTTCTCCACCGGCGCCCGCGGGAAGCCGCGCGCGCGCTGCGCCTCGAAGCCGTCCACGCGGTGGAAGAAGCCCTCGCCGCCGAGCGCGGGGTCGAGGTCGAAGGCGTAGCCGCGGGAGCCGCCGATCAGGCGGGCGCCCGGGGAGACGCCGATGTGGTCGATGACCTCGCGGTCGAGGTAGGTCGTCCACGGCGCGGCGTCGGGGAGCGCGGGGCGCGGCCAGTCCCAGCCGGGGAGCGACACGAGCGGCGCCATCGAGTCGTCGTGGAGGCGCGCGTTGAAGTCCCCGAGGAGCGCCATCGCGCCCGCGCCCGCGGCGAGCGGCCCGGCCGGTCCCAGGGGCGCGCCCTGGGCCCACCGGGCGAGGACCTCCGCCTCCCGCAGCCGCAGCGCGACGGAGGGGTCCGAGAGCGGCGCGCCCATCACGCCCGACTTGAGGTGAACGGCCCCGAGGGTGAGCGTGGCGCCCGCCCGGTCCCGGAACGTGGCGAGGAGCGGCGGCCGGAGCGCGGGGCCGCCGGAGAGCGCGCCCCACGCGACGAGCTCGACGGCGCCGGCGTCCCAGGCGTACACCACCTTCTGCGCCGCGCCGTCCGCGAGCTCCGCGGGGCGCGCCGACGTGACGAAGGCCTCGCCGACGCGCGCGCGGAGGTCCCGGCCGCTGATCGCGGACGCGGCGCGGAGCACGCCCTCGAGGCGCGGCAGGTCGCAGATCTCCTCGAGCGCGATCACGTCGGCGTCGAGCGCGCCGAGGACGCCGGCCACGAGCGCGTCGTCATCCGGCGTGCGGTCGACGATCCCGGAGCGCGTGGTGCCGAACCAATAGACGTTGAAGGTAGCGATCTTCATGCGACACCCTTAACGACGAAGGGCGCCCCGGTGGGGGCGCTCTTCACAATCGGACGGGGCGGGAGGACTACGCCTCGCCGGGCTCGCCGAGGACCATGCCGCGGAGGTCGCGGATGCCGGACTGGTCGCGGAGGCGGATGAGGGCCTCGCGCTCGATCTGGCGGACGCGCTCACGGGACAGACCCATCTCCTTGCCGACCTCGGAGAGGGTGCGGAACTCGCCGTCTTCCAGGCCGTAGCGGCGGGTGAGGACGAAGCGCTGACGCTCCGAGAGCACGCCGTGGAAGGCCTTGCTCATGCGGGAGAGCTCCTGCTGCTGGATGCTCTCGTCGTCGGGAGAGACGGCGTCGTCATCCGAGAGGAAGCGCTCCAGGGGGCGGGGGCGCGGGCCGTCGTCCACCGGCTGCTCGAGGGAGATGGTGTTGCCCTGCGAGAGGAGCAGCTCGGCGCGCTCCTTGTCGATGCCCACCTCGTCCGCGAGGTCCGCGATGTTGTACTCGATGCCGGCGGCCTCGAAGCGCTTCATCGCCTTGCGGAGATTGCGGGTCTGCTCGACCGCGCAGCCGGGCAGGCGCACGGGCCGGCCGGTGTGGTCGATGGCGCGCGTCATCTGCGCGCGCACCCACCAACGGGCGTAGGTCGAGAAGCGGATGCCGCGATCCGGGTCGAAGCGCTTGGCCGCGCGGAGGAGGCCGATGTAGCCCTCCTGCACGAGATCCTCTTCGTCCATGAACGGGCCGGCGAGCTTGCGGGCCTCGCCGTGCGCGATGCGGCGCCCGCTCATCGCGAGCCGCCAGCGCAGCTCCTCGGCCTGCTGCCACGCGCCCTGCGCGCGGCGGGCCATCATCTTGAGCCCATCGTCCTTGCGGGCGGCGCGGCCGACGGCGCGGACGGCCTCCTCGAGGCGGTCCACCGCGCCGGCGCGCGTGCGCTCCGCTCGGTCGGGACGGCGACGGAGGATGTTCTCCGCGGCGTCGATGCCGGCGACAGCCTCACGCGCGGCCTGCTCGGCCTTGCGGATCTCGCGCGCGATGGCCTTCTCCTCTTCGGCGGTCAGGCGCTCAGAGCGACGGCGAGCCCCGTCAGAAGCAGAAGAACTCCGGATTCGCAGCGACATGTTCACTCCTGACTCTATTGGCCGCGGGTCGACGCGGGCTTCGAGCTAATCTTCGAGCGGTTCGAGTCGTTCGGAATGCGGGGAGACATCAGAATATTCCCTGGGTTTCCGCCTGCCGGCGGAGAGTCTGCACTGGTTCCGAACACCCGTACAACCGTGAGCGGCCCTTTATAGATCCGATCACGACCGATGATTGTCAAGAACCTGTCAAAGCCAGGGCTGTTGCCTTGCCGCTCCGAAAAAACCGCGACTGTATACACTACCAACACGGAAGCCGGGCGCAAGATTTCGCGTTCGCGTACTGCATGACTCACGCAGCCGCCGCCGCGCCTGGCACCTGCTTGCGCGTCCGACCGCTCCCGACGGTTCCGTGCCGAGGGCCCGGAGCACGCGCGCCGGCCCCGAGGAGACCCGGCGGACGGAGTGAGGGGAGCGGCGAGAAGCGCGAACAAGGGCGGCGCCCGGAGAGGGCCAGACTTCTACGCGAACACGCGGCCGGATGCTACCCTGTAGCGCACGATCCGGAGGAAAGGTGCCTCCGACCACGTTCGTCCTGTTGTCACTGTTCGTCGCAGGCTGCGGTTCTCGAGAGGGGGACACGGATCCCGAGGGGCTCCCCGACGACACGGACGACGGAAGCTGCACGTCCGACGACGCCTGCGACGCCGACTCCATCTGCGAGGCCGACGCCTGCGTCTACGGTTACCGCGACAACGAGGCCACCGCCGACACCGACGAGGACGCCCTCAACCTCGGCCCCTACGCCCGCGGCACCTACACCCTCCGCGTCTCCCCGGCGCCCGACACCGGCGCGGTCGGCGGCGAGGGCTACTTCTACCTGCTGGGGTTGTTCGCCACGTCATCGCCGCTGTAGGCGCGGCCGATCCGTTCGGCGCGCTCAGGCCGCGGTGGCGAGGGACGCCGCGAGCCGATCGAGCGAGTCGCGCGCCGGCGACGGCGGGAAGGGGCGGAGGGCGCGGCGGGCCGCCCACGTCTCGCGCACCATCGCCTCCCGGCCCGCGCCGAGGCCCCCGAGGGACCGCACGCGCTCGGTGAGCTCGGTCGCGACGGCGGCGTCGTAGCCCCCGCCGCCGAGGCGGCGCCAGAGCGCGTCGATCTCCGGATCCTGGGCGTTCGCCCACGCGACCGGGAAGACGGGGCGCGCGGCGGCGGCGTTGTGCGCGAGCTGGCGGCCGCCAACGCTCGGATCGAAGAGGGCGAGGTCCTCCGCGAGCTTCCAGGCGATGCCGACGTGGCGGCCGTAGCGGCCGAGGCCGGTGATGGCGGGGCGGCCGGCGTCCACGAGGTGGCCGCCCGCGCGGCAGGTGAACGCGAAGAGCGCGCCGCTGTGCTCCTCGGCGAAGAGGAGCGAGTCGGCGATGGTGGCGGGGCGCGTGCGGAGCGCCTCGGAGAGCGCGTGGCCCGCGCCGACGTCGCGGAGCAGCTCGAGGGTCTCGCCGAGGATCTCGGGGGCGGGCGCCCGGCGCGCAAGCTCGAGGGCGCGCAGGGTGAGGTGGTTGGCGCCGAGGAGAGACCCCGCGCCCCGGAGCACGCGCCGCGCCGCCCGACGCCGGCGGCCGTCCCGGCGGCCGAGCGTCACGTCGTGGAGGCGGATGGCGCCCTGGAGCATCTCGGCGATCGCGGCGACCTCGAACGCCGCTTGGGGGTCGGCCTCGACCTGCATCGCAGCGCGCCCGGCGAGCACGACCAGCACCGGCCGCATGCGCGGCATGCCGCCTTCGAACAGGATCTCCGGGGAGAGGCCGGGGGGGAGCCCCTCGCCGTCCACCAGGGCGATGATGGCCTCCTCCAGGCCGCCGAGCGGGCCCCGGAGCTCGAGCGCGAGCCGCTCGACCTCGAGGAGCAACGACCGCCGCGCCGACCCCGCCGCCCACGGGCGACGCTCACCGCCGGGCGCTCCGGCGGAGGCCCCGCCGGGACCGGGCGAGAGAGGCGGACGAGACAGCGGCATGGATCAGCGCCAGACCTGGGCGAGCGGGATGCGGCGACCGGAGCCGAACGCGCGCGGGCTCACGCGCAGGCCGGGGGCCGCCTGCCAGCGCTTGTATTCACTTCTCACGACCATGCGCACGACGCGCTCCACGATGGCGCGCGGATGGCCGCGGGCCACGATGGCGTCGGGATCGACGACGCCCTCCACGTAGAGGCGCAGGATCGCGTCGAGCTGCTCGTAGGGGGGCAGCGAGTCCTGGTCGGTCTGGTTCGGCGCGAGCTCGGCGGACGGCGGCTTCTCGATCGTGGCGACGGGGATGACCTCATGCGCGCGGTTGATCCAGCGCGCCAGGCGGTACACGTCCGTCTTGAAGACGTCGGAGAGGACGGCGAGGCCGCCGTTCATGTCGCCGTAGAGGGTGCAGTAGCCCACCGCCATCTCGGACTTGTTGCCCGTCGTGAGCAGGAGGTGCCCGAACTTGTTGGAGAGCGCCATCAGGAGGGTGCCGCGCACGCGGGCCTGGAGGTTCTCCTCCGTCACGTCCCGCGGCACGCCCGCGAACGACGGCGCGAGGGTGCCCAGGAAGGCGTCGTACACCGGCGCGATCGGCAGCTCCTGCCAGTTCAGGCCGAGGCTGTCGGCGAGGGCGCGCGCGTCGGTCACCGAGCCGGCCGACGAGAACGGGCCGGGCATGCCGACCGCGTAGACGTTCTCGGCGCCCAACGCGCGCGCGCCGACCACGGCGACCAGGGCGCTGTCGATGCCGCCGGAGAGGCCGAGCACGGCGGTCTTGAAGCCGCACCGCGCCGCGTAGTCCCGCACGCCCATCGTGAGCGCCTCGAGGACCTCCTCCTCGAAGGGGAGCGCGGTGGAGGGGATCTCGGGCCCCGTGAGCTCGACCAGCCAGGTGCCGGTGCGGAACTGCGGAGCCTGGAACAGGAGCTCTCCCCGCGCGCTCACGGCGAGCGAACCGCCGTCGAACAGGAGCTCGTCGTTGCCGCCGACCTGGTTGCAGTACACCAGCGGCGCGCCCGCGAGCACGGCCTTGCGGCGGACCAGCTCCAGGCGCACCCCCGCCTTCGCGGCGTGGAAGGGCGAGGACGAGAGGTTCAGGAGCACGTCGCAGCCGCGCATCCGCTCGACGGGGTCGGCGTCGTAGCGGCGCCCCATCCCGGGCTCGTTCCAGATGTCCTCGCAGATGGTCACGCCGAGGCGCAGCCCGGCGACCTCGACGGGGCGCGGGTCCGTCTCGGGGACGAAGTAGCGGTGCTCGTCGAACACGTCGTAGGTCGGGAGCAGCGACTTGTGGCGCACGGCCACGATCACGCCGCCCGCGGCCACGACCGCGCTGTTGCGCACGCCGCCGTCCTCCCAGGGAGCGCCGAACACGGCGATCACGTCGGTGCCGGCGGTCGCGCGCGCGACGTCCTCGGCGGCGGCGCGGCAGGCGCGCAGGAGGTCTCCGCGCTCGAGGAGGTCCCGCGGGGGGTACCCCGAGAGCATCAGCTCCGAGGCGAGCAGGATCCGGGCGCCGCTCGCGGCGGCCTCGCGGATGCCCTCCATGCACAACGCCGCGTTTTTCGCGACGTCACCCACGACGGGGGCTGCCTGGAGGAGGAGGACCCGCACGGGGTCAGTAGCCGCCGGTCTCTTTCCAGGCCGTCGCGTTCAGACCGATCAGGATCGGCGCGCCCATGCCGATCCCGAGGACGGCGAGGGTGAAGTAGCCGGTGGCCTCGAGGTCGCCGACGGCGTCCCACCCGGTCTGGGAGAGGTTCAACGCGATGGGACCCCACGGCGTGGCGAAGCTGAACAGCAGCGAGATGACGCCGGTGGCGGTGAGGGCGCCGCCGAGGATCCACAGCAGGGTACGAGCCATGACGTTCTCCGGGGCGCGAGGATAACCCGCCGGCCCCATGCGTCCACGCCCGCGCGGGGCCGGTGGTGTCCGGAATCCGGTTAGTGTGCGCGGCCGGAGGATCATCATGCGTCACTTCGTCTCCACCCTCCCCCTCGTCGCGCTCCTCGCGGCGTGCGGCGGTGAGGCCGCCGCCCCCACCGCGACCGCCCCGGTCGTCGCCGCGCCCGCCGCCCCGCCGACGTTCGCGTGCTGCGCGGACGCCAAGGTCGACTCCGTCGTCGGCGCCTACGTGGACGTGCAGGCCGCCCTCGCGAAGGACGACAACGCCGGCGCCGCCACCTCGCTCACCGCGCTCACCGCGCTCCTCGCCGCCACCACCGCGGCGAAGGCCGAGACCACCCTCGACGCCGAGAGCGCCGCCTTCGTCGCCACGATCGAGGCGGAGTCCACCGCCGCCGCTGCCGCCGCCGACATCGCCGCGCGCCGCACCGCGATGAAGAAGGTGTCCGCCGCCGCGATCCCCCTCGCGAAGAAACACCCGGGCGGCAGCCGCACCTTGTCCGAGGCCTACTGCCCCATGGCCGACGCGAGCTGGCTCCAGACCGGCACCACCATCGCCAACCCTTACTACGGGTCCGAGATGCTCACCTGCGGCTCCTTCAAGTGAGCCTCCCTCGGGTCGCGGCCTAGCACATGCGGCACGCGTGGCTCGTCGGCTCCGCCGGACGCACCCCCTTCGTGGGGCACCTCCGCGGCGCGCGCGACCTCGGGCGCGTGCACCTCGCGTGGGCGTGCTGCGTGGCCGGCACCGCCGGCGTCGTGGAGGGGTGGGAGGCCGCGGAGGCCGCCCGCGACGTGTTCGCGGAGCTCCGCGCCGTCGGTGACCCGCGTGACGTCCTCGTCGCCGCCTGCGCTGCGCTCGCCCGGCTGGACAGCCGCTGGCTCACCCGGGGGGACCTCACCGCGCTGCTCGTCGCGACGGACGGCACGAGCACGCGCGCTGCCGCCTCCGGGCTCGTCGGCCTGCACGCGGGGGACGGCGGCGTCTTCCGGCCCATCGCCGCGCCGGGCCACCCGCTCCTCGGCGAGCCCGGCGCGCCCGACGGCACGAGCCACGACGTGCCCCTCGCCGAGGTGTGGGTCGGCCTCCCGGCCGGCATCCCCTTCCCCCGCCGCGACGTCCCCGCCGCGTGCGGCGTGCGCGCGTGAGCGCCCTCCTCGACGGCAAGCTCGACGGACTCGACCTGCGCGCGGAGCTCCCGCGCCTCCTCGCCACCGTGCGGGACGCCGGCGATCAGCCCCTCGCCGTGCTCTTCGCCGCCCTCGCCGCGAAGGATCCCGTCGCCCTCGCCGAGGTGGTCGCCGGCTCGCGCGCCCCCGGCGGCGCCCACGTCGTCCGCGCCGCGCTCCCCCACGTCGCGGTGCTCGAGGCCACGCTCTCACCCCGCGGCCTGTACCCGCGCCTCTTCGACCTCTCCGCCGAGGCCGCCTCCGAGGTCCTCGCGGTCGCCGCCGCGCGTCACCCCGCCGCGTCGTGGCTCGTGCCGCTCTCGAAGAAGGCGGAGAGGTTCGCGGTCGGCAAGACCCACCTCCTCGCCGCCTCCACCCACCCCTCGTTCGCCGCGGTCTGCCGCGCCCACGCGGAGGCCGGCCACGTCGACGGGCTCGTGTGCACCGCCGCGGAGACCGGCCGCGCCGAGCCCGCCGCGGCCCTCCTCGGGCTCGACCTCGACGCCGCCCTGCGCGCCGCCGGCGCCGCCCTCGGCCGCGATCCGGCGAGCCCCGTCCTCGCCCATCTCGCCGCCGTCTGGGGCCCCGAGCCGGACGCCCTCGTCGTCCGCCTGATCCCCGGGCTGCGCAGCCGCGCTGCGGCCGAGGCGCTCCTCGGCGCCGCCCGCCACCTCCCGCGCACAGCGGCCACGCTACGCGCCGTGCTCCGCGGGATGGTCTAGTCTCCGAAACGGGGTAGTCTTCCGCGCGCGGAGACCACGATGGCTGCAGAACACGCGACCTGGTGTCGCCTGAACGAGTGCATGGCGGGCCTTGTGGCCACGGTCGAGGGCGGAAGGATCGTCGCGTTGCGCGCGGACCCCGACAACGTCACCGGGCGCCACGGGACCTGCGGCCTCTGCACCGCGTCCGCCGGCGCCGCCGAGGACCCGCGGCGCCTCCTCCGCCCCAAGAAGCGCGTCGGTGACCGCTTCGAAGAGGTGTCCTGGGAGCAGGCGATCTCCGAGATTGGCGCAAAGCTCAAGGAGATCCGCAAGCAGTCCGGCCCGCGCGCCATCGGCATGTACGCCGGCGCCCCGGTCGGCCTCGACTCGCGCGGCCTCGCCCGCACCATCGCCACGTCGCTCGGCCTCGGCACGCCGAACCTCTACTCCCCCCTCTCCACCCGCGGCGGCCCCTGGCTCCGCGCGGTCGAGCTCGTCGTCGGCCACGCCGCGGCGCTCCAGCGGGACGTGGGCCGCGCCCACTACGTGGTCCTCCTCGGCGCCAACCAGGAGGCCGAGGGCTGGGGCCCGCTCCAGGCCGGCCGCAACCTCGCGTCGGACCTCGCCTTCAGCCGCAAGACGAAGGGCACGAAGGTCGTCGCCGTCGACCCTCGCCGCACCCCGCTCGCCGCCGGCGCGGACCAGCACCTCGCGATTCGCCCGGGCACCGAGCTGTTCTTCGTGCTCGGCATG
>CAJBVW010000426.1 GCA_903959175.1 uncultured Pseudomonadota bacterium
CGCCGCGGGCGAACCAGGTGATCTACAGGGGGGTGCTCGCCGCGAACGCAGCGTGGCGCCCTGAGGTGGTCCCCAGCCCCCCACCCGAGAGCCCCGAGACGGCCCAGGCGCGGCGCGCGAAGCGGCTCACGCGGCACCCGCGCATGCGGCTCGCGGGCGAGCGCCCGAGCTGGAGCGACCTCTTGGAGCGCGTATTCCGCGTGGAAGGCTTGGCTTCACACTACCCCCTCTGCGGTGATGGGTTGCCTATTTCGGGATTGGCGAACACGCCGCTGAGCGCCTCCATCCGTGCGATCGCCTCGTCGTCAAACCACCGGGTGATGCCCTTGCCGCCCCCTTCCGTGGGGACGAGACGTCCGTCGGCGACCCAGGCGGCCACGGTCGCCCGGGAGACGCCGAAGCGGCGCATCACGCCGTTCACGGACCAGAGTCCGTCGGCTCGGCGATCCGGTCTGGACACGTTGGAGGGGGTCCAGTTCGGCGCGTGAATCCGTCGTTTACTGCGGAGAAGGTACACCAGCTGCGCCGTCCATGGGCGTCCGGTCCCTGTACCGCGAGACGCGGCGTTCAGGGCTGTGGCGATCTCCTCGTCTCCCTCCCCGCGGAGGACACGTTCCCGGATGATGGCGAGAGCCTCGTCGTCCGTTGCGTTCCAGCCGCCGCCCCGGGGCCGTTCGACGAGGAAGTCGGAGACGGAGCCCGTTACCCAGAGCACCTGGATCCGGGTCGCACGAACGGGCAGGTCGACAGGGCCGAGCGTGACCTCCCGCACGAGCGTCCGAAGGAGGGTCTTCCGCTGCGCCGGGGTGGTCGTCTCCGCCGCCCAGACGCGGGGAAGGTCGCATGCGAGATCCAGAATGCGGGCACGGTCGGCGTTGGAGAGCTCGACCTTCTCCGCCTGGCGGACGGCGCGATGCGCGGCCTCCGCCTCCTCCAGCGCCCGCAGCTTCTCCTCCCACTCCCGCTCGAGCGTCCGCGCCACGACGCGGTTGTCGGGATCGATGGCCTTGTACCGGCGTTCCGCGAGCTTTGCCTCGTAGACGGCCTGGTCCAGTCGAAGCCTCCACTGGCGGTCCACCTCCCCGGCCTGCTGCTCGGCCTGCCGCGCCACCGCCAGTCCGAGCTCGATCCCGGGCGGGCTCGCCACTTCGAGGAAGAGTCCGGCCACCGCCGCGTCCACGGCGAGGCCAGCCAACGACCAGCAGTCTTCCGGGATCCCGAGCTGCTCCTTCGGCGACCGACAGACGTAGCGCGGGCCGTCGCTGCGGCGGGGGTATTCGGGACGCATCCGCTGGCCACACCGGCCACAGAGGACGAGGCCCTGGAGCAGGGCTGCCCCTTCCCGGGCGGCACCGCGTTGTTCGGGGGTCCGGTGATTCGACCGGTTCTGGTTCAGCTTCTCTTGATTGGCCATGAACTCCTCCCAGGTGATGTACCCCGGATGATGGCCTGGGAGGAACACCGCCCATTCCTTCTGCGGCAGGTACGTCACATGGTTCGGCCGTATCTGCCCGGCCACCAGCTCGGTACGAACGCGTCGGCGGCCGAAGACGTAGGCGCCGGCGTAGACCGGATTGTGCAGGAGGGTCACCACGTACGCGGGGCGGGGCGGCACCCACCGTGTCTCGGCCGTCGCCAGCCCGATCGCCGGGATCCGCAGCCCACTACGAGCGAAAAACCTGCAGACTCCCTGCGCACTCCCCTCGACCCGGAATCGCTCGAAGAGCAGCGCGATGGCGTTGCGCACCGCCTCGTCGGGATCGAGCCGGAGGCGTTGGGTCGACGCGTCCCAGCGGTAGCCCGTCGCTGGTTGAACGCGCAGCTCGCCGCGCCGGGCCTTGTTCAGCAGGCCCCCCTGGAGTCGCAGGCGGAGCCAAACCAATTCGGCCTCCGCCATCGTGCCCTTCAGGCCCAGAAGGAGCTGGTCGTCGTACTGGCGCGGGGCATAGACTGTCTGTTCGTCCACGATCAACACGTCCGCCAGCCGACACAGGTCGAGGAGGCGATGCCAATCCGCCGAGGAGCGCGCCAGGCGCGAGACCTCGAGCGCGAAGATCGCCCCCACCCGACCGTGGGCCACGTCGTGTGCGAGGCGCTGGAATCCGGTGCGCCCTTCCGTCGAGGAGCCGCTGTGCCCGAGGTCCTCGTCGATGGTGTCCACCGCGTCGGGCGCCCACCCGAGCGATAGCGCCCGCTCTCGAAGATCGTACTGCCGAAGCGTCGATTCACGATGTACGCGAACCTGAAGCACGGTGGACTGCCGCAGGTAGACCACCGCGCGTCGATCGAGGTGGGTCCTCTGAATCTTGTCGTTCACGGGCTGCCTCCCTGATCGTCTCCGGGGACCGGATCGCCTGCTGCACCAGCGCCCCCATCTGCGCGAGCAGGGCACCTTGGGTCGCCGTCGAGAGCACCTCCCACCCCGGGACGGCGGGTCGCGGGAACAGGGGAGGTTTCGGCATTGTGGATGTTCTCCCTGCAGGAGGTCGGGATCATCGTATCCGCTGCTCTTGCTGCGTCAAGAGTCCGCAAGAGAATTGCGACCTCGCCTGCGAGCCGACGCAGACCCACGGACGAGGCGCGGACGACGTGTCCATCCACCTTGGGCGGCGCGGGGTTCACCGCGCGATCGGTCCACGAGACAGGGACGCGGAGCGCCCACCCGCCGGGGTGCTCCACCACCACGGAACGCCGGCCCTCGCGATCCCGGACCTCGCGCACGAAGGGCAGCGGTCGGCCGACCAGGGGGTGAATCGGCAAGGTGATGGTCACCCTGTCGACAACCTCGAACTGCAAGTTGGCATTCTGATCTGAACTCGGACGGCTTCGCGTGCCCCGGCTGCGGCGGCCCGCTCGCGTTGCGCTGCGTGGTGCTCAACCCGCGGGCCACCCGGCGCATCCTCGACGGGCTGCGCCGCGCCACGGGCCCGCCTGGGCCCGACCTCGCGGCCGACGACCGGACGGCGTGAAGACGCGGGACCGGGGGTGGAGCCGTGCGCGAGGCACGGAGAAGGCGCGGTTTCGGGCTCCGGCGACCGGCTAGGCGTGCCCCGACGGGCCGGGCGGAGGGGTTGACGGAGGGGCGGGGCAG
>CAJBVW010000427.1 GCA_903959175.1 uncultured Pseudomonadota bacterium
GACATCACCGATGACACCACCCCGCTCGAGGCCGGCCTCGGCTGGGTCACCAAGCTCGAGAAGGGTGACTTCGTCGGCCGCGATCCGCTGGTCAAGCAGCGTGACGCCGGCGTGCCCCGCCGCCTCGTCGGCCTCGTGGTCGACGGCCGCATCGCCCGTCAGCACAACGCCGTCGTGTCCGAGGGCGCCGTCGTCGGCGAGGTCACCTCCGGCAGCCGCGGGCCCTGCATCGAGCAGAACGTCGCCATCGCCTACGTGCCGACCGCCCTCGCGAAGCTCGGCACCAAGGTCCAGATCGACATCCGCGGCAAGCTCGCGGACGCGACCGTCTCCAAGACCCCCTTCTACACCCGTCCCTACTGACCCCGAGGCCACCCATGAGCAGCATCCCCGAAAACCTCCGCTACTCCGAAACCCACGAGTGGGTCCTCCTCGAGGGTGACATCGCCACCGTCGGCATCACGCACCACGCGCAGGACGCCCTCGGCGACATCGTGCACGTCGAGCTCCCCGCCGTCGGCAAGTCCGTCAAGAAGGGCGCGGGCGCGGCCGAGGTCGAGTCCGTCAAGGCCGTGAGCGACATCTACGCGCCCGTCACGGGCACGGTGGTCGAGGTCAACGGCGCGCTCGACGGCAACGAGTCCGTCGTCA
The DNA here is from genome assembly GCA_903959175.1 of uncultured Pseudomonadota bacterium. Lineage (GTDB taxonomy): Bacteria > Myxococcota_A > UBA796 > UBA796 > SXON01 > CAJBVW01. Next base: position 652 of record CAJBVW010000427.1, read on the forward strand.
ACTCCGACCCGCACGGTGCGGGCTGGCTCTTCAAGATCAAGGTCGCGAACCCGGCCGAGGTCGCGGGCATGCTCGACGCGGCCGCCTACGCGGCGACCCTGCACTAAGCTCCGCTCGCGGAACGGTTGGGCGCCCCGGGCTCCGGGGCGCCCTTCGCGTTTTTGGGGTGGGGGGATCTGGGCGCCCCGGCGGCGCGGACGCCGCCGTCGCCACCCTGCGGGCTCGGCTTCGCCTCGGTCGGCGGCCCCGAGCGGCCGCCGGACCGCCGGCCGGGGGCCGGCGCCCTCTGGTCGGCTGGCGCGGTGGGGGTGGCGGCGGCTTCGTCGGGGTCGGCGCGGCGGCCGTGCCGTGCTCGGTGATCGCGTGGCGTTCATCCTCGAGGTGGGTGTGATCTCGTTCGAGCTTACGATACGACGCGGAGAGTGGCCGCGCTCCTGTTGACCGTGCCGGGACGGGCCGTTCCGGGTCGACGAGCCGCCGCGGGCAGTCCGGTTCGTGAACGACGCCCTCCGCGTGTGCGGTGCTCCCGGCGTCCCTTCGGCGTGCGGCGGTAGGTCTTCCGCGCGCGGCGCCACGCGCGGCGCCGCGCGGCGCCACGTCGCAAGGGCGAGCACGTCGGAAAGTAGATGTTCGCGCGGTCTGCGCGCCGCCGTGATCGCCGGGGGCCGCTCCAGGGGGCTCGGCGTTGCAGCGCCGGGCCCCCACCACTGGGGACTGTGGACCGTCTACCGCGAGCGCGTACTCGTCGCTGACGATGGTGGCCTCAGGCGCTGCTCGCCGGGAGGGCGCGGTTTGGGGTCACCGTTGACAGCTCGCAAGTGCCCGGGCGAGGACCGCGCCGTCCAGCTCGCACACGACACATGCTGGACCGAGACAAATGCCAACCCCCTGCTCGCACTCCGTTTGGTCGGCAGGTACCCCCTCCATGACCGCGTGGCGGTCATCCTCGGGGTACCTGTTCGGCAGGTACCCCCCTCCATGACCGCGTGGCGGTCATCCTCGGGGTACCTGTTCGA
>CAJBVW010000428.1 GCA_903959175.1 uncultured Pseudomonadota bacterium
CTGCCCGGCCGCGCAGGACTTCGCCGCCCGCGCTGCCGCGAGCGATACGCGCTCGGCGATGCGGCGCAGCGTGGTCAAGATGTCGGGCTTCTCGCCGCGCTCCAGCGCATCGCGAACCTGATTGTAGGCGTCGGCGCCGCGTCGCAGGTCCTCCCAGGCCATTCGCTGCTCCTTGCCGGAGCACATCGGGGACTTCACCAGCGCCTCGGCGTGCCGGAGCAGCTTTGCAGCGCGGGTGAGCAGCTCGGGCACCTCAGCCGCGTTGACCCACGGACCGCTCGCGGAGTCCGCGAGGGCGTCCGCCTCTTTCTCCGTGGCGATGGCGTCCCGCTTGACCTCGCCGCGGCCCTGCGGCGAAGGGGCGAGCGGCACGTCTCCGAGCGTCGGCACGACGATCATGCCCGGCATCCCGGTGAGCCCGAAGCCGCTCGCGATGTCGGACGACACCGTGGCGGCCGGAGCCGTCCCGCGCGTCAGCGCGCTGGCGTGCTTCTCGGCCTTGCCTTTCTCGCGCGCCCCGAATTTGGCGACGACCGCGCCGACGTCGTTGACCACGACCCAGCCGTCCGCCTGTTCGACAGCACGGAAGCTCGACTTGCCCTTGTACCGCTCGGTCGGGTCACGGACCTCCGGCGACGGGCGCGGCGGGTACTGGGCGGCGAACTCGGCGTCCACGGCGTTGCGGCGTCGCGTGTCCCGAAACGAGCAGGCCTCCGAGACGAGGCCGATGACGATGCCCATGCCCGCGGTGATCGCCTCGGCGAGCGCGGAGCGGGTGACCGCCTCCTGTTTGGCCTGCGAAAACCACTTGCCCATGCGCTCGAAGGTGGCCGTCCAGCGGCCGTCCGGCGTAGACGCGAGGTGAAGCGTGCCGTAGGACGCGACCCGGCGTTCAAGGCGCACAGACGGCACCCCGTCGGTGCAATACAGCATCCCTGCCCACTTGCCCTTCAGGGTCGCGGGACCGGCGGCGGGCGGGTTCGCCTTCATGCGCCGGATCTCGGCGACCGCATCCGCGGGCGCGGCGTCCAGCTCGGGCGCGTGCGAGGGCGCGAGGCCCATATCGGTGCGCCACACCTTCGCGGGCTGCTTCTTGATCTGGTGCACGAGCAGCGCGGTGTTGTCGCGAGGACGCACGACGAGCGCGAGCTCGCCGCCGCAGCCGAGCCCGTAGGCGAGCAGCACGCGGGGCACGTCCTCCTCGGCGCCGACGATGTTGAGGCGGAACTTTTCCATGTGGGACTACCCCTTTCCCAGCTTGGGAACGATGAAGATGGCGGCCGCGGCGATGCCGGCGGCAGCGAGGAGCCAGCCGAAGCCGCCCCCGGAGTCGGGACTTGGGAGGTCGGGCGGGGCCGAGCTGGGCGCGGATGCGTTGATCTTCGCGATGGCGTCGGCGAGGGAGGGATCGCGCTCGACGAGGGCGATCTCTTCCGAGAGCGTCTGCGCCTCTTTGTAGTGCACGACCGCCCAGGCGATGCCGGTGAGCGAGACGGCGATGACCGCCGCGCCGATGGCAATGGCGATGATCGCGACCGGGGCGACCCCGATCTGGACCGCGCCGGTCTTCTCGGCTTCGGTCGCCGGACGCTCGTAGGCCGCGTAGCCCTTCGCGTGGGCGCTCCACATCGTGAGCAGCTCGACGATGCGGCGTTCGAGCGCGAGGAGCGTCGGGTCCGTCGGGTTGTTGGCCCGCGCCTGGACCACCTTTGCTTGCGCTTGGAGGAGGCGGCGACCCGTATCGGCGAGCAGCGCGCGGTAGCC
>CAJBVW010000429.1 GCA_903959175.1 uncultured Pseudomonadota bacterium
CCCGCCGTCCACCGCCTCGATCCTCACCGGCGAGCCGCCCGAGGTCCACAAGGTCCGGTTCTTCGACGACACCGGCGACAACTACAGCGTCGCGGCGCCCACGTTCGCGTCGCACCTCCAGGCGATGGGCCTCGCGACCGCGCTCGTCACCGGGAGCAACGTGCTCACCACGCCCGAGTGGCGCCTCGACCAGGGCTTCGCGTACGTCGGGCAGATCGACGCCGAGCCGGGCAACGCCGAGGCGGTCGTCGCCGACGCCGTCGCGTGGCTGGACACGCTCGAGCCCGACCAGCCCTTCCTGCTGTTCCTCCAGCCGATGGACATGCACGCCCCCTACCGGGCCGACGACCGCGATCGCGGCGCCTACGTCGCCCCGGACGAGGCCTTCTTCGACGTCGACGCGGGCGAGGACGCCCAGTACCGCGTGATCTCCGCGGCCCTTGGCGCCGCTCCAACCGACGAGGAGCGGCAGCGCCTCCGGACGATGATGCGCGACCTCTACGAGGAGCAGGCGCTCGGCGTGGCCCGCGCCTTCAACGACCTGATGGACGACCTCGATCGGCGCGGTCTCACCGACGACACCCTCCTCGTCTTCACCGCCGATCACGGCGAGACGTTCTTCGACGGCTACTTCAACTACGTGAGCCACAGCGGCTTCCCGCGGCACGAGGTCGTCCACATCCCGTTGCTCTTTGGCGCCCCCGGCCTGACACCGTCCGAGGTCCCGTGCCTCGCGAGCAACATGGACATCTTCCCCACCGTGGTCGAGGCCATGGGCTACCCCCCGGTGAAGGTCACGATGGGGGCCTCGCTGCTCGGCGGCTGCCGCGAGTACGCGTTCTCCAGCCGCTACGAGGCCTCCGGCGGCGTGCAGACCCTCCACTTCCTGAGCGCCGAGAGCCGCGAGGCCCAGCTCGTCTACGACTGCGTGGCCGGCACGCGCACGGCCTTCGATCTCGTAGCCGACCCCACGGCCCTCAGTCCGGTCTCCGTGGCGGAGGTGCCCGGCGGCGCGGCGCTGGAGGCCGCTCTGCAGGGCCACCTCGCCGAGGTGGTGGCGGTGTTTCCGGAGTTGACCTGCGTGTTGGGGGAGTGAGGGATCCTCGCCCGCCGCTCAGAACACCCCGATCTCATCCTCGTCGTCCCGCCCCAGCACCTTGCGGTGCTCGTCCTGGATCCAGATGATCTCTTCGAACGCGGCCGACAGCTCCCCGTGTTTGACCGCCGGGCGGATGGCGAACATCCCCTTCATGCGGATGGGGTACAGCTTGTGGATGCGGTTGCTGGGGAGGAGCGTGGCCGCGTGCGCGCTGCGGGGGAAGCCCGTGGCGAGGAAGCCCTCCTTGGGGAGGACGCGGTGGCCCACAGCGCTCTCGCCCGCGAGCACCATGCGGTTGTTGACCGCCCAGGCCTGCGCGAAGATGAAGATCTCGCCGACGGTCTTCCAGCGGCTCGCGTAGCCGCAGCAGGCGCGCACGTTTTCACGGGCGACCTTGACCACCTTCGGCTCGTCCGCGCCGAAGCAGAGGGTGAAGCCGATGTCGCCGTAGGCGGTGTCGGTCGCGGGGCCGAGGTCGATCCCGATGAGCATGCCGGGCTCGAGCTTCGTGCGCGAGGACGGGCGGTACAGGAGGCCGCCGCCGCCGGCGCCGGGGCCGATGCGGACCTCGGGGGCGTGGTACCAGCGGTCGAAGCCGTGGGTGTCGAGGCGGGTCTCGGCGAGCTCGACCACGTCCCGCTCTGACATGCCGGCCTCGAGGCGCCCGCGGACGTCCTTGAGCATGGCGATGGCGCGGCGCTGGGCGTCGTCGAAGGCGCGAATCGGGTCGGGGAGCTCGGTAGTCACGCGCGAAAGCTACCACGACCGCGCAGGACGCGCCCGGGCCCGGCCGTTCAGGGCACCGCGTCGTGCACGAAGGGGGTCGCGTCGGCGAAGAGCGGGCCGTCGCCGTACAACACGCGGTAGGTCAGCCACGTCGACATCACGCGCTTGACGTAGTGGCGCGTCTCCCGGAAGGAGATGGTCTCCACCGTGAAGTCGGTCGGCGCGTTCGGGCTGGCGGCCACCCAGCGGTCGGAGTTGCCCTCGCCCGCGTTGTAGCCGGCGAGCGCCAACGCGGTGTTGCCCTTGTCGCGCGTGTGCAGGGTGTCGAGGTACCAGGCGCCGATCTTGAGGTTGGTCGCCACGTCCCAGATGTTGGTCGAGCTGTAGGACACGCCCATGCGCTTGGCGCAGCCGCTCGCGGTGGCGGGCATGAGCTGGGACAGCCCGCACGCGCCCGCGTGGCTCTTGATCTTGGGGTTGAAGTTGGACTCCTCGCGCACGAGCGCGTGGAAGATGCGCGGGTCCCACTTGTACGGCGCCGCGGCCTGGATGTCCGACCAATATTGGTTGGGGTAGGCCTGCCGCAGCACCTTGTACGCGTTGGGGCCGAGCACGTCTGGCGGGTGCGTCTTGAGGTAGGCGCGCAGCCGATCGTGGGCGTACAGGAAGTTGCCGGCGTCCGTCATGAGATCCGTCAGGATCGCCATCTCCGCGCCGGTGAGATCCTCGTCGTCGAGGGTGTTCATCTCGGTGAGGGCGTCGGTCAGGAGGCCCACGCGGGCCAGGCCCATCGCGTTCTCGACGGCGGGGCGCGCGCGGAAGGCGTCGCGGACCTGCCACGGGCCGTCGTCGGGGTCCATCGCGGGGCGCGGGATCGCGGCGGCGCGCGCGGGCGCCAGCTCGGTGAGGCGCGCGGAGGCGAGCAGGCCGTAGTAGTGCCAGGGCGCGTCCGTCGCGACGCGCTCGAGGCCGTCGATGGCGGCGGCCAGGGACGCGGCGTTGTCCGTGCGCTTCTTCGGGTCGGTCAGCGACGGCCACGCGCGCCAGCGGGCGGCCCAGTAGCGCGCGGCCAACACGTCGGTCGGCGCGGCGGACAGGGGCAGCTCGGCCGCCGAACGGTCGGCCCACGCGATGGCGCCCGGCGTGTCTCCCTGGAGGAAGGCGCCGAAGGCGAGGCGCCACGCGCTCTCGGCGGCGAGGTCCCCCTCGGGGTGGGCGTCGTAGCCCTTGGCCCAGAGCTTGCGCGCGCCGGTCAGGTCACCGGCCTCTTGCATCGCGACGCCGCCGAGCGCGTAGCCGTCGTCCGCCATCGAGTGTTTGGGGTAGTACTGCGGGATCTGCGCGTAGTAGCTCCCCGCGCCGGCCCACTCCTTCTTGCGCTCCAGCGCCTTCCCCGCGAGGTAGAGGGCCTTGGCGCCGCGCTCGTCGTCCTTGCCGACGCAGCCGGGCCCGAGCGGCCCGAGCACGTCCGCCGCGATCGAGATGTTGGAGAGCTTGTGTTGGGCGCGCCCGTAGGCGTAGCGGTAGCGGCAGCCGATCGCGTCCTTGCTGCCGACCTCGCCGAGGCGCGAGGAGAGCAGGGCGACGGCGGCGCTGAAGTCACCGGCCTCCTGCAAACGATCGCCGCGGAAGGAGAGGTCTTCCAACGTGGGCGTCGGCATGGAGGCGGCGGCGGCGCGGTCCTCCGCCGAGCCCGGGTAGCTGCGGTAGAGGCGGCGCAGGTAGCCCTGCCCGTCGGGAGAGGAGAGGCCGCTCTTCTGCGCGAGCGCCCAGAGCGCGAGGGCGGATCCGGGCGCGGGGTCGGGGCGCGCGACGAGCGTCTGGTACAGCGCGCGGGCGTCCGCCGTGCGCTCGGCCTTCTGATAGGCCTGCGCGAGGGCGATGACGAAGCGGGTCTGGATCGGGCCGTCCGGGGGGAGGTCCTTGAGGGCCTCGATCGCGTCGACCGGCTTGCCGTCGGCGAGGAGGAGCTCGCCGACCACGAGCCGCACGTACGCGGGCGGGGCGTGCACGGCGGCGCGCACGGCGTCGATGAGGGGGACGGCCTCGGCGCCGCGGTCCAGCCGCTGGAGGGTCCACGCGAGGACGAAGGCGTGGTCGCCGCCGAGGTTGCCGGCGAGCTGCGTGCGGTCGACCTTCTGGAGCAGCGGCAGCGCGGTGGCCCACTGGCGCTGCGCGAGCGCGGCGGCGAGGGCCGGCGAATACGGCAGGGCGGACGTGAACGCGGTGGGCGCGAGCGTCGTGAACGGGCCCTGCGGCGCGGGCGAGGCCGCGAGCGCGGGCATCGCGATCGAGGCCGACGCGGCCGTCGTCACCGAGGGCTCGGCAGGGGCCTGCGCGAGCGCGAGCGGGAGGGCGAGGGCGGCGCCGAGGAGGGCGAACGTGGCCCCCCGGAGCTGGAGGCGCGAGCGAGCGGAGGGGAGGGGCACGGCGGGATCCGGGAGGGGCGGGGGCGGGATCGTGTGCTTAACGTGCGAGCGGGCGGGCTCTTCCTGCACCATCGATCTTGACCTGACAAGAGCTCCGCCGGCGACGCGATGGGCCGCGCGCGGTAGAAATCCCTTCGACACGCCACCACCCGCGTGTCCCACCCGCGGGTGACCATGCTGCTCCTCTCCCTCCTCGCCTGCACCTCCACGCCCGAGGTCACCGACTCCCCGGACCCCACCGTGGACGATCCCGCTCCCGACGCCGTCGCCGCCGATCTCTTCGATCCCGACGTGCTCCACGAGCTCGTCGTCACGCTCGACCCCGCCGACTGGGCCGCCCTGCGCGTCCAGGCCCGGAGCTACTACGACCTGCTCGGCGAAGGCTGCTTCGAGGGCCCCTGGGAGAGCCCGTACACCTGGTTCGAGGCGGACGTCTCCTTCGACGGCGAGGCCCTCGGGCGCGTCGGCGTCCGCAAGAAGGGGCTCATCGGCTCGCTCTCGGAGGAGCGTCCGAGCCTCCGCGTGGACACGGATCACGTTTTTGATCCGGAGGCGGCGGAGAGCGGGGGGGCCGACGCCCGCTTCCACGGCCTCGAGAAGCTGGTGTTCAACAACGGTAACCAGGATCCGAGCCGCCTGCGCACCTGCCTCGCGCACGCCCTCTTCGCGGACGCCGGGCTGGTCGCGCCGCGGTGCTCCCTCGCCCACGTCGTCGTCAACGGCGAGGACCTCGGCGTCTACGCCCACACCGAGGCCATCGACGAGGCGCTCGTGGAGCGCGTCACCGGGGCCGAGCCCGTCGCGATGTACGAAGGCGCGCTCTCCGACTTCCGCGACGACTGGGTCGTCACCTTCGAGGCCGAGACCGACACGAGCACCGGCGCCGAGCTGACCGCGGTGACCGCCGCGCTCGACAGCGACGACGACGCCCTCCTCCCCGCCCTCGACGCCGTCCTCGACCTCGACGCCTTCTTCGTCTTCTGGGCGGCCGAGTCGCTCGCCGGCCACTGGGACGGCTACAACGGCAACACCAACAACTTCTACGCCTACACCGCCGAGGACGGCCGCCTCCGCTTCATCGCGAGCGGCCCCGACGCCGCCTTCGACCGCCTCGCCCCCTTCGGCGACGACCAGCCGGTGTGGGTCGCGACCGCCAGCGCGCTCGCCAACCGCCTCTCCCAGCACGAAGAGGGCCGCGAACGATTCGAGGCCGCCCTCACCGCGCTCCTCGACACCACCTGGGACGAGGGCGCCCGCCTCGCCCGCGTCGACGCGTGGAAGGACCTCCTCCAAGGGGTGTCGACCCGCGATCAGCGCACCGCGATCGCCGATCTTCGGGACATCGTCGCCGCCCGCGAGGGCGACATCCGCGACCACCTTGGCGAGCGCTTCGCCCCCACCGACCTCCGCGCCGTGCCGTGTTGGACCAGCATCGGCACCGTACACGTCGACTTCACGACGGAGTGGGGCTCCTACCCCGACGGGGACGTGCTCGGCGCGGGCACCACCGTCGCCACCTACGACATCGACGGCACGGTCTACCCCACCACCGCCGACGGCACGACCATCGGCTGGGCCGGCGACGGCACCGCCATCCTCCTCACCATCAGCACCATCGCGCCCGCGACCTACCTCGCGCCCTACGTCGTGTTCCGCCCGGAAGCGCTGGTCCGCGGCGAGGATCTCCCGGTCGACGGCGCGCTCGTCAGCAGCCAGCTCCTCTACAACACGCCGGACACCAACGGCGAGTGGCAGACGGCCGCGTGGCTCGGCTTCGGCGACGTGCGCTTCGACGCCCTCTCGGTCACGACGGGTGGCAGGGTGTCCGGCACGCTCGACGTCGCGGTGCTCGGCTCGCGGGAGTAGGGGAGGGAGGCGGGGAAGGGGGCAGACGGACCGCGCGGACGCGGCCGCTGCGGGATCAGGGTAGGAGGGGCGTAGGGCACGGGCGCACACGCGCGCGATTGGAGGCCAATAACAAATCTAGCTTGGAAGGAGTTACACGATCTGTTGGATCTCCAGGGCAAACCCCGCGGTCAGAGGCGGAGCGCATCAGGTCCTCAGGGGTCCAGGAATAGGTACACCTGCACTGTCGACGAGATGAGCAGGTCCGGGTCACCGCTGCCATCGGCATCCAGATCCGCACCGAGGAGGTACCCGAACCGGTCGCCCGTGCCGTTCACCCCCTCCCAGGTCACCTCGGCGCACGCCGGGTCGAGCGCACCTTCGACCGGTCCCGGAAAGCGATAGACGGCCCCGGCCCGCTCGTTGCAACTCGTGGCCACGTAGCCGCCCGTCGCGCAGTCGAGCGCGTCCGCGACGACGAGTAGGTCCCGCGGGGCGCCCCCGTCGGAGGGCGCCGCGCTCGCGACAACGGAGCCGAGGTTCAGGTAGGCGCCATCGCCCTCCACGCGGGCCACGGCATGGGCAAGATCGACCGCGCCGTGGGAGGGGCCGAGGAGGACCCATGCGCGCCCGGCACGATCGATTCCTCCACCGTCGCTCTCGGGGGCGCCGACGAGCACATCGGGGTGCCCGTCTCCGTCGAGATCGCCGCTGGCAGCGGTCCTCCAGCCGCGCGCGCCCTCCCCGTCGAAGGTGGCGTCGGCTTCGCCCTCTCCAACGGGACCGGACAGTGGGCCCAGGTACAGACCGGTCCAACTCCACGTCGACACGAGCAGGTCTGCGATCCCATCCCCGTCGTGGTCGCCCGCTGTGGCGACTCCGGGCACGTAGCCCGCGCGCTCCCCCACGAACCGGATCGCCGCAGTCGCGTCGGCGGCACTCCGCTCGCCGGTAGCGCCCCCGTCGACCACGAGAACGGCGGAGTCCATGCCCACGGCCACGTCGGCGGCACCGTCCCCGCTCACGTCCTCGCCGAAGGCGTAGGTCTCACCTGCGCGGTATCCCGTGACACGCAGGGCGAACGCCGACAGGCGGGTCTCCGAGGTGACCGGGCCCGGCAGCACCACGAGATCGTCGCGGGTCGTAGACACGACGAGATCGACCCGACCGTCGCCCGTCAGGTCGTGCAGACCGCTCGCGAAGCGCGTCTGACGGAACTCGGAGTCCTCCCGGCTACCAACGCGCAAGGCCCAAGCGGGTGCCGGGGCTGGACTGGTTGTCTCGCCCAGGGGGTAGAGAGCGAGCCGATCCTCGTCATCGTCCTCTCCCCAGGCCAGGACTCCAACGCCCCCGGCTCCGTCGAGGTCGTGCGCAAAGCCTGCGCCTCGCCAACCTGCCGTCGGCCCACCCAGTGTGCCGTCCGCATCGTCCGCGCTCCGCCGCTCGGCGGGCGTGGGGCACGACACCGGGGTGCCGCTGTCCGTCGAGTCGCCCGTCGTGTCGCCCGCGAGCGACGGCCCGCCGGACGCGTCCCCGCATCCTGCGCAGCCGGCCAGCACAAGGAGGAGGCTCACGGGGGCACCAGGCGGTCGAGGGGCTCGTCTGGTTTCACGAAGGCGCACCGACGTAGAGCTACCCCGCACGCCGCTCAGGCTCAACAAGGCCGAGGGGCTGGGCCGCGCGCTGTGGCGAACCGCGCCGATGCTCAACGGGAGATGGCGTTCTGTCGAAGAACGTCTTGATTTTACTTCGGGCGCCCTGGCCGGTTCCGGCGTCTTCGCCGGAACTGAGCAGCATGTCGGCCAGTTCGCAGATGGTGCGCGTTTGCGAAGGGTAGGTCCGACCGCCGAGGCGGTGTTCGGCGCCGTCTTCGGCGCACGGGAGTGCCGCGAGCGAGACCGCGATGTGGAGATGGCGAGAAGATTCGCTGGCGACGTTCTCTATTCCAGAATATAGAATGGACATGTTGCGTCCGCTTGACCTCGCCGCGCTCCTCGCCGTGCGCTCCCGACCCGCGCAGGCGTGGACGTTTACTTCCCTGGCGGCCGACGTGGGGGTGAGCGCGTCGCAACTTCACGCGTCGCTGGAGCGCGCAGGCGCGGCCGGTTTGTACAGTCGGGACGAGCGGCATGTAAACGTCCGGGGGCTGCTTGAGCTACTGGAGCACGGAGTACGGTGGGTGTTCTACGCTGAGGTCGGCGATCGACGCCGCGGCGTCCCCACCGCCCACGCCGGCCCCGCCCTGCGTGAGGCGATTGCGGGAGGTGCGGAGAACATGTTGGTGTGGCCGTGCGCGGAGGGTTCAGAGGTCGGACAGGCGCTGACCCCGCTTTACCCGCAGGCCGTGCGCACAGTTGCAAGTTGCCCGCCGTTGTACGAGCTGCTGACGCTGGTCGATGCGCTGCGGGTCGGAAGACGCCGTGAGCAGGAGGCAGCCATGCACGCCTTTCATGCGAGGCTGAAGGGATGAAAGCCCCTATCGAACTCCTCGAAGAGGTCGCCGGTGTGCTCGAGCGCGCGAGCATACAGGGTACGTTTACCGGAGGGGCGATCCTGCCGTTGCTCGTGGAGGCGGCGGTGGCTGCGGAGCTGCGCCCGACCTTTGACATCGATGTAATCGTGCGCGCCGGCTCGTATGCGGAGTATCAGGCGCAGTGCCGGCCGTTGGTGGGGGAGGGATTTACACCTGGTCAGGAAGAGGGCGACCCGATGTGCCGCTTTCGGCGCGCGGGTGTGGTGCTTGACGTGATGCCGACCCCGTATACCGGTGTGGGGACCGACAATCCGTGGTTCGCACTGGCAATGGAGACGGCCACGCAGGTCGAACTCCCCGGCGGCCGATGGATACAGATGGTGAGCGCCCCGCTCTACCTCGTCACCAAGATCGCCGCTTTCAACGGCCGGGGTTCCGCGGACTACTTCGGGTCGAAGGACATGGAGGATATCGTCGCGCTGCTCGACGGCCGGACCACCCTGGGAGAGGAGTGCCGCGGAGGCGACCGGACGGTGGCGGCCTTTGCCGGGTCGTGGGCGGAGACGATGATGGAGCGAGACGACCTACGGGACGTGTTGGCCGCGCATGTCTCCCGGAGCGGGGGCGCGGATCGTTGGCGAGTCGTGCTCGAGCGCTTACGCTTCCTCGCGGGCTTGCGTTAGCCGTTGTAAGTCAGTGAGATAGGTATCGTAGCAAATGCGCACTGTCTGCGAACGCGAAGACGACTGCTGACGTGCGAGGCGGCCTC
>CAJBVW010000430.1 GCA_903959175.1 uncultured Pseudomonadota bacterium
CTCCCCTTCCGCCTCCTCGACCGGCCGCCAGGGCTCCGGGCGCTACGGCATCGGGTTGCTGTACGACCTCGGCGGCGGCGCCGACACCTACGCATCCTTGCGCATGAGCCAGGGCTTCGGCTCGATGGGCATCGGCGTGCTCGCGGACGACGGCGGGGACGACACCTACGCCTCGGAGACCGGCTCGCAGGGCGCCGCAGTGTTCGGCGTCGGCCTCCTCTACGACGGCGGCGGCGACGACACCTACCGCGCGTGGTCCTTCTCCCAGGGCTTCGGGTACGTCGGCTCCGGCGGGCTCGCCTACGACCGCGACGGCGACGACACCTGGCTCTCCGACGCCGGCAACGACTACGGCGGCACCACGCTCTACGCGTCCGCGCAGCTCGCGTCGGGTCAGGGGAACAACTCCTTCAGCCAGGGCGCGGGCTTCGGCCTGCGCGGCGACGCCTACAGCGTGTGGCTCGCGGGCGGCATCGGCGTGCTGCGGGACGCCGCGGGCGCCGACACCTACACCGCGGGCGTGTTCGCGCAGGGCACCGGGTATTGGGAGGGCACGGGCGTGCTCGCGGACGGCGGCGGGGACGACACCTACGACGCGCTCTGGTACGTCCAGGGCGGCGCGGCGCACTATGCGCTCGCGATGCTGGTCGACACGGCCGGCAACGACGCCTACAACCCGAACTTCACGCCGCTCAACGTGATGCTCGGCTCCGGTCACGACAACAGCGTCGGCGTCATGATCGACGGCGGCGGCGACGACGTCTACACCTACACCACCCTGGCCGCGGGCGCGTCCAATTGTCAGGGCGTGGGCGTGTTCGTCGACCTCGACGGCAGCGACACCTACAACGCCGTCTCCACCTACTCCACGGGCCTCGGCAACCACTCCACCGAGTGTGACACCCGCATCAACACGGGCTCCGAGGGAATCTTCCTCGACAGCGGCGGGGACGCCGACACCTACGTGTGGCCCGCCGACGAGCTGCGGCTCCCCGCGGACGACTCGACCTTCGGCGTGTCGTGGGCCGGCACCGGCGACGAGTACGGCGGCGCGGCGGACGGCGACGGCGGGACCGGTTTCCCGGTGTTCTAGGGGGTTCGACGCCGGATCGCGAGCAGCGCGAGGGGGACGGCCCAGCCCCACCCGGGCGCCGTCGCGCTCGCGCACGCGCACCCGGCCTCCGCCTCCCCTCCCCGCCCCGGTGGGTCAGGCGGTCTCGAGCTCCGGCCCGAACTGGCTGGCCTCGGTGGAGGCGTCGAGCGCGGTCGTGGAGGAGGTGCCCCCCGCGATGATCTGCGCGACGTCGTCGAAGTAGCCGGTGCCGACCTCCCGCTGGTGGCGCACGCCGGTGTAGCCGAGGGCCTCGGCGGCGAACTCGGCGGTCTGGAGCTCGGCGTAGGCGGACATGCCGCGCTCGCGGTACGCGCTCGCGAGCGTGAACATGCCGTGACTGATGCTGTGGAAGCCGGCGAGCGTCACGAATTGGAAGCGGTAGCCCATCGCGCCCAACTCGCGTTGGAAGTGCGCGAGCGTGGTGGCGTCCATGTGGCGCTTCCAGTTGAAGGACGGCGAGCAGTTGTACGCGAGCATCTTGCCCGGGAAGGCGGCGCGCACCGCCTCCGCGAAGCGCCGGGCCGCCGCGAGGTCGGGGGTGGAGGTCTCGCACCACAACACGTCGGCGTAGGGCGCGTAGGCCATCGCGCGCATGATCGCGGCGTCCAACCCGCCCCGGTAGTGGAAGAAGCCCTCGCCGCTGCGCGTGCCGACGAGGTAGGGGTGGTCGCGCAGGTCGATGTCACTCGTCACGAGCTTGGCGCTCTCGGCGTCCGTACGCGCGATGAGGACCGTGTCGACACCCAACACATCGGCGGCCAGCCGCGCCGCGATGAGGGAGCGGATGAACTGGCTGACCGGGAGCAGCACCTTGCCGCCCATGTGTCCGCACTTCTTCTCGCTGGCGAGCTGGTCCTCGAGGTGCACGCCGGCCGCGCCGGCCTCGACGAGCGCGCGCGTGATCTCGTAGGCGTTGAGCGGCCCTCCGAAGCCCGCCTCCGCGTCCGCGACGATGGGGGCGAACCAGTGGCGGTCCCCTCGCCCCTCGGCGTGCTCGATCTGATCCGCCCGCTGCAACGCCTGGTTGATGCGCTTTACGAGCGTGGGGACGCTGTTGCACGGGTAGAGGCTCTGGTCGGGGTAGGTCTGGCCGGCGAGGTTGCCGTCCGCCGCGACCTGCCAGCCGCTCACGTAGATGGCGCGCAGGCCGGCGCGCACCTGCTGGACGGCCTGATTGCCGGTGGAGGCGCCCAGCGCGGTGACGGGATCGGCCGCGTTGAGTTGGGCCCAGAGCCGGTCGGCGCCGACCTCGGCGAGGGTGTGGCGGACGTGGAGCGTACCGCGGAGGCGCGCGACGTCGGCGGGCGCGTAGGGGCGGACAACGCCGGTCCAGCGCGCCGTGGGCGCCGGATCCAGCGCGGCGGGGGCGGTGACGCGGGGAGGAGCGTTGGGCTTTCGACTCGGCATCGGATCACTCCAGGGTCGGAGGCAGGAGCGTGACGATCCGCTCGTAGGCGAGCGAGGTCACGAAGGGGGGCAGGCGGCGGGCGGTGCAGGCGCGATGGAACAACGCGCGCGCCTCCACCCAGCGCCCGCGCTGAAAGGCCTCAGCGCCGGCCTCGGCGCGCAGGCGGTCGAGCTCCTCCTCGAGCACGCGCTCGAAGAGGGAGACGGTGAGCTCCACGGAGCCATCGAGCCGGGCGCCGTGGCGGATCCACTGCCAGATCTGGCTGCGGGCGATCTCGACGGTGGCGGCGTCTTCCATCAGCCCGAACAGCGCCACGCTCCCGACGCCACGCAGCCACGCCTCGAGGTAGCGGAGGGACACGTCGATGTCGTGCCGCAGCGTGGCGAGGGTGCGCGGGCCCTGGGGCACGGCGCAGAGGTCGAAGGCGCGGGGCGGCCCGCCGGGCGGCCGCAGGCCGATCTGGTTGGGGCCGGGCATGTGCGCGTCGAACACCTCGCGGGCGATCGGGACGAGCGCGGGGTGGGCCACCCAGGTGCCGTCGTGGCCGAGGCGCACCTCGCGGAGCTTGTCCGCGCGCACCTTCTCGAGGGCGCGGGCGTTCGCGGCGAGGTCGTCCTTGATGGGGACCTGCGCGGCCATGCCCCCCATGGCGTGGGCGCCGCGGCGGTGACAGATGGCGACGACCGCGCGTGTGTAGGCGGCCAGGAACGGTTGGTCCATGCCGATGGCGCCGCGATCCGGCACGACGAAGGCGGCGTGCTCGGCGAAGGTCTTGATGTAGCTGAAGATGTAGTCCCATCGCCCGCAGTTCAGGCCCGCCGAGTAGGCGCGCAGCTCCCACAGGATCTCGTCCATCTCGAAGGCGGCGGGGAGCGTCTCGATGAGTACGGTGGCGCGCACGGTGCCGGCGGGGATGCCGACGACGCCCTCGGCGAAGGCGAACACCTCCGCCCACAGCCGCGCCTCGCGGTGGCTCTCCAGCTTCGGCAGGTAGAAGCACGGGCGCTTGCCAGCTTGGACGAGGTGCGCGGCGTTGTGCCAGAAGAACACCCCGAAGTCGAACAGGGCGCCGGGGACGGGCTGGCCGTCCACCAGCAGGTGCTTCTCCCAGAGGTGCCAGCCGCGCGGGCGCACGAACAAGGTCGCGGGGTTGGGCCCGAGCGCGTAGACGCGGCCGGTCTCGGGGCTCACCCAACGGATGGTGCCGCGCACGGCGTCACACAGGTTGATTTGGCCCTCGACGAGGTTCTGCCACGTGGGAGAGGTCGCGTCCTCGAAGTCCGCCATGAACACGTTCGCGCCCGAGGAGAGCCCGTTGATGATCATCTTGCGGTCGACGGGGCCGGTGATCTCGACGCGGCGGTCCTGGAGCTCGGGTGGTGGCGGCGCGACCGTCCACTCGGAGGTGCGGATCCCCACGGTCTCGGGCAGGTAGTCGGGGAAGCGCCCGCGATCGAACTCCGCCTGGCGCTCGCGCCGACGGGCGAGGATCTCCTGGACGCGCGGGGTGAAGCGCCGCGCCAGCTCCGCGACGAAGGCGAGGGCCTCCGGCGGCAGCACCTGCGCGGCGACGGGCGTTCGGGGTCCGCGGAGCTCCAGCTTCGCGTTCGCTTGGAGGAGCTTGGGGGCTGAGGTTCGTACTTCCATTCCGAGAGAGTGAGGACGAAACCGAGCTTCGTCCAGCCCTACCTCAAAATGCCGGCGGAGCGACCTCAGGAACGGGAGGAGGCCCCCCTGCCGTCTCCGGGCAGGGGGGCCGGGCCCGCCTGATCAGTCGTCGGGGCGCTCACGGCGTCCCCCGTCCTCGATGCCCTCCGCGCGCTGAAACCACCAGAGCCCCCCCGGCCATCAGCGCCAACAGGAAGACTTCCAGTCCCGGAAGTCCCCCGTAGAAGAGCACCAGGACCGCCGAAGCGGCCCCGACCACACCCATCAGTATCCAGGCCAGGACCTGGAACGCGGGCCGAACCGCGTCAGGATTGGGAGTTCCCATCCTGTCACGAACCTACGCACCCCCTCCCCCGAAACAAGACAGTCGCCACTACGCGGGCCCCGAGCGACGGAAGCACCAGGCCGACTGGGCGCGGTGGCGCGGCCACGACCGGCGCGACCCGCCCTTCGTGTACGCCGGCGATCAGCGGGTCTGACGCGCGGCAGCGGGCCTGCGGGATAGGCGTCCGCATGCGCTGGCTCGCCCCCCTGCTCCTCCTCCCTCCGCTCACCGGCTGCAGCGGCGGGGCCGACAGCGGCGCACGGGTCGACGACGACACCGGCGCGGACACCGACACGGCGACGCCCCTCCCGATCGCGACGCTCGGCGCGGCCGACGTGCGCTTCGTCGGTGCCCCCTCCTCCGCGGCGGGCAGCGCCGTCGCCGGGCCCGGCGACCTCGACGGCGACGGGCGCGACGACCTCGTGATCAGCGCCTTCTACGCCAGCCTCGCCTGCGTGGCCTACGCTCCGCTCGCCCCCGGCGCCCACCCCCTCGCGGACCAGGCCTGCGTGCGCGGCTCCCACCCCTACGACTTCGTCGGCTACGCGGTCGCCGGCGCAGGAGACGTAGACGATGACGGCCTCCCCGAGCTGCTCGTGTCCGCCCTCGGTCACGACGAGGCGGGCGTCGAGGCCGGCAAGGTCTTCCTCTTCACCGATCCCCTCCCCGCCGGCACCACCGACGCCGACGACGCCCCCGTGGCCTTCCTCGGCGAGGCCCTCGGCGACCAGGCCGGAGCCCGCGTCGCCGCGGCCGGGAACACCGCCGGAGACGACGTGGCGGCCGTGCTCGTCGGGGCCACCGGCAACGACGCCGGCGGCGGCGGCGGTGGGCGCGTCTACCTCCTGCGCGGCCCCTTCGCGCCCGGCGTCAGCTCCCTCGGGGACGCCTACGCGACCTTCACCGGCGCCGGCGCCGCCTCCAGCGTGCGCACACACGGCGAGTCCACCGGCGGGGACGGCCTGGGGGACGCGATCGCGGCGCCCGGAGACCTCGACGGGGACGGCGTCGACGACCTCGCGCTCGGCGCCAGCGGCGCGGATGACGGCGGCGCGGACTCCGGCGCCGTCTGGGTCCTGCGCGGGCCCGTGTCCGCCGGCGATCACGACGGCTCGATGGCGGACGCCCGCCGTGTCGGGCCCGGCAACGGCGCCTACGCCGGCGGCGCGCTCGCGGGCGGGGGCGACCTCGACGGCGACGGCCTCGCGGACCTCCTCGTCGCGGCGGACGGCGTCTCCGGAGGGCGCATCTACGTGCTCCTCGGCCCCGTGTCCGACGGCGACGCACCCCTGGACGACGCCCTGCCCGCCCTCGTGGGCGACGCCGAGGGCGACCTCGCCGGCTGGTCGGTGGCGATCACCGACGACACCGACGGCGACATGCTCCCGGACGTGCTCATCGGGGCCCCGGGCTCCGATGCCGGCGGCGAGGACGCGAGCGACGGCGGCGCGGTGTACCTCGTCACCGACGCCGCCACCCCCGGTGTGCGTGCGCTCGGGGACGCGGCGAGGGCCCTGTTCGCGGCCGAGGCCCCCGGAGACGCCGCGGGGCGGGCGGTGTCCGGCGCGGGAGACGTCGACGGGGACGGCGTCGGGGACCTCCTCGCCGGCGCCCAGTACAACCAGGCGGGTGGCGTGTTCGCAGGTCAGGCGTACCTCGTCCTCGGCGCGTCCCTTCCGGACTGACGCGCGTCACGATGCTGAGTGGGGCCGCGGGTTATCTGCGTGCGATGCAGGTCTCGACCAGCCGCGACGTGCTCGTCATCGACGACGATCCGTGGATCCGCGTCCTGGTGGAGCGCCTCCTCGGCGCCCGCGGCTACCGCGTGCGCTCCGTGGCAGACGGCACCAACGCGCTCGCCGTGCTCCGCGAGGGCTTCGCCGGCGTCGTCGTCCTCGACGTGCAGCTCCCCGACATCGACGGCACCAAGCTCCTCCGCCAGATCCGCCTCGTGGCGCCGGAGATGCCGGTCATCCTGCTCACCGGCCAGGCCTCGACCGACCTCGCGCTCGACTCCATCCGCGACGGCGCCTTCGACTTCGTCGACAAGGTCCAGCTCGCCGCCCGCCTGCCCGACGCCGTGGACCACGCGCGCACGCTCGTCGAGTCCGCCGCCCAGTCCGCGCCCTTCGCCGGCATCGTCTCGCGCTCCGCCGCCATGCGCGGCGTGTTCCGCTCCGTGCAGAGCGCGCTCCCGTCGCGCGTGCCCGTCCTCATCCGCGGCGAGAGCGGCACCGGCAAGGAGCTCATCGCGCGCGCCCTCCACGTGAACGGCCCCCGTCGGGACGGCCCGTTCATCGCGGTGAACTGCGCGGGGATCCCGGACAACCTGCTGGAGGCCGAGCTCTTCGGCTACGAGAAGGGCGCCTTCACCGGCGCGACCGCCCGCAAGCTCGGCCGCTTCGACATGGCCCGCCGCGGCACCCTGTTCCTGGACGAGATCGGGGACATGCCGCTCGGCCTCCAACCGAAGCTCCTCCGCGTGCTCCAGGAGGGCGAGTTCGTGCGCCTCGGCGGCGTCGAGACCCTCACCGCGGACGTGCGCGTCGTCTCCGCCACCCACCGCGCGCTCGAGGAGGCCGTCGCCGTCGGCCGCTTCCGCGAGGACCTCTACTACCGGCTCTCCGTCTACACGGTGAACCTCCCGCCCCTCCGCGATCGCGCGGGCGACATCCCCGAGCTCGCGCGGCACTTCGTGCGCGTGTGCGCCGCGCGCGAGGGCAAGCCCGTCGTCGACCTCGACCCCCGCGTGCTCGAGCTCCTCTCGTCGTACCCCTTCCCCGGCAACGTCCGGGAGCTCGAGAACCTCCTCGCCCACGCGGTCGTCGCCGCACGCGGCACGGTGCTCGGCATCGCAGACCTCCCGCAGCCCTTCCTCCGCGCCGTCGCGCTCGAGCGCCGCCGGCCCAGCGCCCACGACGAGGGCGAGGGCGAGCCCCTCCTCCACCTCGAGCCCACGCGGACCCCGCCCCCGGAGCCCTTCGAGCCGGCGCGCGCCCCCGCGTACGAGCCCCGCCCGCCCGAGCCCCGCGCCACCGGTCGCCCCTTCCCCACCCTCCGGGAGGTCAGCCGCCTCCACGTGATGGAGGCCCTGCGGGTCGCCGGTGGCAACAAGGCGGAGGCCGCCCGGCTGCTCGGCGTGAGCCGGATGACCCTCTACCGGACCCTGAGCGACCTCGAGGTCGATCCGGAGCCGTGATGGTGTATCGTTTCGATACACACCCACGGAAGAACCGTCACCTTTACGGACACGCCCCCACGCCCGCTCGGCGCCCCGTACGGCCAGACGCGAATAACTCGGCGTTCGTCGGTATTGGCACGGAAGCTGCATAACGTGGGCTCGTTGTCGGTTCCGCGGCCACGCACCACCCCCGGTGCCCATCGGCACGGATCCTCGGGACCGACGCCCTCTCCCCGCCCGCCCCTCCGTCGGAAGGCCCTCGTGGCCCCCGGCGCGAGGGGCGGACGCATGTAGCGGCTACACGTCCGGGTGGTCGTGACGCCCGAAAACCGACCGCCGCGGGTTAGATGCCCGCGTCCCGAGTCCTCCCATGATCCGCCTGCTCGACCATCTCGCCACCCTCGGGCTTCGCAGCAACGCGGCGCGCGAGGCCCTCCGTACCGGAAAAGTAAGGATCGACCGCGTCCCCACCGCCGACGGCGGCCGCTTGGTGGACCCCACCCGCGTCCGCTACGACCCGAACACCCCGCGCATGGTCGTCGGGCGTGACCCCGTCATGCTCTGGTACGACCCGCACCTCGCCGTCGTGTGGAAGCCGCCCGAGATGCTCGCTGTGCCCGCGCCGGGCCGTCACGACACCGAGAACGTCCTCAAATACGTCGGCACGCGCCTCGGCTCGGCCCTCGCGGTCCACCGGTTGGACGAGGACACCTCCGGCGTCATGCTCGTCGCCCGCACGGACGCCGCCCAGTTCGCCTTGAAGGAGCTCTTCGAGGCCCACACCGTCGAGCGGCGCTACCTCGCGCTCGTCCGCGGCTCCTTCCCCGAGGGCCCCGCGCGCGAGATCCGCACGATGATGGTGCGCGACCGCGGCGACGGGCTCCGCGGCAGCGGCCACAGCTTCGACGCCAAGCCGGCGATCACCTGGCTCCAACGCGTCGAGTCCTACGGGAAGGTCTCGCTCGTCGAGGCGAAGCTCGAGACCGGCCGCACCCACCAGGTGCGCATCCACCTCGCCGAGCTGGAGCACGCCGTCCTCGGTGACCCGCTCTACGCCGATCGCCACGTCGCCGGTCTCTCCTCGCGCCTCGCGCTCCACGCCGCGCGCCTCGCCTTCCGCCACCCCTTCACCGGGGAGCCGCTCCACTTCGACGCGCCGCTCGCGGACGATCTCGAGATCCTCCGCCGCAAGTTCGCGGAGAAGGTGCAGGGGCGCGACGGGCCGGTGTCCGCGCTCGCCCCGACCGAGGCGCCGGTGCCCGCCCCTCCTCGCCCGACCCACGGCCGCCCCGGCGGTCGCCGTCCGAACGACCAGCGCCCCTCGGATACGCGCCCCTCCCGTGGCGGCGGTCGCGGGAAGCCGCCCCGCGGCTCGGGTCGCGGGCGCTGACGCGAGGGGGCCTCGCGCTCAGACGGTGCCGAGTCGGCATCCTCTCAGCGGCGCAGGGGCCCCAACGTGCGGCACGCCACGTCCGCGAGGTGGTCCCCGACGCGGTCGTGGGGATCGCCCGCGAAGCCGAAGAGGGCGAGATCCTCGGGCTCGGTGATGGCGTAGCGCACGATCAGGTGGTTCAACGAGAGGAGCGCGAGCATGCGCTCCGGGTCCAGCGGGATGCCGAGCGGCGCGAGGGCCTCGCCGACGCGCGCGAGCAGCGGCGCCATCCAGGTGGCGGCCACGGCGTCGGGCAGCCGGCGGTTCTCCAGGACGTGGCGCAGCAGCACCCGCAGCTCCCCCTGGTGGGCCCGCGCGAAGCGGTACATCGCCTTGACGAGCACGCGCAGGCGGGCGTCGGGATCGTGCTCCTCCCCGCCGGGGAGCTCGACGGTGGCGAGGCGCGCGTAGGTGCGGTCCACCAGGGCCGCATAGAGGCCCTGCTTGTCGCCGAAGTGGTAGGCGAGCGTGGCGATGTTGACCCCGGCGGCCTGCGCGATGGCGCGCGTGGAGGCCCCGGCGAAGCCCTCCGTCGCGAACAACGGCGCTGCGGCCTCGAGGATCCGCTCCCGGGTGTCGGGGAGCGAGGGGTCGGTGGCGAGGGGCCGGCTCACGCGCCGACGCCCCACCCGGCCATGATCGCGCCGAGAGTGAAGCCCATCTTCAGCCCGCGCGCCGAGGCCCCGAGCACGAGATCCCGCAGGGAGAGCCCCATGACGCCCGCCCCGAAGGTCGCGACGGCGAAGGGCACCGGCGCGACCGCCGCCACCGCAATGGCACGGGCGCCGTAGGCCTGGATCCAGTGCCCGATCCGCCACCGGAGCAGGAGCGCCACGAGCGCCGGGCGGCCCCGGAACGCGCGCCCGAACGCGTAGACGGAGACGCTCGCGCACAAGGACGCGGCCCACGCGCACAGGAAGACCTGCACCGCGCCGACGCCGCCCGTGAACGCGAGGAACATCACCGGCTGGAAGCCGAGGCCCGGGATCGGATCGGTGACGTAGAGGGCGACGAAGAGGCCGACGCCGCCGAGCTGGGCGAGGAGCGCGGTCGAGAAGGCCGCGATGGGCTCACGGAGGAGCGCGCCGACCACCGCCACCGCCGCGATGAGCAGGAGGAAGCCGACGCCCACCCGCGCGAGGGCCGTGGGGGACAGGGTGTCCGGGAGGGAGAGCCCGCCGTCGCGCTTCATCGCATCGGCTTCATCGCGCCCAGCTGGCGGCGACGAAGGTGTACGGCGGCAGCACCGGGACGGAATTGCTGTCCACCCACGCCTGCGCGCCGATGAGGAGCGTCGGCACCTGTAGACCGTTTGCCGGCTTCCAGGACGCGATCGGGCCGACGCGGATGTTGCGATCCCCCGTCTGGGGCGAGGACTGCCACATCCCGATCGCGCCCACCCACAACTTCGTGTCGTTCGCCGCGACCTCCGCGGTCCCCTTCACCGGCTTGATGAGCTCGAAGAAGAGGTAGCCGTTGCGGTTGATGACCTCGCCGTCCGCCGCGACGTTGAGCATCTCCGTCGGCTCCCAGAAGTACGCGAGGTCGCCGTCGGGCACCTCGACGTGGTGGCGCCGATATTGCAGCTCCAACACCACGATCACGGGGCCCGCCTTGCCCTTGAGGCGCGTCTCCGCGTCGAAGCGGATCCCCCAGCCGCCGGTGCGCTCGCCCTCCCGGACGAGGGCGCGCTTCGCGAGGCGCGTGGCCTCGAACTCGGGGTCGTCGAACGGGAGGATGCTGGAGAAGGCGCCGAAGTACCAGGTCCCGTAGGCCTTGAGCGTCGCGTCCCAGAAGGCGACCGGCGCGATGCGGAGCACGGGGCCCACGCGCGGGAAGGAGGGCGTGAGCTCGGCGTGGCCGATGAGCGCGACGTGCCCGTCCGCGAGGAGGAAGTGCTCGGACTTCCACAGCGGGATGCGGCCTTCCACCTCGAACATGTACTGGACACCCTCGGGGAAGAGGGCCACTCCGAGCTGGTGGGTGGTGTGAAGCTCCATCGGCGCGGCGAGCGCAGCGGCGGCGAGCAGCGCGATCACTTCGCCGCCTGCGCCTCGGCCCGGCCGGCCATGCTCGACAGGAAGTCACGCGTGCCGCTGGTGCTCATCCAGCGCTGGACGAAGCTCGGCAACGTCTGCCCGAAGTTGCTCTCGCATTCGTACGCGAGGCGGGTCCATCCCGCGCCCGCGGGGCTCGGATGGAGCTCGTAGACGCCGTGGCTCCCGGCGAGGTCGTTCGGGAGCGAGGGGTCGAGGTCGTGGGTGAGGCGGCCGGCCGCACGTTCGAGCGTGTAGTGGTTGTGGTAGGTCACGTCGAAGCCGAACTTCGAGATGTTCCACTTCACCCACTGGTCGGTCGGGGTGGAGGGCTTGTAGTACTCCACGCTCTTGACCGCCGTGTTGGTGACGCGGCGCCCCGGAAAGTCGAGGAGCGCGGCCCAGATGGCGTCCGTCGAGGCCTGGATGTCGACGATGCCGAGCACGCGGATCCCGCCCGGGGCTCGCTCGGGCAGCGTGCGGAGCACGACCTCATGCGCACGCAGGGCTGCCTCCTCGTCCGCCGCGAGGGAGGGCACCGCCGCGTAGGCGGGCGCGCCGCCGAGCAGGAGCGTGAGCCAGAGCCGGATCAATGCGTCTCGGCCCAGGTGCGGAGCTCGCCGACGAGGGTGCGCGTGCCCGACCCCTGGAAGGAGCGGACGAGGAAGCTCGGCACGCTGCCGCCCGGATCGTAGAGGAGCTCGTACACGACCTTCGCGCCGGTGGCGCTCTTCGTGACCTCCCACTTGCCGGTGTCGACGACGGTGGGGACGAGCTTGCCGGTCGACTTCGACTGGTCGGGGGCGCGCTCCCAGGTGTAGCGGACGCCGCTGGCGATGGGCGCCTGCCCCATCACGAGGACGATCTCGCGATCCGAGATGCCGGAGGCCTGGTGCGCCTGGTAGACGAGCTCGCCGCCGGCGGTGGGCCCGAGCACGTTCGACGCGATGACCGACCCGAAGTATGCGGCGTGCGACTTGTTGTCGGCGAGGATCTTCTGGAGCTTCTCCGCGGCGATCGGCCAGTCACACTCTGCGCGCACCGGCGCGTAGGCGCCCTGGCGATCCCCAACGAAGTAGACGCAGCCGTTCTCCTCCGCGGTCTGGGTCCAACCGGCGAACGCAACGGACGAGAGGAGCAGCAACATGGCGCGATTATAGCGCTCCTGGCGCACGCTTGCCCGCCTACGCGGCGGCGGCGATCGCCTTGAGCACCAGACGTGCGCTGGTGGCGGCGGTGCCGTCCCCCGCGGCGGTCTGCTCGAGGAAGGCCCGCGTGGCCCCGGCGTGCTTCACGAACCAGCCGATGACCTCGGGCCGGACGAGCGAGCGGCCCGCCATCTCCAGCATCAACGGGTACATCGCGGCGTCGGCGATCGGCGCCATCTGCTCGAAGAACCAGCGCTGCGCGTCGGTCGTGCCGAGCTTCGTCCAGTCGCGGGTGTAGCGCTGGAGCACGTCCGGCCCGCCGAGGAAGACGAGGCGCGCGTCGGGCTCGTAGGCGGAGCGGTTCACGGCGACGCGCATGCGGACGAGCACGGAGTCGTCATTCGCGTGGACGTACCAGCGCAGGCTGCGGTCGGTGCTGTTCTCGGCGGCCCCCGCGCCGTTCAGCGCGAGGTGGAGCGCACGCGCGTGCGAGCTGCCCGCCCCGCGGAAGCCCTGACGGCGGAGGGTCGGACGGGCCTCGAAGCAGAGATCGAGCAAGGTCGCCATACGACGGCGCCACGCGTCGTGGGTGGCCTGGGGCACCCGGAGCAGCAGAAACCCGAGGTGGAACGTGACGTGTGGCGGGAGCGACCACTCGGAGAGCAGCGTGTCGACCGGGGTGGCCTCCAGCGCGTCGAGGATGGCGCCGCCCACCGAGTCCGCGCCGACCAGCGCCTCGAGCAGCAACACGAAGCTCTCGATGCCGCGGTCGGATACGCCGGGGACCTCCTGGCCGAGGCGGCACGCCACGAGGTCGGCGGCCTCGGCGGGGGTGATCGGCTCGGGGCGCCACACGGCCTCCTCCGCGGCGAGCCGGAAGCCCTGGACGCCCGGCGCCAGCTCGAAGATCGAGGGGAGGCCCCACGCGCGGACCACGCCCTGCGCGACCATCCGGGGCCACGCGAAGCGCGCCGGCGGGTCGGCCATGGCGAGGATCCGCAGCGCGTTGGCCTGGGGGTCCTCGTCCTCCCGGTGCCCGGCCACCACGAAGCGGATGTGCGGCCACCCTAGCGCGAAGAGCGCGTCGTAGTCGGGCGATGTCGCGAACCCCTTCCGCAGCGCGGAGAGGCCGGCAGCCCCTCCCCAACGCGGATCCTTCACGACGGCGACCTCAGCGCTCGTCCCCGCCTTCACGACCCCGGTCATCCGACGCTCCGCGTTGCGTCCAAGCTACGCCCCGCGGCGATCGCGGCCAGCTCTTTCGCGGCGGTCACCGCCTCGCGATCGGCTCGTGCAATTGGTACTTGATGACCGTCGCGATGGCGTAGTCGTAGTACTGGCCGGGATCGTCGATGATGTGCGTCTTGGTGCACGCGTCGCACCGCGTCGGATCGCTCACGCGGGACGGGCTCGGCGGCGCCTTGTCAGGATTTGAATGCAAAAAGTTCGCGCCGCAAAAGACGAGCGATCGTATCGTTTCGATACAGCCCGAGCGGTTCAGAGCTGCTGCTGGGTCAGCATGACGAACTCCGCCGTGGCGTTGTCCGCGAGGAACCTCGTGAGTCCGACGTAGGGCTCGTAGGGGTACTCGACGCGCACCCGCACGAACATCGCGCCGTCCAGCGCCTCCCACTGCGCGGTCACGGAGCAGTCCGCACCGCAGGGGTACCCGGCCTCCGCGAGGAGCAGGTAGGCGTGCGCGATGGAGTCCGCCTCGATGAGGTCTCCGGTGGGCGTGGCGCCCTCGATCTTGACGGAGCCGATGCGCGCGCCGTCCCGCGTGGCGCGAGAGACGATCTGCAGGAGCGACACGAACTGGGAGAGATCCGCGACGCCGCCGAGGATGACGAGGAAGATCGGGAGGCAGAGCGCGAACTCGAGCGCGGCTGCGCCCGCGCGACGGCCCCGGTGGAGCGCCCGCATCATCGCTGCCACTCCATGCGCACGACGATCGTGGCCGCGATCGCCATCGGGTCGAGCACGAGGCTCGTGAGCGGCTGGAACTCGCGGGAGACGGTGCACCCGAGGCTCCGGCCGGGGTCCGTCCCGAAGGAGCTGAGCTCGACCGTGCACTCGTCGGGCTCGCAGGGCGCGCCGGTGGAGGCGAGCGCGAGGAGGACCTCGTCCTCCGCGGCGGTGGCGAGGGTGTCCCAGTCGGTGTCGCCCTCGCCGGGGTCGACCAGGGCGGCGGCGCGGCACCCGAGCGCCACGGAGCTGGCGAGCGCCGAGCGCTGGAACGCGAGCCACGCCACGTCCATCACGCCTGCCACGAGCGGCACGAACACGACGAGCACGAGGGCGAACTCCAACGCGGTGGCGCCGGCGCGGCGGGCGCGGCGGGTCACTTGACGATCGCCATCGGGAGGGAGTTGGCGATGTCCTCGAAGATCGTGACGAGGGCCGCTGAATTCGAGGTGTTGGTGTAGTAGCCGATGCCCTTGGGCATGGTCTCCATGAAGGGGTCGTTCTGCACGAAGGAGACGACCCAGGTGTTGACCCCGAGATCGTCGTAGAGCGACTGCGTGAGGGTGTTCGACTGGCTCTTCACCTGCGCCGTCGTGTGCGGGACCACGCCGAGGTACTCCGACCACCGGGTCTCGGTGTAGCCGAGATCCCTGCGGTACTTTCCGTGGGCGGCGAGGAGGCCGTTGGGGACGCCGTCCGTCAGCATGACCAGCGCACGGAACGCGGTCGGATCGACCTCGGATTCGAACATGGTCCGCGCTTGGATGAGGCTGGTCGTGTGGTCGGTGCCGGGCTCGTCGGTGTACTCCCGCGGCATCGCCGGGTAGCAGCCGCCCGGGTTCGCCGTGGCGTAGTTGTTCCGCGCGCTGTTCTTCCCGGCGGGCGTGTCGGGCTTGAGGTCGCAGTCCGCAGGGTAGGTCTTGCCCTTGCCCCCTTTGCTCGCGACGTTCAGCTTCCCCCAGTTGGTGCGCGCGACGCCGTCGGCGTCCTCGTCCTCCACGTAGCGGAGCGGCGTGTACTCCCAGGCGTAGCGCCCGGAGAAGATGGTCATGCCGACCATGTCGTACTCGCTGTAGCTGGACTCGAGCACGTCGAGGAAGGCGATCGAGGCGAGCTGGGCGTTGCGGAAGTTCTTCTGGCTCCAGGAGCCGGTGATGTCCATCGCGAGGACGACGTGGAGCGCGCGCGTGGACGACGTCGCCTCCCGCGTGATGTTCGCGGCGTCGAAGCCGAACAGGCGCGCGAGGAACAGGCCGACCGCGTTGTCGCCGCGGCGCGAGACGCGCACCTTCACGGCGTTCGGGCGCTCCTCCGTGGCGGTGAAGCTCGGCGGGCTGGCCGTGTGGTCCCAGACGCCGAACGTCACGTCGTCGAGTTCCGGCACGGCGCCCACCACCCGATTGTTGTCCACGATGGAGAGGGCGGCGTCCCGCGCGTCCGCCAGATCGCCCGTGCGGCGCAGACGGTAGAGCGCGGCCTGGGAGGCGGCGTCGGCGATGTCCTGCGTTTGCATCTGCGCGAGCCGCACGTACGACACGTCGATCGCCAATGCCCCGAACCCGAGCAGGATCACGATGAAGAAGCCGAAGAGGATCGCGTAGGATCCGTCGCGATCGCGCCGCGTACGAGCGTTCCGCTGGCGCTGCGGCGGATGCGTGGGCTCAGGCATCATGAAAGCCTCTCTCGCTCAATTACACTACCCTTACGTCTGAGCAAAGTGCCCGCGCAGCGGATACCATGAAATAGAGGTGCAACGCGGCTCGAATTCTTTCGACGCCCTCTCCGGGCTCCCGACGTCAGCGTTCGTCCCCGTGCGGCCGGGCGCCGCGCGGCGGAGTACGTCGTCGGTGTGACGCACGCACCTCCTCCCGACGACGGCCTCCTCGTCCGCGCCCCGGACGAGGCGCCGTCCTCCCCTCCCCCTCCCCTGGCCCGGCGGGCCCTGCGCCTCGTCGCCGAGCTCGCGTTCTCGGTCGTCGCGCTGGCGGTGCTCTGGATCGGCGTCGGGTGGCTCCGCGCCCCCACGCTCCCGGAGGCCGCGCCCGGCTTCACGCTGCTCGACCTCGAGGGGAACCCGCACACCCTCGCCGACCTCCGCGGGAAGACCGTCGTGCTCAATTTCTGGGCGACCTGGTGCGGCCCCTGCCGCGCGGAGGTCCCCGGCCTCTCGTCCTTCGCGCGGGCGCACCCCGACATCCCGGTGCTCGGCATCGCGGTGGACGGCGAGCCCGCCGCGCTGCGCAAGGCCGCAGAGAGCCTGGGCATCGACTACACGGTGCTCCGCGCGGACGCCGCGACCCGCGCCGCCTACGACGTGAGCACGCTGCCCACGACCGTGGTGATCGGGCCGGACGGCGCGGTGCGGGCGGCGCACGCGGGGCTCATGGTGGAGCCGCACCTGGCGTGGTTGACGCGCTGACGGATCCCCGGGGGCGTTGCGGGGGCGGGAGCCCCTGCACGAGGGCCCGGGCGCACCGCGCCAGGGCCCGCCCACACACGCTTAGCCCTTGATGGCGATCACCTGGATGTTCGTCATCTCTTCCATCGCGAAGCGCACGCCTTCGCGGCCGATGCCGCTCTGGCGCATCCCGCCGTAGGGCATGTGGTCGACGCGGAAGGTGGGCGTGTCGTTGATGATGACGCCGCCGAAGTCGAGCGTGCGGATCGCGGCGAGCACCCTGCCGATGTCGCGGGTGAACACGGCGGCCTGGAGCCCGTAGTCGCTGGCGTTGGCGGCCGCGAGGGCGTCTTCGAAGGTGTCGTACGGGATGAAGGAGGCGACGGGGGCGAAGACCTCCTGGTCGATGACCTTCATGCCGGGGCGCACGTTGTCGAGGAGCGTCGGCCAGTAGACGGAGCCCTCGCGGCGGCCACCGGCGACCACACGCGCGCCCTCGGACACGGCTTCGGCGACCCAGGACTCGGCGCGGGCGGCCTCGCCGGGGTCGATCATCGGGCCGACGTCCACGCGCTCGTCGAGCGGATCGCCGACGACCATGGCCTCAGTGGCGGCGCGGAACTTCTCGAGGAAGGGCTCGGCGATGCTGTGATCGCCGTAGACGCGCTGCACGGAGAGGCAGACCTGGCCGGAGTTGTAGAAGGCACCGAGCGCGCACCGCTTCGCGACGAGGTCGAGGTCGGCGTCGTGCGCGACGATGACCGGCGAGGCGTTGCCGAGCTCGAGGGTGACCTTCTTGATGCCGGCGCGCGCGACGATGTGGCGGCCGACCGGGGCGCTCCCGGTGAAGGTGACCTTGCCGACGCGGGGGTCGGCCACGAGGCGGTCGCCGACGGTGGCGCCGGAGCCGACCACGAGGTTGATGCCGCCGGCGGGGAGGCCCGCAGCCTGGAGGATCTCGCAGAGGGCGACGGAGGAGAGCGGCGTGGTGCTCGCGGGCTTGAGGACGACGGAGTTGCCGGCGGCGAGCGCCGGGGCGACCTTGTGCGCGACGAGGTTCAACGGGAAGTTGAAGGGCGCGATGGCGACGACCACGCCGATGGGACGGCGCTGCCAGAAGCCGAAGTAGCCCTCGCCGGCGGGCGCGGCGTCGAGCGGGATGGTCTCGCCGTGGAGGCGCTTGGCCTCTTCCGCGGCGACGGTGAAGGTCTGGACGGCGCGGTCGACCTCGGTGCGCGCGAACTTGAGCGCCTTGCCGGCCTCCATCGCGATGATCCGCGCGAGCTCCTCGCGGCGGGCGCGGATGCCCTCCGCCGTGCGCGCGAGGATCTCGGAGCGGCGCCACGCCGGCATCCGCGCCATCTCCGGGGCCGCGCGGGCCGCGGCGGCGATGGCGGCGTCGACGTCCTCCGGGCGCGCGGTAGCCACGGTAGCGAAGGTCACGCCGTCGTACTTGTTGCGCACCTCAAGCGGTGTGCCGCCCGTGGTCCATTCCCCGCCGATGAAAAGCCCGTTGACCATCTGGCCGCTCCGCGATTGACGGCTCAATCTAGTCCGGCGCACCGCGTTGGGAAGGGCCCGCGCGACGCCAATTCGCTCGGGCACGCGATAGGACGCTCCACCTTCCCGCCCGGGGCGCCTTCCCGATGAACCGCCGTACCCTCCTCCGCATCGGCGGCGCCTCGCTGGCCGCCGCGAGCCTCGGTGTCCTCGGTGGCGGCGTCGCCATCCAGCCGCGCCGCGTCTACCGCCGCGCCGCGCGCCCGGACGACGCCACGCTCCCCGAGCGTCCCACCGGCCCGCCCAAGCGCGTCGTGGTCGTCGGCGGCGGGCTCGCGGGCCTCTCCGCGGCGATCACCCTGGCCGAACGCGGCTTCTCCGTCACCCTGTTCGAGGCGGCCTCCCACCTCGGCGGCAAGGTCGGCGGGTGGACCATCCGGGCCCTCGGTGAGGACTTCCCGGTCGAGCACGGCTTCCACGGCTTCTTCGCCCAGTACTACAACCTCCGCGCGCTCCTCGCGGACGCCGGCGCGCTGGGAGATCTGGTCCCCTCCACCGGCTACCCCGTGCTCTTCGCCGACCGCCCCCCGGAGCGCTTCGGCACGACCACGTCGATCTTCCCGCTCAACCTGCTCTCGGTGATCACCCAGTCCGACACCCTGAAGTTCGCCGACTTCACCGAGCCGAGCGAGGGCCTCCTCGACCTGATGCGCTTCGATCCCGCCGTCACCTTCGACCAATTCGACGACATCGACTTCGCCACCTTCGCGAAGGAGCGCGCCATCCCGGCGTCGATGGTCGACACCGTGCTCCGCCCCTTCGGCGACACCACGCTCAACCGCATCGAGCGGCTGTCCGCGGCGGAGGCCCTTCGCTTCTTCCACTTCTACTTCATGGGCAACCCCGAGGGCCTCGCGTTCGACTACACGCGCACCGACTCGATGACCGCCATCGTCGAGCCCCTCGCCGCGCGCCTGCGGGACCTCGGCGGCACGATCCGCACCGGCACCCGCGTCCGCCGTATCGCGCACGAGGGGAAACGCGTGGTGGGCGTCGTCGTGGAGGGTGGGCCCGCCGCGGCGGACAGCGTCACCCTCCCCGCCGCGGACGTGCCGAGCGAGGGCCTCGCCGAGGTGCGGGACGGCGCCGGAAGCCCCGTGTTCGTGTCGCGTACGGAGACGGGGTTCACGGCGTTGGACGGGCGCTGTACCCACAAGGGGTGCCCGGTCGGGAAGGACGCCGCCACCGGTGGTTTGCGGTGCCCGTGTCACGGTGGCACCTTCGACGCCGCGGGGCGTGTCACCGGCGGCCCGCCGCCGCGCCCGCTCGACACGTTGGTCGCCACCGAGGCCGAGGGCGTCGTGACGGTCACGCGCCCGGGTAGCGGAGAAGAGTTGGTCGACGCCGACTGGTGTGTCGTCGCCTGCGAGGTGCGCGGCCTCAAGAAGCTGATGGCGGCCTCCGAGTACGTCGGCAGCTCCGGCCTCGCCGTGCAGATCGCGTCCCTCGGCGAGTCCGACCCCTACGTGGTGCTCCGCGTGTGGCTCGACCGCCCCGTCAACGCCGACCGGGACGCCTTCTACACCACCTCCCGCTTCCGCTACACCGACTCGTTGGCGATCTACTCCCGCTTCCAGGAGCCGTTCGTCGCGTGGGCCTCGCGCACCGGTGGCGCCGTTGTCGAATTGCACGCGTACGCCATCGCCCCCGACGACATGGCGCCGATTGACACGATCCGGGACGCCATGCTGGTCGAGATGACCCGCCTCCTCCCCGAGCTGTTGGGCGCGACGGTCCTGCACCAGGAGATGCAGCTCCAGGACGACTTCAGCCGCTTCGCCCCCGGGGACTATGCGCTGCGCCCCGGCACCGTCACGCCGATCCCCAACCTGCTCCTCGCGGGCGACCACGTCAAGCTGGACATCGTCGCCCACCTGATGGAGGCCGCGTGTGCCAGCGGGCGCATCGCCGCGAACGCGATCCTCTCGGCGGAGGGCCTGCGCGAGGTGCCGATCCCCACCGTCGATCCGAAGGGCCCGATCGCCTGATCGAGCGCTCGGCTCACCCCTCCCCGAGCCGCCGCGCGAGGTCCGGCCACCAGTCGTCCACGCCCACGTCTTCGGCATCTAACGGGGTCTCTTCCCAGCCGCGCCCGCCGTCCGCGCGCACCGCGAGGATGCCGGAGCGGAGCGGGCCGACCGGGCTCGGGCCCTCGTAGTCCCACCAGTGGACGCCGCGCCACGGGCGCGATCCGAACGCGTCGTCGAGGGCGGCGCGCAGGCTCCCGTGCCCCACCCACGCTTGGGTGTAGAGGATCGCGAGGCCGCCGGGGGCGAGCAAGGCCGGGAGCTGCTCCAGCAATTCCCGTAGCAGGTTTCTGTCCGCCGCGACGGTGTGGACGGGGGCGGCGGCGAGTCCGGTCCACGGGAGGAGGAGCGGGAGCACGAAGCTCACGCGGTCGAAGGCGCCCAAATCGGCGGCCTCGGCGCAGGTGCCGGTGTAGGGGCGGATGTTGCCGAGCCCCGAGAGCGCGGCGGTGCGGTGACACCCGGGGCCGGCGCGAGGGTTGATGTCGAGGGCGACGGCCTCCCCCGCCGAGCGGGCCGCGCGCGCGACGACGCCGCCGCCGCCGCTCCCGAGGTCGAGGTGGCGGGCGACGGGCGTGCGCGGGAGGCACCGGCGCACGGCGAGCGTGGTGCTGTCGGGGAGGAAGAGGCCGTCGTCCCCGGTGAAGGCGCGCTTGGGGGTGTCGGTCCACACGAGGTCCGACTCGAGGGGCACGATCGTGCCGTCGAGCGCGGCGCCGGCGGGCGTGACGTCGAGCAAGCCCGCCGGCCACGCCGCCCCGGGGAGCGCGGCGCGGACGCGATCCTCGGGCAGCCGGCCGCCGCGGAGGAGGAGCTCGACCTGGTCGCCGAAGACGCCGTCCGCGTAGTTGGGGCGCTCCCACCACCGGCCGTCCATCTGCTTGCCGTTCCACGCGATGATGCCGACGGCCTGGGCCACGGCGCGCGCGCGGTACGTCCCGGCGCGGAGGGCCTCGCCGACGACCGCGGTGGCATCCATCCAATCGGGGGCCGGGACGGGGACGAGCATGGGGTGTTGTAACCGTCCTCCTCGCATTGACCCCGCCCCCACCCCACCGTACCTTTCGCGCGGCGGAGGTCGCGGGTGAGCTCGACACGAGAGGCGCTGGAGCGCGGGGCGGAGCACCACCGGGCGGGGCGCTGGGCGGACGCGGCGCGCGCCTACGCCGAGGCCCTGCGGGACGAGCCCGACAACGTCGACGCCCTCGCGCTCCTCGGGGGGGCCGCCCTCCGCATGGGGCGCCCCGCC
>CAJBVW010000431.1 GCA_903959175.1 uncultured Pseudomonadota bacterium
CCGCCCGGGGCGGGAAGCGCCTACGCGCCCGCATCGCCCTCGCCGCCGCCCGCGCGGTGGGCGGCCCCGACGCCGCCGCGGTCCCCGTCGCCCTCGCCGCCGAGTGGGCGCACACGGCCTCGCTCGTGCTGGACGACATCATCGACGAGGCCGACCTCCGCCGCGGCGCCCCCGCGCTCCACCGCGTCACCTCCACGCCCTTCGCCGTCGGCGTGGCCGGGTGGGTCCTCGCGCGCACGCTGCTCGCCGCCCCGGAGGGGGCGTCCGACGTGGCGGACACCCTGCTCGCCCTCGCGGAGGGCCAGCGCGCCGAGCTCGCCCGCGCGGGGGACCTCACGATGAGCCTGGACGACTGGTACACCATCGCGGCCGCGAAGACCTCGCGGCTGTTCGCCTACGCGGCCAGCGGCGGCGGCGCGGCCGGGGGCGCTACGCGTCGTCAGCAGAAGGCGCTCGCCCGCTACGGCCAGGAGCTCGGCCTCGCCTTCCAGATCGTGGATGACCTGCTCGACTACGTCGGCGACACCGCGGTCCTCGGCAAGCGCGCGGGCCAGGACCAGCGCACCGGCCGCGTCACCTACCCCCTGCTGCTGCTGCGCGAGGACGAGCCCGACGCCCTCGGCGCCCCGCCCGACGCCCTGCTCGCCGCCCTCCATCGCCACGACGTGCCGAACCGCTGCCTCGCCCGCGCCCGCGCCCACCACGATCACGCCCTCGCCGCGCTCGTCGGGCTGCCCGGCGACGTGACCGAGCTGCACACGCTCGCGACGCGCTGCGTGGAGCGTCAGGCGTGAGCGCCCTCGCCGCGCGCCTCCTCGGCGCCCTCGAATTCCTCGGCCTGCGCCGCTCCCCGTTCGACCACGGCAAGCGCCTCGCCGGGTGGGTCGCGTCGGGCGTCTTCGTCCTCTACTTCTACGGCGTCGCCAAGCTCGCCGGCCCGCCGAACCTGCTCCCGCTCACGACGCTCGACCAGGCCATCCCGCTGCTGCCGTGGACCATCTGGATCTACGGCTCGGGGTCCAAGGCCGCGCTCCTCGCGTGGCTGACCGTGCCCGACGCGCGCTGGGGCCGGCGCCTCCTGTGGACGATCGCGGTGTGCGCCGCCGTCGCCAGCCTCGCGTTCTTCGCGTGGCCGACGACCTACCCGCGGGACCTCTTCCCCCTCCCCGCGGGGGACTCCGCCACGCTCCGCGAGCTCGCCGACCTGCGCCGCGCCGACTCGCCGTCCAACTGTTTCCCGTCGCTGCACGTCGCCCTCGCGTGGGGCGTCGCGCTGAACTGGGCGGGCTGGCTCCGGGCGCGCTCCCGGTGGGCCGCCGCGCTCCCGATCGTGTGGGCGGTGGGGGTCTCGCTCGGCACGCTCACGACCAAGCAACACTACGTGGTGGACGTGCCCGCCGGGATGGCCCTCGGCGTCGCCGCGTTCTACCTCGCGAAGCGCGCGGTCCTCGGGCTCCCCCTCGCGGCGGACGGCCGCCTCGTCCTCGCCGACCCCCGCGCGGTGGAGGCCCTCCTCGCCCGCGTGCGCGCGCACCAGTGGCGCCTCGACGACATCCCGTGGCCCGCCACCATCGCGCCGCTGCCGCCGCTCATGGTGCGCCTGCTCAACGAGGTCACCTACGTCGAGGAGATCGCGCGCCTCAACTTCGAGCTCTTGCGGGACGCGAGCGACACCCCCGCGCTCCGGGAGCTCTACGACCACTTCGCCCGCGAGGAGCGCCGCCACGCCGACGGCCTCCGCCTGCTCCTCGCGCGGGCCGGCGCCCCGGTGCTCCCGCCGGGCCTCGGCAACGCGCTGGTGCTCGACCAGTTCGACTCTCTCGATCCGAACGTGGACGCCGCGCTCGTCGCCGTCTCCACCCCGGTCTTCGAGACCTTCCTCGACGCCGGCACCATCCCCTTCCTCAAGGCGCACCCCGCCCTCCGCTCGCCCGCGTTCGACGCGTTCGTGGAGCGCGTGTG
This sequence comes from uncultured Pseudomonadota bacterium, assembly GCA_903959175.1. Taxonomy (GTDB): domain Bacteria; phylum Myxococcota_A; class UBA796; order UBA796; family SXON01; genus CAJBVW01. Next base: position 1,963 of record CAJBVW010000431.1, read on the forward strand.
CACGGACGAGGCCGCCCACCTCGCCGCGAACTGGATCGTCATCCGCGATCTGGCGCGGCAGCGGCAGGGCCTCCGCGGCCTGCGCCTGCTCGCCAACCCCAACATCCTGCGCGGGATGACCGCGGTGCCATGGATGTCGCTCGAGGTGTACGCCGTCGCCCATCGCCTCGGCTACGACTTCGCCACGCTCCTGCCGCCCTTCGGCCGGATCTGGCGCCTCCACGAGCGTTTTCCCGAGCTCGCCGCCTTCCCGCTCTGGTGGCCCTACCGGATCTTCGTCGTCGCCGGCGGCTTCGCCACCCTCGTGTGCCTCGCGCTCGTGCGCGTCCGTCTGATGTTCGCGGGCCTCTGGGTGTTCGTCGCGCGGCTCACGGGGCTGCTCTCCCGCGCGCTCTTCGGCGACGCGCTCCTCATCCGCCGCGGCCTGCCCCTCCCCGGGCCCGCCCCCACCGTCTCCGAACCCGCCGCGGTGCGGGTGGCGCTGCGGGGGTGAGGCCCGGTAGACGCCCACGCGAGCCGCGGGTATGGGGACGGGGCCGAGGTCTTCGATGCGCACGCTGCTTTTTTTGCTGGCCCTCTCCCAGGCCGCATGCGTCGAGACCTCGCTCGAGCTCGGGTCGGGCGACACGGACAAGCGCGGCGACCGCACCGACACGGGCGACACCGTCGAGCACGTCGACGACACCGACACCACCGGCGACACCGACATCGAGACCACCGACGACACCTCGGTCGACACCTCGGTGGACACCTCCGTCGAGGAGCCCGAGACCTGGCCCAAGGCCTGCGACGACCTCTACGATCCCGACACCCTGCAGGTCTTCGAGCTAGACTTCGAGCCGGAGGACTGGGCCGCCGTGCAGTCGGACTGCGCGAACTACGCGCAGGCCTACCGGCCCGTCCAACTCACCTACGAGGGCGAGACCGTCCCCGCGATGGTGCGCCTGAAGGGGAACTGGTCGTGGAGCTGCGACAAGATGCAGTTCGTCGTGTCGTTCAACGAGGAGGACCCGACCGGGCGCTTCCACGGCCAACGCAAGCTCATGTTCGACGCGCCCTGGTACGACCACACGCTGATGCACGAGCGGCTCGCCTTCCCCCTGTTCGAGGCCCGCGGACTGCCCTACTCCTGCGCCAACAGCGCGCGGATCATGGTGAACGGCGCGTACTACGGGCTCTACACCAACATCGAGCGCATCGACAAGGAGTACCTGGAGCGCCACTTCGAGGAGGCCGAGGGCAACCTCTACCAGGGCGGCAGCGAGCTGAAGACCAACGAGGACGTGGGTGACACCTCCCGCCTCCAGGCGCTCCAGGCCGCCACCACGGTCGAGCAGATCGCCGCCCTGGTGGACCTCGACCAGGCCGTCGCCGAGTGGGCGACCGAGGCGATGATCCCCGCGCTCGACAACTACTGGGCCGGCGTGGAGATCAACTACTACCTCTACGATCACCCGTCCCGCGGCTTCGTCTACCTGCCGTACGACCTCGACATCAGCTTCGGCGACTCCGCCTACCCGGGCGGCGGCGGGCTGGTGTGGCCGGACGCCGTCAACGCCGACCCCCTCACCCACGAGCACTCGGGCTGGGGGAAGGAGGCCCTCGTGAAGACCGTCCTGGCCGACCGCGGCTGGTGCGAGCGCTTCGTGGAGGAGCTCACCCTCACCCGCGCCGCCTACGATCCCGCGGCCATGTGGGCCCAGGCCGAGGCGTGGAACGAGCAGATCGGCGGTGCCCTCGTCGAGGACACCCGCAAGCCCTTCAGCCGCGCCGAGCACGCCGCCGCGATGGCGAACCTCGAGTCCTTCCTCGTCGCGCGCGCGGACTTCGTCGACGCGTGGCTCGCCGAGGGCGGGCACTGCCCCGTTCGGTGGTAGCCCCTACGTCACGCGCCCCGGCCGGAACGCCAGCGCCCCCGCGGCCTCGAGGGAGCTGAACAGCGCCTCGGGCCCCTCCGCGGCGCCGAGCTGGGCCTCGGCCAGGGTGACCGGCACCGCCAGGATCCAGTCGGGGTGGCGCGGGAGCGACCACGTCAGGCGGCGGGCCCAGAGGGCGTCGAGCTCGAAGAGGGCCCACATGCGGAAGCCGACGGAGGCGAACCACGGGTCGACGAGGCGCGCGCCGCCGTCCGGGGCGAGCACGTAGGTGGGGTCCAGGAAGGGGCGGAGGGCGAGGGTGACGAGCTCGCGGGCGAGGCGCGAGTGGTCCGCGGGGTCGAGGCCCGGGGCGGCGAAGCAGGCCAGCTCGAAGCGCCAGCGCCCGGCGTCGTTGGCCTCGGCGAAGGGGGTCGCGCGCGTGGAGAGCCCGGCGGTGAGGAGGACCGACACGCCGTCGGGAGCGGCGGGGAGCACGGTGTACACGTCCACGTGGGGGCCGGCGGTGTCGTCCGGGCCGTGCGCGACGGTGGGGCCGATGCGCTCCGCGAAGCAGGCCGTGTAGACGGCGTCGAACACGTTCGCGGCGCGGTCGGCGAGGCCCTTGGCGCGGGCGGGCTCGTCGACGGTGCCGTCCTCGCGGAGGGGCACGACCTCGAGGCAGGATGCCTCCACCAGCGCGCGCCAGAGGAACAGCGGCCCGCGGAGGACCGCGACGAGCGAGGCGGCGTCGGTCACGGCGGCGAGGTCGGCGAGGCACTCCTCGCTGAAGAGGCCGGCGCGGAAGGTGGCGAGGGGGCGGATCGCGGGGAGCGCGCCCGGGGGGAGGAGGTCGCCGGCGTCGGAGAGGCCGTCGAGGAAGAGGGCCTCGACGTGCCGCTGGAGGTCGGCGCCGGCGCGGGCGCGGGCCCCGGGCGCGGCGTCGGGCTCGGCGGCGGCCTC
>CAJBVW010000432.1 GCA_903959175.1 uncultured Pseudomonadota bacterium
CCCGACCCCCATGGGTCCGGACGGCCAGCCGCTCCCGGGCGCCCCCGGTGAGCCGCCGCCCGGCGTCCCGGAAGAGCCCTCGCCCGGCGTCCCCGGCTCTCCCACCGTCGCCACCCCCGGCGGCGCCGCGACCGTGGCCGTCGGCTCCCCGCGGCCGGGCGTCCCCACCGAGCCGGCGCCGGGCATCCCCTCCCAACCGCCGCCGGGCTCCGGCACGGGCGGGCCGACGGGGCCGACGGTCAAGCTCTCCGGCACGGTGGTCTACCCCGGGTGGAAGGCGGGAAAGGTGAAGCTCACGGCGTTCGACGCCGATCACGCCGCGGGCGCGGGCGGGCACCCGAAGGTCATCGGCTTCAGTGAGCTCGACCGGCCGGGCGCGTTCGTCGTGCCGATCGCCGAGGGCGCCGGCAAGGTCTACCTGCAGGCCTCGATCGACGAGGACGGCAACGGTGGCCCCGGCCCGCTCGAACCCCAGGGGAAGGCCAGCCGCTACCCGGTGACGGTCGGCACCTCCGCGATCGACGGGCTCGAGATCGTGCTCACGAAGCGGGAGCCGCCGCCGGGCGGGCGGGGCGAGGACTTCTGATGGGGGCGGGGCGGATGCGGGCGCGCGGGCGGTGAAGCCCACCGTCGTCATCCCCTACCGGAGCCGCCGGGACCTCCTCGTGCGCGCGCTCGCCGCGGTGGAGGGCTGGCCGGTGCTCGTGGCCGACGACTCCGACGCGGGCCTCGACCTCGACGTGCCGCGCGTGCGCCTCGGCGGGGGCGTCGGCTTCGCGCGCGCCGCGAACGCGGGCCTCGCCGCCGTGCGCACCCCCACCGCCGTGCTCCTCAACGACGACGCCGCCCCGGAGCCCGGGTGCCTCGAGCGCCTCGCGCGCGCCGGGGGCCTGTGCGGTCCGGTGCTCGTGGGGCCGCGGGGCGTGGAGTCCGCGGGGCTGCGGGTGCGCGGGTGGGGGCGGGTGGTGCAGGAGACCGTGGTCCCGGCGGTGGACACGCGGGTGGACGCGCTCTCGGGCGCCTGCCTCCACCTCCCCGCGCACCTCCGCTTCGACGAGCGCTTCCGCCACGGCGGCGAGGACGTGGAGCTGTGCCGGCGCGCAGGTGGCGCCACGCTCGTCGTGGGGGCGCGGTGCTGGCACGAGGGCGGCGCCACGCTCGACCGGCGCTCCGAGCTCGCGCAGCGGCACGCGGTGTCGGGGCAGCTCCGGCTCGTGGCGCCCGGCTGGCGCGACGCGGTGGTGCTCGGCCTGGCGGTGGCGCAGGTCGCGCGCGAGGGGGGCCCGGCGGTGCGGCTGCGCGGCGTGGGGCGGGGCTGGCGGGACGCGCGGCGCGGGGAGCGCTGAGGATCAGCCGGGCGGGGGCTCGCTCGGCTTGCCGGGCGCCGGCGGGGTGGGTGTCCCGGGCGTGGGCGGGAGGGGCTGGCCCGGGAGGGGCGCGCCGGGGGCGGCGGGGACGGGGACGCCGGGCATCGGGGAGGGCACGGGGGCGCCCTCGGCGCCGGGGGGAGCGGGCACGCCACCGGAGATCG
>CAJBVW010000433.1 GCA_903959175.1 uncultured Pseudomonadota bacterium
CCCCCCCCCCTGCTCGACACCCCACCGAAAGAGCGTCCCACGCAGGACTGCCGGTGCGTGCTGGGCAACTCTCAAGATGGAACGCAGGGTTCAACCCTTCGCCGAACCTGATCGGTGTTAGGTGTGACCCGTTGAGGTCTCCTTATGGGCAATCGAACTGCAGGTACCCGAAGGATACGCTCGATGAACTCCGTTTATTCCGGTGCACACACATCCGCGGAGGCGTCGAGTGCCTCGTAGAAAGAAGCAGGAAGTGGTCATCGAGTACTTCACCACCTTTCAGGTGGCAGAGATGCTCCATGTGAGCCCCCCGACCGTGGTGAACTGGGTCAACAGCGGTCTCCTCACGGCACACCGCACGCCGGGTGGGCACCGCCGCATCGCCAAGACGGACATCGTCGGCTTCGCCAAGGAGAACGCCTACCCGCTGCCCGCCGCGCTCGCCCTGTCCACCCCGGTCCAGCTCACGCTCCCCGCGCGCCCCCCGCCCACGCGGCACCGCATCCTGATCGTGGACGACGAGCGCGACCTCTGCATGGTCTGGCGCGAGTACCTCCTCCTGAACGACGACTACGAAGTGGAGGTCGCGCACAGCGCGTTCGCCGCCGGCCGACTCGTGGAGCGAGGCTTCAAGCCCGATCTCGTCCTGCCCGACATCCAGCTCGACCCCGGGAACGAGGGCGCGATGGACGGCTTCGGGCTGCTCAATTCCCTCCAGAAGGATCCCGAGTTCCGAGGGATCCCCGTCATCGCCTGCAGCGCCTACATCGACCCGCGGATCCAGATCCACGAGCGAGCAGGCGCCCTCGTCGGGCACCTCCAGAAGCCGTTCCCGCTGAGTGGGCTCGCCAGCGCCGTGAAGGACGGCCTGGCCGCCCGCATGCGGTCCCGCCCCGTCACGGCTCGCGAGGCGGCGATCCCGATGTAGACGGCCGGGCAGGCCCCGGGGCGTGCGCGACCCCGTCGCCGCCCCGCGCGGGCAGGGGGAGCTCCGAGAGGGGCACGGGCGGCCGCGCCACGCCCCGGCGCACCCGCACCACCTCGGCCGCGATGGCGACTGCGATCTCCTCGGGGGTCTCCGCGCCGAGGTCGAGCCCGACGGGCGCCGAGACCCGCGCGAACAGCGCCTCGTCCACCCCGGCGGCACGCAGCCGGATGAAGAACTTCGCGATCTTGGAGCGGCTCCCGATCAGGCCCAGCCACGCCCAATCCTGGGCGATGAGCAGCTCGAGGAGGTCCTGATCCAGGGCGTGATCGTGCGTGACGAGGAGGAGCCAGGTGCGCGCGTCGGTTCGGAGGCGCCGGGCCCAGCGCCGGGGATCCTCCGTGACGAGGGCGACGCCTGGAAAGCGGGCGGGATCCGCGTACTCTTCGCGCGCGTCCACCACCGTTACGTCGAAGCCGAGCTCGCGGGCCAACACGGCGGTCGGCCGCGCGACGTGGCCCGCGCCGAAGATCACCATGCGCTCGCGCGGCGTGACGGGCTCGATGTAGACCTCCATGGCACCTCCACAACACATGCCGAGATCGCGCGTGAGATGCACCGCGAAGCGCCGTGGGCGCCCCTCGATGAGGGCCTCACGCGCGGAGTGAGTCACCTGAAGCTCGAAGTTGCCGCCGCCGACGGTGCCGAGCGTCCGGCCGTCCGGCCAGATCAGCATCCGCGCACCCGCGCCGCGGGGGGCGGAGCCGTCCACGCCGATGACCGTCGCGATGGCAACATGTTCGCCGGCGTCTGCCGAGGCGAGCAGCGCGCGCCAGATCTCGGTCATCGGGCGCCTGCCGAGCGGGAGAAGGGCGGCACACCGGGCCGAACCCGAACGGGGAGGGGACGAGAGATTCGCAGCGCGAGCTCCGCCGGCGCGAGAACGTCACCGGACCCTCGCGCTTATCGCGTTGACCGGAGCGGGGCGCTTGCGTACAGTGCACCCCGATGCCGCGCCGTGGGCTCCTGCTGCTCCTCCTTGCGTCCGCTTCGGCGCGTGCGCAGGACGTGCCCGCTCCGCCCGACGTCGCGCCCGCGGCTCCCGACGCCCTGCCCGAGCGCCTCGGGGAGCGCTTCGTCTGGGAGCTCCGCGCGCCGCTCGGCTCGGGCGCGCGCGCCGCAGCCCTCGCGGTCCAGCCCCTCGCCGGAGGTGCGTGGTTCGTCGCGGATGAGCGCGGCGCCGTGTGGGTCACGGAGGACCAGGGCGCCACCTGGGAGCGTACCCTCCGGGGGAATGGCAGCGCGGCGGACGACGAGCTCCCCGACGCCGAGACGTTGCTCCTCGAAGCGGAGGCGCTCCGGGACGAGGCGCTCGACGAGGCGCCCGCCGAGCTCGAGGTCACCCCGGGGGAGGTGAACGGCACCGTCGACGCCGAGCTGGATCCGGAGGTCGAGGTCGAAGGCGACGCCGGGGAAGCCGCCGGCATCGCCGCCGCCGAGCTCGTCCGCCAACGTGGCGGCGGAGAAGCGGTCCTCCCCGTCCTCTGGGTCGATCCGGCGACACCCGAGTCGGTCTTCCTCGGTCGCGCGGACGGCGTCTGGCGCTCCACCGACTCCGGCCGCACCTGGGACGAGGCGAGCCGCAGCAGCGCGGACGATCCCCAGGTCACCATGTTCCGCCGCGGCGCCGACGGCGTGCTGATCGCGGGCACGGTCGCGGGCGTGCGGTACTCGGTGGACGAGGGGAACACCTGGATCCACGCCGAGGACGCGACGGACGGCGCGCGTATCTACGCGATCACGGAGGAGGCCTCCAGCTACTGGGCGTCCACCTCCCGCGGCCTGTTCCGCAGCGCCAACGGCCTCTCGTGGGACCGCGTGGCCCTCGGCGAGTCGGCCGAGGTGCGCGCGGTCGTGCCGGATCCGAGCTGGGACAACGGCTTCTGGGTCGCCACCGCGAGCGCCCTGCACCGCACGGACGACGGCGGCGCGACCTTCTACGTGGCCGGCCGGCAGCCGCTCCGCGGCCTCCGCGACATGCTCCACATGGACGAGACCGGGCACCTGCTCGCCATCTCGGACGACGGCGTGTGGGAGTCGATGGACGGCGGCGTCGCCTGGACCACCGCGGATCGCCAGCTCGGCGATCCGGACGTGCGCGGCGTGGCGGTCACCGACACCGGCGTCGTCATCGTCACGCCCCGCGGCCTCTGGCGACTCGTCGCGCCCCGCATCGTCACCAGCAAGAGCCACATCCACGAGAAGTCCCTCTCGCTCCCGGACTCCATCCGCGCGTCCGTCTCCCGCGACGAGATGGACATCGACCTGCTCTCGCTCTCCAAGCTCGGGATCCTGGCGGCCTTCGCGCCGCAGCTCGACCTGAAGTTCGACTACGGCGCCAGCGCCGCGCGCCGCACCAGCTTCGCGACGTTGAGCACCGGGGACGCCTACGACGGCGACTGGACCATCGGCGCCCAGCTCTGCTGGGGCGGCTGCGGCTCCACCGTCGTGGTCGAGTACGACGCGGTCGCGCCCGAGATCGAGACGGCGGACTCGATGTACGTCTTCGACGGGAAGGTGTTCGACGAGGGCGAGCCCATCGCCGCCGCCGCGAACGTCGCCCAGCGCATCCGCAGCTACCGGCGCTACCTCGCCGAGCACGTCGCCGACGCCTGGCTGTCCCGCAGCCGCCTCGTGGCGGAGATCCCGACCGTTCGCACCCAGCCGCTGCGAGAGCAGGTGCTGCACGCGCTCCAGATCCAGGAGCTCGACGCGCGCCTCGACGCCCTCACCAACGGCGACTTCACCCGCTCCATCACTCGTACGACCGAGGAGTCCCGATGATCCCCTTCCTTTTTGCGCTCGCTACGAGCGGGTTCGCGGGCGCCGCCGACTTCCGCACCGTCGACGAGGTGATGGCCCGCTTCGAGAAGGAGCCCGAGGTCCGTGAGGTCCAGGAGATGGTGCTCCAGTACTCCAAGACGGACCCGAAGTACGTCAACGAGTGGATGTCCGCCTCACGGAACGCGGCGTGGCTCCCCGAGATCTCCGTCGCGTACGACTATGACAACGGGTACGGCTACGACTACGCGTACGACGTGAACGCCGACGGCGAGCTCGACGGCTCCGACGTCGACAACGACCACGGCATGTCCGTCCGCGCAAAGTGGCGCTTCGACCGCCTCGTCATGTCGAGCGACCGCATCCGCGTCATCAGCGAGTCCCAGGACATCGTCAAGCTGCGCGACAAGGTCCTCGAAGAGATCACCCGCTTGTACTTCGATCGTCGCCGCCTCCAGGTGGACGTGCTCCTCGCCGGCGGCGGCGACCTCAAGACCCAGATCAAGAACGAGATGCGGCTCCAGGAGCTCACCGCGCAGATCGACGCCTACACGGGCGGTCGCTTCTCGGCGGCGATCAACGAGAAGTAGCCGTCCGACGCGCCGGCCCGGCTCCGGCGCCCGGAGGGGGATAAGCGGGGCGCCCGCCCCCGCAGAGGAACATGCTCGGTCACGACCTCGTCCTCATCCTCGACTTCGGCTCGCAGTTCACCCAGCTCATCGCGCGGCGCATCCGCGAGCAGGGCGTCTACTGCGAGATCCAGCCCTGCACGATGGCCCCGCGCGCGTTCCCGCGCATGGTCGGCATCGTGCTCTCGGGCGGCCCCTCCAGCGTCTACGACGCGGACGCCCCCCCGTTCGACGCCGGGTGGCTCGAGATGGGCGTGCCGGTGCTCGGCATCTGCTACGGCATGCAGCTGATGACCCACTCGCTCGGGGGCGAGGTGCTCGGCCACGCCCACCGCGAGTACGGCCACGCCGACGTGACGCGGGCCGACGGCGCCGACCGCCTCTTCGCCGGCCTCCCCAGCACGTTCCCCGTCTGGATGAGCCACGGAGACCAGGTCGCCCGGCCGCCCGAGGGCTTCCGCGTCCTCGCCTCCACCGCCACATGCGCCTGGGCCGCCTTCGCGAACGAGGACCGCCGCCTCTACGGCATCCAGTTCCACCCCGAGGTCACCCACACTCGCGACGGCGTGGCGATGCTCCGGAACTTCGTCTTCGGCGTGTGCGACGCGAAGGCTGACTGGTCGATGGGCAGCTTCATCGCCGAGCAGGTCGAGCGCATCCGCGCCCAGGTCGGGGACGGCCACGTCATCTGCGCGCTCTCCGGTGGAGTGGACAGCTCCGTCACCGCGGCGATCCTCCACGAAGCCCTCGGCGCGCGGCTCCACTGCATCTTCGTCGACAACGGCCTGCTCCGCCTCGGCGAGCGGGAGAGCGTCGCCGCCGAGTTCGCCGAGTACGACCTGACGGTCATCGACGCGTCCCGACGCTTCCTCGACGCGCTCGACGGCGTGACCGACCCCGAGCGGAAGCGGAAGATCATCGGCGAGGCCTTCATTCGCGTGTTCGAGGAGGAGTCCAAGCGCTTCGAGGACGCGAAGTGGCTCGCCCAGGGCACGCTCTACCCGGACGTGATCGAGAGCGTCAGCTTCCGCGGCCCGAGCGCCACGATCAAGAGCCACCACAACGTGGGCGGGCTCCCCGATCGCATGCACCTCAAGCTCATCGAGCCCCTCCGCGAGCTCTTCAAGGACGAGGTCCGCTCGCTCGGCCGCGAGCTTGGCCTGTCCGACACGCGCGTCGACCGCCAGCCCTTCCCCGGCCCCGGCCTCGCCGTCCGCTGCCTCGGCACCCTCTCCGAGGCCCGCCTCGACGTGCTCCGCCGCGCCGACGCCATCGTCGACCAGGAGATCCGCGCCGCGGGCCTGTACGACAGCATCTGGCAGAGCTTCGCCGTCCTGTTGCCGGTGCGCTCGGTCGGCGTCATGGGTGACAATCGCACCTACGACGAGGTGTGCGCCATCCGCGCCGTCCACTCGACCGACGGGATGACCGCCCACGTGACCGAGCTCCCGTGGCCCGTGCTCGCGCGCATGTCGAGCCGGATCATCAACGAGGTCAAGGGCATCAACCGCGTGGTGTACGATATCTCCACCAAGCCGCCCGCCACCATCGAGTGGGAGTGACCCGCCCGATCGCGCCCCGCTGAGCGCCGTGCGCTCCGCGCAGCAGGCGACAGCGGTCGCGCTCGTGACCATCACGGCCGCCGCGTTCACGCCCGGCCTGCCCTGGTACGCCGCGCCCGTCGGCCTCGGCTTCGCGGCGCTCGCGGCGTGGGACCGGCACTGGATCTGGTCGGCGCTGGGCGCGACCCTGTTCTGGACCGCCGCGGGCGCGGGCCCCGCCGGCGCGTTCGTCGTCGCGGCCGCCGTGGGGCTCGGCGCGTTGCGCTGGCGCACCCTCTCGACCGTCGTGATCGCGACGGGGCTCGCCCTCGCGGTGAAGCAGCACGCGGCGGCCACGCAGCTGCCCGAGGCGCTCGCGGTGGTGCCCTGGCTCCTCGTCACGAGCGTCGGGAGCGCGGGCGCGGTGTCCGCGGCGCGCGGCGGGCGTCGGGAGGCCCTCGGGCTCGCGCTCGCCAGCGCCGTCGTGCTCGCGCGCCTCGCTCTGGTGTGGTCGGTCGAGGGCGCGGCGCGGCTCGTCGC
>CAJBVW010000434.1 GCA_903959175.1 uncultured Pseudomonadota bacterium
CGGCGCGGCGCGAGGGCGCGGGGCGCGTCCGGCGCGGCGTCGGCGTCGTCGGCGACGGGCGGCGCGGCGACCTCGCCGACCATCGGGATGCGTACCTGCTCGGACTCCGCCCACGCCTCCAGCGCGGCGACGTAGGGGGCCCCGGCGGCAACGGCGGCGAGGGCCTGGCGCGCAGCGCGCGCGTCGCGGAAATTCACGCGCGGGGCGCCGACCCCGAGGCCGCGGAGCCAGAGGCCGGCGCGCGCGATGCCCGCCGCCTCGAGCGCGTCCACCGGCGCGAGCGCCGCCGCGATGACGCCGAAGGCCTCCATGTCCGCGGCGCGGCGCGGGCCGGCGGGGGCCGGGAGGTGGAGCACGGGGCGGACCCGGAGCCAACCCTGGGCGTCGAAGCCCCACCCTTCGAGCGCGAGGCCGCCGTGCGCCCCGCCGAGGGCGTGCACCCGCTCGAGGTCGGTGAGCACGCGCGCGAGCAGGCCCAGCGCGGCGAGCGGGCCCGGCGGCGACTCGGTGAGGCGGCGCGCGAGGGGGCGGCCGAGGAGGAGCCGATCGTCCTCCACCGTGCACGGCGCGAACACGCCGCCGGTCGGCACCTGCGCGGCGCGGCCGGGCGGGAGCTCGAGGACCTCGACGAGCCGGCCCTGCTCGTCGCGCACGAGGAGGCGGCGCACCCCGGGCACGGCCGAGGGCAGGGACTGGACGAGCGGAGCCGACGCCATGGGCGCATTCTATGCTGCGGCGCACGCCACGCAGGCCCGCCCCCGCGCGAGGGGGCGTCACCCGAAGGGCGGAGACCCGCGCCGCGCGGGGCTCCGTCGGTCGGCCGCCGACCGATAGCACCCGGCCGGCGACGCCGGCGCGCTCCGGCGCTCCTCTTCCGCGTCGCGACCCGTCCGCGTCACGCGCCTTCCCGCCTGCGTCGGCGCCCGCCGTGGACTATCATCGCGGCGCTCGAGGTCCGCCCATGCTCCTTCTCGCCCTCTTCTCGTGCCGGCCCCCGGTCGAGGTCACGCCCGAGCCCGAGCCCGCCGCCTGCGACCCCGTCGCCGCCCAGGCGGACGCCCCCGCGATCGTCCCCGGCGCCCCGATGGCCGGCGTAGCCGAGGCGCCGCTCCTGCTCCCGATCGGCACGCCGCTCTCCGGCTACACCGGCCGCTGCGACTGCTTCGGCGGCGCCGGCGACGCCGACCGGCGCGACTCCGCCTACACCTCCGAGTTCGCCGCGTCCGCCGGCGTCCAGACGGCCATCCCGGTCAAGGCCTTCTGGATCAGCAACGGGGACCAGGACCTCGTCGTCATCAAGGTCGACGTGATCTACTCCTTCGACGGCCTCGTCGAGGAGCTCGAGCGCCGCCTCTCCGCCGCCACCGGCCGCGACCTCGACGGGAAGGTCGTCGTCGCGACCAACCACTCGCACTCCAGCCACGGTGACTTCAGCGATCAGATCACCTTCTACCTTGGTAGTGACCGCTTCAACTACGAGGTGTTCACTCGCCTGTCCGAGGCCGCCGAGGACGTCGCGATGCAGGCCCACGCCGGCCTCCAGCCCGCCAAGATCGGCGTCGGCTACGCGAAGGACTGGGATCCGGACGACCGCGTCTACCGCGACCGTCGCGACAACAACGACGACGTGCAGTTCTTCGACGACATCCCGGCCGGTCGGTACAAGGACCCGAACCTGACGATGATGCGCATCGACACGCTCGACGATCAGCCCCTCGGCGTGCTCTTCAACTTCGGCATCCACGGCACCATCCTTGGCGAGGACAACGCCCTCATCAGCGTCGACGCGCCCGGCCACGTCGAGTCCGTGTTCCAGGAGCGCTTCGATACCCCCGTCGTCGTGGCCCTCCTCCAGGGCGCCGCGGGCGACGCGAGTCCCGCCGGCGACGACGACGGCTACGCGCGCCTCGAGTCCGTCGGCGAGAACGCGGCCGACGCGCTGGAGTCCCTCTGGGCCTCCATCCCCACCGCCTCCGCGCCCATCCGCCTCGAGACCACCTCCCGCTCCGTCGACGAGACCCACGACGCCATCCACATCACCCGCGGCGGCACGGTCGACCTCCGTTACACCCCCTACGTGGACGACGAGGACTTCGAGCCGGACAACCTCATCTACGCAGAAGACGGCTCGCTCCTCTCCCCCATCGACGAGTTCAACACCGCGGCCGGCGGCGCCTTCTGCGGAGAGGACCCGGCCTACCTCCCCGGCTTTGCGCCCGCGTCCGTCTTCCCGTACGTCAACTGTGTCGACGTCAGCAAGATGGTGGCGGTCATCAGGGGCTTCTTCGATCTGACCGAGCTCGAGACAGAGCTCCCCATCCTCGAGAGCCGCCGCGCCGCCTTCACCGCCTCGCGTATCGGCCCCCTCCCCATCCGGAACGCCGACGGGAGCGAGACCACGGACGATTTCTTCATGGGGTTCTTCCCGGGTGAGACCACCGCCACGTACACGGAGCAGTTCCGACGCCGCGCCGCCGCCGAGCTCGGCTTCGAGCACGCCATGGCCGTCGGGTACTCCCAGGACCACGAGGGCTACCTCCTCATCCCCGAGGATTGGTTGCAGGGCGGCTACGAGATCGACATCAACATCTGGGGCCCGCTCCAGGGTGAGTACATCATGGAGCAGCTCCTCGTCGCGAGCGAGGAGGTGCTCCTGACCGACGTGGTGGAGACGCCCGACCCCTGCGATCTGTACGCCTCCACCGACTACCAATCGGTCGGGGTCTGGGAGCTGCCGGGGCTCGCCCCCGAGGCCACCCCCGAGGCCGGCACCCTCTACGCCACGCCCCCGAGCTACCTCTGGTCGCCGCTCTACAGCGACGACGAGCGCGAGGCCGGCGTCACCCCCGATCTCGTCGTCCCCGCCGCGGTCCCCCGCGTGCAGGGCGTCGTCGATATCGCGTGGATCGGCGGCGATCCCGGCGTCGACTACCCGGACGTGACGTTGGAGCGGCAGGCGGAGGACGGCTCCTGGTCGACCGTCCTCACCAGCGCCGGCCGCCCCGTCTCGCGCGGGCCGGACATCCTCCTCACCCACACGCCCGACCCCCTCCTCCCCTTCGACAGCGCCCAGACCCACACCTGGTACGCAACGTGGCAGGCCGTCGGCCACGTGGACGACCGCGCCGGCCTTCCCGTCGGCACCTACCGCCTGCACGTCGTCGGCAACACCTACACCGGCGCCTCCACGACCTACCCGTGGGACAGCACCGAGTACACCGTCGACAGCGCCACGTTCGAGGTCGTGCCCGCGGCGATCACCGTGTCCGCCTCGGGCGACACCGTCACCGCCTCCCTCGTCGGGCCCGCGCGCGGCTGGCGCTACATCGGTCACGACGGCGCCTACCGCGGCAACAACCCGCTCCCGACCGACCAGGGCAGCGTCCGCGTCGTCTACGGGGACGGCACGGAGGCCACCGTCGACCTCGTGGGCAGCCACAGCGACGGCGTCACCCTCTTCGCGGGCGTGTCGCTCGAGGGCGCCGTGCGCGTCGACGTGACCGACGTGTACGGCAACACCGGCGGCGTCGACCTGTGAAGAAGTTCATCGCCGTCGCCGGCAACATGGGCGTGGGCAAGACCTCGCTCGTCGAGTTTCTCCACGCCCAGTACGGGTTCGAGCCCGTCTACGAGCCCTTCGCCAACAACCCCTACCTCGACGAATTCTACGCCGACATGGGCAAGTGGGCGTTCCACAGCCAGGCGTGGTTCCTCACCCACAAGTTTAGGTTGCACCTCGAGCTCAACGAGAACAACGGCACCATCGTCCAGGACCGCACCATCTACGAGGACGCCGAGATCTTCGCGACCAACCTCGCGCGCGGCGGCCAGATGAGCGAGCGCGACTTCCGCACCTACATGGAGCTCTACGAGGGCATGCGGCGCGCGTTGCAGCCGCCCGACCTCATGATCTACCTGCGGTGTTCGGTGCCGGCGATCCGCAAGCGCATCCGGCGCCGCGGCCGCCCGAGCGAGCAGGCCATCCCCTTGCCGTACATCAAGCGGTTGAATGCGCGATACGACGAGTGGATGGCGAGCTACACGCTCTCGCCGGTCATGGTGTGGGAGAGCGACGACGCCGACTACCTGACCCACATCGTGGACCGCCTCGAATTCAAGAAGTCGATCGAGCGCTTCCTGTAGGTC
>CAJBVW010000435.1 GCA_903959175.1 uncultured Pseudomonadota bacterium
CACCAGCTTCATCAAGAAGCGGTCGACCTGGGCCTCGGGCAGGGGGTAGGTCCCCTCCTGCTCGATGGGGTTCTGCGTCGCCAGGACCAGGAACGGGCGCGGCAGCTTCCACGTCTGGTCCGCGAGCGTGACCTGACGCTCCTGCATCGCCTCGAGGAGGGCCGATTGGACCTTCGCGGGGGCACGGTTGATCTCGTCCGCTAGCAGGATGTTGGTAAAGATCGGCCCCTTGCGGGTCGAGAAGCCACCTTGCTGGGGATTGTAGATCTGGGTGCCGATCACGTCCGCCGGGAGCAGATCCGGCGTGAACTGGATGCGCGAGAAGCCCGCGTGGAGGGTGTTGGCCACCGCCTTCACCGCGGTCGTCTTCGCGAGGCCCGGCACGCCCTCGAGCAACACATGCCCGTCCGCCAGAAGCGAGATGAGCAGGCGGTCGATCATGTACTTCTGGCCCACGATCACGCGGGCGACCTGCTCGCGCACCTTGGCCAAGGCATGCGCCGCGTCCGCGAGATCCATCGGTGCACGCCCCGACGGCGTCCCCGCCGAAGCTTGGTCCCTCTCTTCCATGCGCTCCTCCAGCGGAGGCCCGTCGAGGGCCCGCTCCCGCCGAAACCGTCTAGCTCGTCCAGCGGTTCAGGAATTCCTTCCAGATGCTACGATCTGCAACCTTTGCTTCCTGGAACGCCGCCAGCTGGCGGACCAGCTCTTCTTCCTTGGGCGACATGTTCTTCGGCACGGCGACCACGACCTGGACGTGCTGATCGCCGCGGCCACGCCCGTTGAGCGAAGGAATACCCTTGTCGCGCAACGTGAAGACCTTGCCGGAAGGCGTGCCGCCTTCCACCGCGAGGCTCTCCTCCCCGTCGATCGTGGGGACGAGGATCTCGCCGCCGAGGCAGGCGGTCGCATAGCTGATGGGGACCTGGCACAACACGTTGTTCCCGTCCCGCCCGAAGATCTCGTGCTCCGCCACCCGGATGGTGATGTAGAGATCGCCTGGGGGTGCGCCCGTATCCCCGGCGTCCCCCTTGCCCTGCAAGCGGAGCTGCATCCCGTCGTCGATGCCGCCGGGGATGGTCACCTTGAGCTTCTCGCTCACGCGGGTGCGCCCGGAGCCTTCGCAGCCGCCGCACGGGTCACGGATGACCTTGCCGCGCCCGCCGCAGCTCGGGCAGGTGGTGCGGATCCGCAGGAACATCTGGGCCTGGACGACCTCGCCCGCGCCGCGGCACGTCGCGCACACCTGGGGCTGGCTGCCCTTGGCGGCTCCGTTGCCGTCGCACTGCTGGCAGATCGCGTGCTTCGGAACCTGGATCTCCTTCTCGCAGCCCTTGGCTGCCTCGAGGAACTCGATGGTCAGCGGGTACTCGAGGTCCGGCCCCCGGCGCGGGCCCCGACGGCGACCGCCGCCGCCGCCGCCCAGGCCGAAGAGGTCCCCGAAGATGTCGGAGAAGTGGGAGAAGATCTCTTCCTGGTTCTGGAAGCCGGTGTTGAAGCCGGCGCCACGGAGCCCGTCGTGACCGAAACGGTCGTACATCTGCCGCTTCTGGTCGTCGCCGAGGATCTCGTAGGCCTCCGCGACCTCCTTGAACCGTGCCTCGGCTTCCTTGTCGTCCGGGTTCTTGTCCGGATGGAACTTCATGGCCTGCTGCCGAAAGGCCTTCTTGATCTCATTGGCGGAAGCACCACGTGCAACGCCGAGCACTTCGTAGAAGTCGCGCTTACCCGCCATACAATTCAATCCTCCAGGAAACGTGGGGCCGCCCTCGCGAGCGGCCCCACGCAGGCCGTTTAGGCGTCTTCGAAGTCCGCGTCGATCACGTCGTCGCTTTTCTTGCCCGCGCCCGCGGCAGCGCCGCCCGCGGCGGCCCCGCCGGCACCGGACGCGCCTTCGCCGGCACCCTGGTACATCGTCTCGGCCAGCTTGTAGCTCGCCTGCGTGAGCTTCTCGAAGGCGGCCTTGAGGCGAGCCACGTCATCGCTGTCGAGCGCCGACTTGGCCTCCACGAGAGCGCTCTCGACGATGCTCACCTGGTCGGCGGGCATCTTGTCGCGGCTCTCTCGCAGGGCCTTGTCCGTCTGGTAGACGAGGTTGTCGAGCTTGTTGCGCTCTTCGATGAGCTCGCGCTTGCCCTTGTCGGAAGACTCGTTGGCGGCCGCCTCGCGGACGAGCTTCTCGACCTCGTCCTTGGAGAGGCCCGACGACGACGTGATCGTGATCTTCTGTTCGCGATTGGTGGCCTTGTCCTTGGCCTTCACGTTCAGGATGCCGTTCGCGTCGATGTCGAAGGTGACCTCGACCTGGGGCACGCCGCGCGGGGCCGGCGTGATGCCGTCCAGGCGGAAGGTGCCCAGGAGGCGGTTGTCCTTCGCGAGGGGGCGCTCACCCTGGTACACATGCACGTCGACCGCCGACTGCCCGTCTGCCGCGGTGCTGAACGTCTCGCTCTTGCTGGTCGGGATCGTCGCGTTGCGGGCGATGAGGGTGGTCATCACGCCGCCGAGCGTCTCGATGCCGAGGGAGAGCGGCGTCACGTCGAGGAGGAGCATGTCGGTGACGTCGCCACCGAGCACGCCGCCCTGGACGGCCGCGCCGAGGGCCACGACCTCGTCCGGGTTGACGGAGCGGTTGGGCTCCTTCCCGAAGAGCGCCTTGACCTTCGCCTGAACGAGCGGGATGCGCGTGGAGCCGCCGACGAGGATGACCTCGTCGATGTCGCCGGGCGCGACCTTGGCGTCGCGGAGGGCGAGGCGGCAGGGCTCGATGGTGCGATCCACGATGGGCTCGATCATCTGCTCGAAGCGAGCGCGGCTCAGCGAGCGCTCGAGGTGCTTCGGCCCGTCCTTGTCGGCGGAGAGGAAGGGCAGCGAGATCTGCGCCGACTGGCTCGAAGACAGCTCGATCTTCGCCTTCTCCGCGGCGTCCTTCAGGCGCTGGAGCACCATCTTGTCGCCCGCGACATCGATGCCGGTCTCGGTCTTGAACTCCTTGACGAGCCAATCGATGATCGCGTTGTCGATGTCGTCGCCACCGAGGTGGGTGTCGCCGTTGGTCGAGCGGACCTCGACCACGTTGTCGCCGACGTCGAGGATCGAGATGTCGAACGTGCCGCCGCCGAAGTCGTAGACGGCGATCGTCTGGTCCTTCTTCTTCTTTCCGAAGCCGTACGCGAGCGCGGCCGCGGTCGGCTCGTTGATGATGCGCTTCACGTCGAGGCCGGCGATGCGGCCTGCGTCCTTCGTGGCCTGACGCTGGGCGTCGTTGAAGTAGGCCGGGACGGTGATGACGGCCTCGGTGACGGTCTGGCCGAGATACTTCTCGGCGTCACGGCGAAGCTTCTGCAGGATCATCGCGGAGATCTCGGGGGGCGAGTACTCCTTGTCGTCGTTCTTGACCTTCATCAGACCGTCGCTCGCGGCCACGATCTTGTAGGGCACGCGGGACGACTCCTTCTGAGCCTCCTCCCAGCGGAGCCCCATGAACCGCTTGACCGAGTACACGGTGCGGGTGGGGTTGATGATCGCCTGCCGGCGAGCCGAAGCCCCGACGAGGCGCTCGCCGTCCTTCGTGAAGCTCACGACGGAGGGCGTGGTGCGCGCGCCCTCCTCGTTGATGATCACGGTGGGGGAGTCGCCTTCCATGACGGCGACGACCGAGTTCGTGGTCCCGAGATCGATGCCGATGATCTTGCCCATGAGCCGTCCTCCCTCTCCGAACTTACGTCTTTGCGCAAATTTATGACTTTGAACCGTTTGAATCGACGCGCACACAGCAGTACGCGTCGAACGCCCGGAGATGCTAATCCCCGAGTTCGCGACGTCAAGCCGACGGCGAGCCTCCGCCTGGACGCGTCGCTGGCATCGCGCAGGGGCGGGAGGCCACGACAGCCGCGCGTGGCGTCACTCCACTAGGTTCCCCCTACGCTATCGGCAAGCCCTCCCAGACCGGTCCCGACGGGACCCCACCGGCGAATCGTCGAAGGAAAAACTTGCAGCGCACGGCACGCTCCTTGCTTGAAGGGTTGCCCTGGGCCCCGCATCTCTTTCATTGCCCTGACCCCGGTGGGTCCCCGGAAAAGCGGCGTCGGAGCGGCAATGGTGCTGCGCTGGCGCCGCGCTTCTCTTTTTCGCCGCGCCGAAACCATTGACGCGCCCGGACGCCGTGTGTACCCCTTCGCCGCACCAGGGTCCAGGCGGCCATCCGCTGACCCGCACGTCCGCCCCGCTCGCTGCGGGGCAGAACAAATCTTCCTTTCAACGGAGTTCCACCATGAAGTTCCGCCCTCTGTACGACCGCGTGCTGGTCAAGCGCGTCACCTCGGAGAACAAGAGCGCCGGGGGCCTCATCATCCCCGACAGCGCCAAGGAGAAGCCGCAGGAGGCCGAGGTGATCTCGGTGGGCTCCGGGCGCATCCTCGAAGACGGCAAGGTCCGCCCCATGACCCTCCAGGTCGGCGACCGCGTGCTCTTCGGCAAGTACACCGGTGACGAGATCAAGCTCGACGGCGAGGAGCACGTCATCCTCCGCGAGGAAGACATCCTCGCCGTCCTCGAGAAGTAGCTCTCGCTCCTCCCGAATCCCCCTCACCTGGAGACCATCCACATGGCTGCCAAGGACATTCAGTTTCGTGAGACCGCCCGCGTAGAGATCCTCCGCGGCGTCGACATCCTCGCCAACACCGTCAAGGTCACGCTCGGGCCCAAGGGCCGCAACGTCGTGATCGAGAAGAGCTTCGGCGCCCCGATCGTCACCAAGGACGGCGTCACCGTCGCCAAGGAGATCGAGCTTCCGGGCAAGCTCCAGAACATGGGCGCCCAGATGGTCAAGGAGGTCGCCTCCAAGACCAACGACGTCGCGGGCGACGGCACCACCACCGCCACCGTGCTCGCGCAGGCGATCTACCGCTCGGGCTCCAAGCTCGTCGCGGCCGGCGCCAACCCGATGGACGTGAAGAAGGGCATCGACCGCGCGGTCGAGACCGTCGTGACCCGCCTCAAGGAGATCTCGCGTCCCATCAAGGACAACAGCGAGATCGCCCAGGTCGCCACGATCTCCGCCAACGGCGACAAGGAAGTCGGCGAGATCCTCGCCCGCGCCATGGACAAGATCGGCAAGGACGGCGTCATCACGGTGGAAGAGGCCAAGGGCCACCGCACCGAGCTCGACATCGTCAAGGGCATGCAGTTCGACCGGGGCTACCTCTCGGCGTACTTCGTGACCAACGCGGATCGCATGGAGTGCATCCTCGATGACGCGTACGTGCTGATCCACGAGAAGAAGATCAGCAACATGAAGGACCTCCTCCCGGTCCTCGAGCTCGTGCACGAGTCCGGCAAGCCCCTGGTGATCCTCGCCGAGGACATCGAGGGCGAGGCCCTCGCCACGCTCGTCGTGAACAAGCTCCGCGGCAACATGCAGGTCACGGCCGTGAAGGCGCCGGGCTTCGGGGATCGCCGCAAGGCGATGCTCGAGGACATCGCGATCCTCACCGGCGGCCGCGCCCTCATGGAAGACCTCGGCATCAAGCTCGACACGATCACCCTCGCCGATCTCGGCCGCGCGAAGCGCATCGAGATCTCGAAGGACGCGACGACCATCATCGAGGGCGCCGGCGCCGCCGAGGCCGTGAAGGCCCGCGTGAAGCAGATCCGCGCGCAGATCGAGGAGACCTCCTCCAGCTACGACAAGGAGAAGCTCCAGGAGCGCCTCGCCAAGCTCGTCGGTGGCGTTGCCGTCATCTACGTCGGCGCGGCGACCGAGATCGAGATGAAGGAGAAGAAGGCCCGCGTCGAGGACGCGCTCCACGCGACCCGCGCGGCCGTGGAAGAGGGCATCGTCCCCGGCGGCGGCGTCGCCTACCTCCGGACGCTCTCCGCCATCGACGCGCTCCGCGGCACCCTCCCCGGTGACCAGCACTTCGGCGTCGAGATCATCCGCGACGCGATCCAGGAGCCGCTCCGCGCGATCTCCTCGAACGCCGGCGTGGACGGCATGATCGTCGTGCACAAGGTGCTCGCCAACCCCTCGGAGTCCTTCGGCTTCGACGCGCAGACCGAGACCTACGGCGACATGTTCGCCATGGGCATCATCGACCCCACCAAGGTCACCCGCTACGCGCTGCAGAACGCGGCGTCCGTGGCTGGTATGCTCCTCACCACCGAGGCCGTCATCTCCACCAAGCCGGAGAAGAAGAAGGCCGGCGGCGGTGGTGGCGGCGGCGACATGGGCGGCATGGGCGGCATGGGCGGCATGGGCGGGGGCATGGACTTCTAAGTCCAGCCTCTCGTTCGAGCCTCGCGGGGGCCGACGTCGAAAGGCGTCGGCCCTTCGCCGTTTTGGGAGACGGCGCCGACCGTTCGAAGGGCGTGGGGACGGCGCCGCCCCCGGAGGGTCGACGGGATAACAGCGGCGAATGCCAGTGACTAGCCACACCCAGGACGGCGTCACCGTCCTCACGCTCGACCGCCCCGAGCGCCGCAACGCGCTCGACATGGACATGTGGCGCGGCCTCCGGAGCGCCGCGCTGGCCGCCGAGGGCGCGCGCGCCGTGATCATCCAGGGCGCCGCCGGACACTTCAGCTCGGGCCTCGATCTCACCCCGGACAACGCCCTGTTCGCGACCGCCGCGCGCGCGATCGCCGACGGTGACGAGGGAGTAGCCCACGAGGTGATCCTGGAGCTGAAGAGCTGCGTCCAGGCCCTCGCCGACCTCGGCTGCCCCACCATCGCGGCGATCGAGGGCGCCTGCATCGGCGGCGGGCTCGAGATCGCGCTCGCGTGCGACATGCGCTTCGCCTCGAGCACCGCGAGCCTCGGGCTGCTCGAGGTCCGCATCGGCATGATCCCGGACCTCGGGGGCTGCGCGCGGCTCAGCCACCTCGTCGGCGCGGGCCGCGCGGCCGACCTCATCTGCACCGCCCGCCGGATCGACGGCGAGGAGGCCTACCGCATGGGCGTGGTCGAGCGTGTCGTCGCGTCGGGTACGGCGTTCGAGGTCGCATGTTCCGCCGCCCGGGACATCGTGGCGAACGCACCCCTGGCCGTGCAGCTCGCGCTCGGTGCGGTGCGACGCGCTGGCGACCTGGGCCTGCAGGAGGCCCTCTCCGTCGAGACCCGCGCGGGAGTGATGGCCCTGACCAGCGGCGAGCCCCGGGAGGGCGTCACGGCCTTCCTCGAGAAGCGCCCTCCCCGCTGGGATCGCTGAGGCGACGGGAATGACATCCCTCTTCTCACGCGCCGTCGCTCCGCGCGCCCTGGCCGCGCTCGCCTCCGGGCTGATCCTCACGTTCGTCTCGCCGCCCTTCGGCCTGTCGGCGCTGCACTGGATCAGCTTCGTGCCGCTGTTCGTGGCCCTCCGGCCGGACGAGCCGCGCATGAACTTCAAGCTCGGCTACCTCACCGGGTTCTCCGGCGTCTTCTGCCTGTTCTTCTGGCTCGCCCAGACGATCACGGTGTTCTCGAACATCCCGCTCGTCCTCGCGGCCGGCATCGTGGTGCTGTTCGCCGCGGTGTGGGGCCTCCCGTACGGCCTGGTCGCGATGGCGGTGCACCCGCTGCGCCGCCGCTTCGGCGCGGGGTGGATCTTCCTGTTCCCCGCCGTGTGGGTCGGGATGGAGTACCTGCAACCCGCGCTCTTCCCGTACTACCAGGGCGTCGGGCAGTACCGGACCCCGTGGGTGTGGCAGCTCGCGAGCGTGTTCGGCGCGATGGGCGTGTCGTACCTCGTGATCCTCGTGAACGCGGCCCTCGCCTCCCTCGTGATCGCGCGCCGGGAAGGCACCCCGATCCCCTGGCCCGCGCTCGCCGCCGCCGCCGCGTTATGGTTCGCAAACCTCGGCTTCGGCGCGTGGCGCTACAACGCGGTCGAGGCCACCCTCGCCGCCGCGCCGCTCCTGCGCACCTCCGTCCTCCAGCAGAACGTCACCATGGTCACGCGCATCCAGGAGCGTGGGAACGACGTGCTCAAGTCGTGGGTCCAGCTCACCGGCCTCGTCGCGCCGGAGAAGCCCGACCTCGTCGTCTGGCCCGAGGGCTCCGTCGGCTACAACCCGAACGAAGGCAAGGCGAAGGAGATCTTCTCCCAGCTGAGCCAGCGCGGCGGCTTCGACTTCCTGATCGGCGGCGGGACCTTCGGTCACGACCCCGCGGACCCGACGCGCCGCGCGAGCTGGAACTCGGCGTACCTGTTCGACAAGTCGGGCGAGATCAGCGGACGCTACGACAAGATGGTGCCCCTGCCCTTCGGCGAGTACCTGCCGTGGCCCGTCTCCTACCTCAAGGACTACATCGAGGGCGTAGGGGACTTCCGGGCCGGCATCGAGCCCGTCGTCTTCAAGACCGGCGCGTACACCTTCACGACGCCCATCTGCTACGAGGCCATCCTCGAGTCACAGATGCGCAAGCTGATGGACGCAGACCTCTTCGTGAACATCACGAACGACGGGTGGTTCGGCAACACGTCGGCGCCCCACCAGCACGCCATGCTCGCCGCCGTCCACGCCGTGGAGCTCGGCCGCCCCATGCTCCGCGTCGCCTACACGGGCGTGAGCATGGTCGTCGAGCCGCACGGCGCCATCCCCTTCGAGACCAAGCCCTTCCACGACGAGGCCGCCGTCGTGCCCATCCGCATGGCCAAGTTCGAGACCCCCTACCGCACCTGGGGCGGCTGGTTCCCCGCCGTCGCGAGCCTCGTCGGCGCGCTCTCCCTCCTCGCGGTCTACCTTCGACGGGCCCCTGTCACACCCACCTCGTCCGCGTCGTAGGTAGGTCGGAGCGCCGGGTGACGGACCCATCCTCCGACGAGGCCTTGATGGACCAGGTGCAACAGGGGAGCGCAGACGCCTTCGCGACCCTGTTCGGGCGCCACCGTGCCCCGCTCTACGGCTACCTCCTCCGCATGACCCGGCGCGCCGAGGTCGCCGACGACCTCTTCCAGGAGACCTTCCTCTCCGTCCACCGTGCCCGCGCCACCTGGGTGAGCGGGGGTGGCACCTTCCGCAGCTGGCTCTACCGCATCGCGACGAACGCCGTGCGCGACGGGGGCCGGCGGACCCAGCGGCGCCCGGAGGTCTTCGGCCTCGAGGTCGAGCTGGTCTCGAACGACGCGCCCGCAGATCGGATCGCGCTCGAACGCGCCCTCGGCGCGCTCCCGGAGAACCTGCGCGACGCGTTCCTGCTCGGCACCGTGTACGGCTTCGACCACAACGAGATCGCCTCCACCCTCGAGATCTCTACCGACAACGCCCGCGCCCGCCTCTCCCGCGCCCGCTCCCGGATGCGCGAGCTCCTGGAGACGTCGTGACAGACGCCGAGCTCGATCTGAAGCTTCAGGAGCTGGGGCCCGTCGAACCGCCCCGAGGTGTTCAGGCGCGCGTGCTCACCGCCGTCGGCGTGTCCGACGCGCGCGTCGCGGCCCTCATCGGCCCCGAACCCCTCCCCCTCCGTATGCCCCCCGCGCGTCCCCGCTGGCGCTGGCCCATCGCAGTGGCATCGGTCGCGATGGCGGCCGCCGCCCTCTACGCGGTGGTCCCCTCTCCGCCCGAACGCGCCCAGCCGGACGCGCTCGTCCCGCGCGGCTTCGGCGACATCCGCCCGAGCCTCGGCCTCCGCGTCGCCGTGCGCAGCAGCGGACAGGTCGAGCGCCTCCGCCCGGGGCAGGCCTATCAGCCTGGCGACACCTTGCTGTTCCGCGTGTCGAGCTCCGTGCCGGTTGATATCGTGTTGCGACGCGGAGACGCCGTCCTCTACCGCGGGGCCGTCCCCGCGGGGGACACCGACCTCCCCGTCGGGTACACCCTCGAGGCCGGGGAGGCCGCCGCGCCCTTCGTCGTCGAGGGGTCCGGGGCCGAGGCCCGCTTCGACATGACGGCGGTGCCGCGATGATCTCCCTCCTCGCATCGATCGCGCTCGCCGGCGTCGTCTCGGTGGCGCCCGGCGCCGAGGCCGACGTGTTCGCGCCGCGGCGGGTAGCCGTGGTCATCGGCGTGCAGCAGTACACGGACCCGGCGCTCCAGGGCCTCCGGTTCGCCACGAAGGACGCCCGCGATCTCGGGGCCGCGCTCGGCAGCCGCGACATCGGCGGCTTCGACCGGGTGACCGTCCTCGAGGGCGCCGCCGCCACGTCGCGGGACGCGCTGCGACGCGCACTCGTCGCCGCCACGGCCGACCTCCAACGGGACGACACCTTCCTCCTCTACCTCTCGGGCCACGGCACCCTCACGCTCGACCCGGAGTACGGCAGCCAGCTCTGGTTCCTCCCCTCGGACGCCCGGCTGGACGCCCCCGCGCAGACCGGGCTCGCCGTCACCGAGCTCGAAGAGCTGGTCAACGCCCTACCGGCGCGGCGCCGCGTGCTCATCCTCGACACCTGCCACAACGGCCGCAGCGGCTCGAAGAGCTCGCTGTCTGGCTCCACCGCGCGGCAGATCCAGGGTCTCCGCGGGGAGCCGCCGGCACCGCGGGGCGATCGCGAGGTCTCCGAGTCCGAAGCCCGCTTGTTCGCCGCCCAGTACTACCAGCCCGCGATGGAGGACCCCGACCTCCAGAACGGCGTGTACACCCACTTCCTGCTTGGCGCGCTCACCGATGCGCGCGCCACGGCTGACCTCGATCGGGATGGTCTCGTCGATGTCTCCGAGGCGCACGAGTACGCACGCGACCGGACGATTGCCTACACCGGCGGCCTCCAGGTCCCTCGGGCCGAGTACCGCATCGTCGGCAGCGAGGAGATCTACCTCTCGGGCCGCGCGTCCGAGCGATCCGCGGCAGAGCAGGCGCTCATCTCGGCGTACGACCGCGTGCTCGACGGCGCCCGCCTGCTCGTCAACGGGATCCCGCGCGGCGCGCTGCCGGGCCTCTACGCCGTGGAGCCCGGCGCGCAGCTCATCGAGGTCCAGACGGAGGACGGGCGCACGCTCGTGAGGGACCGCGTGCAGGTCCGCGCCGGCGCGCGCCTCCCCATCGAGGACATGGTCCGTCGCAACGACCCGACCGTCGAGCTCCTCGGCGGCGCGGCCTGGCAGGGCGGCACCGATCTGGTGCACGCGACCCATGCGAGCGCCCAGGTCGCGTGGGTCCGGCCGTTCGCCTCCCCCGCGCTCCTCCGCCCCGACCTCCACCTCACCGCCGACTACGCCGCGGGCCCCCTCGCCGACGTCCCCGGCGTGACCAGCGGCAGCGTTGCCCTCGGCGCCACGCTCGGCTTCGACCTCGGCGCGCTCTGGGTCGGCCCCGGCGCGGACCTCCGCCTCCCCTTCCGCGCGAACCGCTGGGGCGAGGCTCAGTACGCGCTCGCGGGCGCCGGGCTCCTCTCCGCGGGTGGGGGCGCCCCGCTCGGCCGGGCCGTGTCCCTCGAGGTCCGCGCCGATGCCTCCGTCGGTACGCAGCCCAGCTCGGACGGCGTCGATCCCGTCTACGGCGTCGCGGTGCGCGCCGGGCTCCGCTTCCATCCGTAGAACGCGGGCGCGACCACGGCGCGGGCGATGTAGACTGCCGATCGATGACGGTCCTCCTCGCGCTCCTCGGCTGCTCCACCTTCGGCCCCTGGCAGGACACCGGGCCCGTGGACGAGGGCGGGGACGGCGTGCGGATCGTCGCGAGCCCAGCGATGCTCGACTTCGGCACGCTCCCCGTCGAAGACGCACCGGGCGCCGTCGCCACACTGACGCTCTACAACCTCGGCGACACCGTCGAGACCATCACCGGCCATGACGAGCCCATCGGGAGCGACGCCTTCCACGTCGACGCCCCCGCCGTCCTCGAGCTCGGACCCGGCGAGTCCATCGAGCTGGACGTGACCTACGCCCCGAGCACCGATCAGACGGACGCCGCCGAGCTCCTGATCGCGCCGAGCAAGGAGACGGTTCGCCTGTCCGCCGTCGCCACCGCGCCGGCTCTCACCGTTGCGGCCAGCAACATCCCCGCCGTGGTGCTCGGTTGCAGCGGCACGGGCGGCGTAACGCTCGCGAACGAGGGCTCCGACCCCCTCGACATCTTCGACGCGCGTGTCGAAGGCGACGAATACGCCGTGGTCGCGTTCCCCGCGCGGATCGAGCCCGGGCAGACGGCCGCGGTCACCCTCTCCTTCGCCCCGGGCGGCGGCGGAAACCGGGGGACCATCCTCGTCCTCAGCTCCAACGACCCTCTCCGCCCCGAGATGGGCGTCGCGGTCTCCGCGCTCGGCTACGAGGGTGCCGGCGTGACGGAGTCCTTCCGCTACACCCCGTCCAACCCCACGGATCTACTCTTGGTCGTCGCGACCGGCGGCTCGATGGCCACCCAGCTCGACAAGGCGATCGACGCCCTCCCGCTCTTCACCGACGCCCTCCGCGACGCCAACATCGACTACCATGTGGCCGCGCTCTCGGGAGGGAGCACCTGCCCCTCCTCGTCCCCGGGGTGGGCCGATCGCGCCGACACCTCGCTCCAGACCGAAGGTGTGCTCGAACGCGGGTTCCTGGGCGAGTCTGGGAGCTGGGACGTGGACCTCCTCGGGCTCGCCTCCGAGGCGCTGCGGAACGCGGACACGGGCGGCTGCCTCGACGGGTTCCGTAGGCCGGAGGCCGATCTCCACGTCATCGTCGTGAGTGACGCGCCGAGCGGAGTCGACGTGACCGGGCCCGAAGGCCAGCTCGACGCCTCGATGGAGGCGCCGGCGGAGCTTCGGGTGTCGGGCCTCCTCCCGACGACCGGCACCTGCGGCTCCCCTGCCCCCGACTACGCGGCCGTCGCCGAGCGCCACAACGGCATCGTGAGCGACCTCTGCGCCCCCTCCTGGACGGACGCCTTCCTCGACTTCACGGCGTTGCCCGAGGGGCGCGGCGCGGTGCGGTTCCCTCTCGCGGAGGCGCCGGTGCCCTCCACCATCGAGGTGCTCGCGGAGGGCGTCTCCTTCCACGCCTGGTCCTGGGACGCCGACACCAACGCGATCCTCTTCGACGGCAAGCAGGTGCCCGCGCTCGGCGCCGAGATCACCGTCGGCTACGTGCTCGCCGTCTCCTGCGACTAGGCGGGCTCACCTCCGACGAGGCCGGGACAACGCCGCGAAGTCGTCGAGCGTCCGCGCGACCCTGCCGAACACGCTCCCCTCCGGGTGGTCGCCCTCCGCGTCCCGTTCGCCCGCGGAGATCCCAGTCAGGAGCTCGATGCCTTCCTCCACGCGGCTGATCGCGTAGACGTGGAAGCGCCCCGCCGCGCACGCCTCCTGGACGGCCGCGGAGAGACAGAGGTCGGGCACGTTGTGATGCGGGATCATCACTCCCTGGCGGCCCGTGAGGCCACCCAGACGGCACGCGGTGAAGAAGCCCTCGATCTTCTCGTTCACGCCGCCCACGCCCTGCACCTCCCCGAACTGGTTGACCGACCCGGTCACCGCGATGTCCTGCCGCAGCGGGACGGCGGCGAGCGCCGAGAGGAGCGCGTACACTTCGGCCGTGCTCGCACTGTCGCCGTCGATGCGGGCGTAGGACTGCTCGAAGCACATCGACGCCGTGAAGCAGAGCGGTCGCTTGCGGCCAAAGTGCTCGAGGATCACGCCCCGGAGGATCTGCACGCCCTTCTGGTGGACGCGCCCGGAGAGCCGCGCCTCGCGCTCGATGGAGACGACGCCGCCGCGCCCCACCCCGACCGTGGCGGTGATGCGCATGGGGCGGCCGAAGTCGTGCCCGCCGACATGGTAGACCACCAGCGCGTTGACCTGCCCGACGCGGCGCCCGTCCACATCCACGCGCAGCACGCCGCTCTCGAGCATCTCGATGACGCGACGCTCGGCGAGGTCGTCCCGATCCCGGCGCGCACGGAGGGCCGCCTCGACGTGGGTCCGTTCGACGAGCGCACCCGCGGCCTCGAAGGAGGCTTCGCGCAAGAGATCGACGATGCTGCCGAAGCGCGTCGTGATGCGGCCGCCACGTCCCGCGGCCCGTACCGCCCATTCGAGCACGGCGTAGACGCCCTCGCGTGAGAGATGGGACAGCTTCTCGCGGCGCACCATACGGGCGACGAACCCCCCGTATTCCTTGAGGAGCACCGGGGAGCACGGCGCGTCCTCCTCGAACTCCGCCTTGATCTTGAAGACGCTCTGGAAGTCCGGGTCGCCGTAGAAGAGCGCGGCGTAGGTATCGAGGTCCCCGAGCAGCACCACCTTCACGTCGAGCTGCATGGAGTCGGGTCGCAGCATGGCGATGCCGGCGTTGAGGGGGCTCTCGGGGTTCTGGATGTCGACCTGCCCGAACATCAACGCGCGCTTGAGGACCCGCCAGGCGCCAGGATCCTGGAGGAGGTCCGCCGCGTTGAGGACGAGGAAGCCGCCATCGGCGTCCTGGAGCGAGCCGCCCCGGATGTTCCGGTGGTCGACCGCCGACTCCCCCTCGATGCCGCCGAAGAGGAGGGGCCAGGTCGCGTTGGGGACGACCACGATGGGCGCGTGCGGGCTGCGCGAGCCGCGGTGGATGACGTTGACGGTGCACGCGGCGAAGAGCCGGTCCTGGTCGCCGTCCTCGTCGAACCACTCGAGCGACTCCACCAGCTCCTCGTGGAGCTCGTGCAACCAGGGCCGCGCGGACGGCCACCGGCGGCCGAGGTCGGCGAGGACCTTGCGCGTCCCGAGGTCGATCGCCTCGCGCTCCGCCTCCGCAACCTTGCGCACGGTGTCCATCACCGCCTCGCGGGAGAGGTTGAGCGCCGCGGCGAGCTCACGTTCGAGCAGATCGAAGCGCCGCAGGATCTCGTGGAGCGGCTCGGAGAGCGCCATGGCGCCTGCGTGCGCGAGGACCTGGAGTTCGGCGCGAGTGTGCACGGGGGCGTCCTCACGCGAGCCGCCCGGCTCGATTTCCACACCGTTCACCCAGAGGATCACCGGCCCCCCCCCCTCGCCGAGGTCTCCGATGAGGAAACCGAGCTCGCGGGCGTGGGCTTCGAGGCGCTGGAGGGCGCCGTGGTGGGTGACCTCCGCGTCCTGAGTGCGCCGATCCCGCTTCGTCCTCACCTCGTCCGAGCGCAGGAGGCGCGGCACCTCCTCCAGGAGCGCCGCAGCCACGCGGAGCAGCTCCTTCCGGAACGCGACGCCGCGGCCTGGGGGAAACTCGAGGAGCCGGGGGCGCGCGGGCTCCTTGAAGTTCGCCACGTAGACGAGGTCCCGGGTCTTCCGTCGCCGGGGCCGGAGCTCGTCGAGGATCCGCTTGACCGTGCCGAGGCGGCCCGTCGAGAGCAGCCCGACCACGAAGACGTTGAAACCAGGGCCTTCGAGGAGCACGCCCCGCCGAAGCGCGCTCGTCGCATTCGGCTGGCCGATGATCGTCTCGATGGAGGGCACGTCGGCGGTGCTGCGAAACTCGAGTACACCCTCCGGCACGCGCCAACCGAGCTGCCCGACATCGAGTGCGGGGATAGGCATCGGAGCAATCTCCACGCGTCCTCCTTGTTCGTCACGCTTCATCGCGATCGCCATGTGCAGGTGCTCGAAAAGCCTGTCGGCATCGCCGTTGTCCCCTCGCGGGACGGCGGGCCGTCCATCGAGCGCGAAACGGGTCTGCTCGTGTGCCACCGCCTCGACCGTGAGACGAGCGGCTGCCTCGTCATGGCGCGCACGCCGGAGGGCCAGCGCGCGCTGAGCCAGGCGTTCGCCGAGGGCAGGATCCAGAAGGAGTACCTCGCCATCATCGTGGGGCACGTCCCGGCGAGCGGGGAGATCGACGTTCCGCTCGGCGAGTGGAAGCGCGGGCGCGTGCAGATCGGCACCGGGCGCGCCGCGAAGACGCGCTTCGAGGTGCGCTGGCGGACGAAGGGCCGCGCGGGGGTCCTCGTCTCGCCCCTCACCGGCCGCACCCACCAGATCCGCGCGCACTTCTCCACGTTGAACGCGCCGCTCCTCGGAGACCCCACCTACGGCGGCCCTGCGGCCGATCGCCTCTACCTTCACGCATGGCGCGTGCGCCTCCCGTCCTTCGACGGGGAGCCGGAGACCTGGGTCACGTCCCCGATCCCGCCCGGGTTCGACGGGTGAGCAGCGGCGGCCGCCTCCTCGCGCTCCTGCTCGCCGCCGCGGTCTCCGGTTGCGCTGGCGCCTCCGGCGAGGCCGACGACGTCTGCCGAGCCGAGCGGGTGCCCGACCCGGTGGACGCCGCGACGTGGTCGCTCGGGGTGCAGGTCCCCGACGGTTCGGGCGGCACCGTGCACGCGGACGTGCGGTGGCCCGACCTCACGGCGAACGCCGGCTCCTGGCCGATCGCGCTCGTCATCCAGGGCACCTGGAGCCCCGTCGGCACCCCCGTCGATCGCACGACCGCGCGGGTGGACCCCACCGCCGGCATCGTCTCCATCCACCTCGATCTCCCTGGGAACGGCCGTACGCCCGGCACCAATGACCGCCGCGGGGCCGGGTCCCGCGCCGCCGTCGCCGCCGTGCTCCGCTGGGCCGCGGGCGACACGGCGGACCTCGGCGGGTGCACGCTCCCCGAGCGCATCCCCGCGGCCGCGCCCGAGCGGCTCTTCGTCGTGGGCACCTCCAACGGCGGCAACCTCGCCGTCGCGACCCTCGCGGATCCCGAGGCCGCGCTGCCGCCCGTCGCCGGCCTCGTCGCGTGGGAGACCCCCGCCGGCCCCCAGTTCACGAACGTCGAGCTCGGCGCGGAGCCCACGGTCTACACCCCGGGCACCTGCACGTACGGCGGGGCCGTCGGCATCGTGTGTGAGATGCCCGCGGACGAGCTCGTCGCCGTCGAGTCGGACGGGGGCACGACGCTCTGCTTCGATCGCGACGGAGACGGCGCGTGCGGGGCCCCGGACGTGGTCGTCCAGGGCACCGAGGACCTCGATACTGGCGCGATCATGCTCTCGCCTGCGCTCCGCCGCCTCGCCGCCGCGCGCGAGCTCTCGCTGCCGGGCTTCGCCTCCGAGGAGACGGCCGCCGACTGGTGGGCCGAGCGCGACGCCGCGCGGCTCGCGGGCGCGCTGGTGGCCGCCCAGCCGGAGCTGCCGATCCTCCTGCTCGCGAGCGCGACGGACCACGTCCAGACCCTCCCCGATCACCCGCACGTCTTCGGCCTCGGCGAGGCCCTCCAGGGGGCGGGCGCCGCCTGGACCCGCCTGAACCCCGGCACCGCGTGGCTGCCGGAGCTCTCGGAAGAGAACCCTCCGAACGCGCCGCTCCGGCTCGACGATCCCACCGGCAGCCTCGTGTCGGAGGCCGCCGAGGAGCCCTTGGCGGAGCTCCTAGCAGCGGCGGTCCTCGAGTTGTCGGAGCGGCACCAGACCGGCGAGTGGTGAACCCACGCCCTGGAAACCTACGCCCCGCCTCCCCCGGGGGGAGCCCTCGCCGACGGCGGGGTCGGTGAGCACCGGGCCGAAGTACCAGCGAAAGCCAGGGAATTCCAGGCGACTCGGCGGAGCGGCAAATCCCGCGGACGGGCCGTAGTTTCTGGTTGCCGATCGGACGGCCCCGCTCTACACTCCCTTCATCCTCGTGGTCGAGGAAGGGTTTCAGTCCCCCCCGGCAAACTTCCACCCGGCAACGTCAAGCGTCTCCTCCATCTCTTGCGGTGAGGGAATGGCGGGGGGGACTCTTCTCTTCCAACGAGGCATGTGAACGGCTCCTTCGGGGGCCGTTCCTGTTTTTGCCCGCGAGGAAGGCGTCTACGGCGCGGCCGGAGGCGGCGATCCGCCCGGAGGCGATCCGCCCGGAGGCGATCCGCCCGGAGGCGATCCGCCCGGAGGCGATCCGCCCGGAGGCGATCCGCCCGGAGGCGATCCGCCCGGAGGCGGCGAACCCGGGCCGTTCTCCTTGCCCGTGAGCTCGCGGTGCAGGTGCGGCCGGCTCACCACGTCCCGGCAGCGCTTCTGGAGCGTCGGGTCGCTCATGCGGTCGCAGTACTTGTTCGAGTGGGGGTCCACCTGCTTGGTCACGTTGTACCAGGCGATGTCGCGCGTGAGGGGGTCGGTGATCCCCTCCTCCACGAGCGCGATCCCCGCGGCCGTGTCCGTCTTGAACACGAGCGGCGCGACCACCAGGTAGCACTCGTCCCGCTCCGCCGCCGCGCCCATGGCGGCGCACTCCTCGGGGGTGGTCGGCACGGGGCGCGTGCACGCGTTGCCGACCAGGAGGGCCCCGAAGAGGCCGGACACGAACACGCCACGGGGAAGGGACGGAGCCATACGCGCCCGTATCAAGGATGCGGAGCCACCGGCGCGCGGCGGCCGGATCGGCGTCCCGCGTTTGGGGTTACGACCGACGCATGGACGTGGCCCATCCCGCCGTCGTCGAGCGTGCCCGCGCGCTCGTGGCCGCCCCCGACGAGGCCGACCGCCTCCTCGCGCTCTGGCTCCGACGCTTCGCCGGCGTCGCCGATCGCGGCCTGCGCCGCACCGTGCTCGCCAGCCTGCTCGACGAGATCGACGACGGCTCGCTCCTCGGCGTGCTCGACCGCATGGAGGCTCGCGCCGCCGCCGGAGACGCCGCGTGTCGCGCCCTCTCCACCGAGCTCGCGCTCACGCCCTCGGTGCTGTCCGACCTCCCCTACGACCGCGTCGCCGACCTCTACGCCGCCGCCCGCACGGCCGACCTCCCCAGGCTGGCCGCCCGCTTCCTCGGTGGGCGCGGGCAACGCGAGACGGCCCCGCGCAACCCCCACCTCGAGATCTCTGCCGGCGAGCGCACGGCCGCCGCGCGCGGCACCGACCGGCTGGTGCTCGACCGGCTCCTCCACGACCGCGATCCGCGCGTCATCGCGGCGCTCCTCGACAACCCGCGGATCACCGAGCGGGACGTCGTGCGCGTGGGCGCGATGCGCCCCACGTCCGCGACGATCCTCTCCAGCATCGCTGCGCACCCGCGCTGGGGGATGCGCTACCGCGTCCGGAAGACCCTCGCCTTCAACCCGGCGAGCCCCTTCCCGCTGGCGGCGTCGCTGCTCCCGACGCTGCTCCGCCAGCACCTCGTCGAGATGGCGACCTCCCACGTCCTGAGCGCGGAGCTGCGCGAAGAGGTCGCGGCCCGGCTCGGCCGCGCGCCCTGAACCGTCAGGTCGTACGCGAATCCTTCTGCCCCGTCGTGGCGCGGTCCTCGGCGGGCTCGTCGTCCAGATCGTCGGCGTCGCGCGCGAGCTGCTTGCGGCGGCGAGGCGCGGGCTCGTCGCCGTCTTCCTTGGTCAGCGCGTCGGCGTCACGACCTTCGGACGCGTCCTTGAACGCCTTGAGCCCCTTTCCGGCCTGGGCGAACACCGAAGGGAGCTTGCCGGCGCCGAAAAAGATCAGGACGAGGACCAGGATCATGCCCCATTCCCACATCCCGGGCATACCAAATCCGAGCATTCGCGCTCCCTGCGTGCGGCCCGCATATCTCGCCGACGCCCCTTTCGCCGAGCGCACCCCCGTGGACGCCGCCCGCGACAAACCGTTACCGGAGCCCGCATGACCGACCCCGATCACGTCTTCATGGAAGCCGCCCTCGAACAAGCCCGCATCGGCCTCGCGGAGGGCGGGATCCCCATCGGCTCCGCGCTCGTGATCGACGGGCGCGTCGTCGCCGCCGGACGGAACCGCCGCGTCCAGCAGGGCAACGCCATCCTCCACGGCGAGATGGACTGCCTCCAGACGGCGGGCCGGCTCCCGGCGTCGGCCTACGCGCGCGCCACGCTCTACAGCACCCTGTCCCCGTGCGACATGTGCTCCGGCGCCGCGCTCCTCTTCAAGATCCCGAGGGTGGTGTTCGCGGAGAACCGCACCTTCCAGGGGGCGGAGTCACTGCTCCGGTCCCGCGGCGTCGAGGTGGTGAACCTCGATCTCCCCGAGGCCGCCGAGCTGATGCGCACGTTCATCGAGCGCCACCCGACGGTCTGGAACGAGGACATCGCCGTCTAGATCACGCGCCGCCCGCCCTTCCACACCGCGCGCGCGCGGTGCCCGCCGAGGTACTGGACGAGCACCCGCACCTCGGCCGGCTCTCCGGGTGGGGGATCGAACAGCGCGAGATCACCGAGGGCGCCGGGGCCGAGCCAGCCGCGGTCGGGCCGCCCGAGCGCGCGCGCGGCGTGGACGGTGATCCCAGCGAGCGCCTCGTGGACGGTGAGGCCCATGAGGAGGCACGCGAGCGTCGCGCAGGTCCAGAGGTCGGTGACTGGGGAAGAACCGGGGTTGAAGTCCGTCCCGATCGCCATCGGCACGCCGGCGGCGCGGAGGGCGGCGACGGGCGGCGACGGGTCCCGAAGGTAGAGCATCGCGCCGGGGAGCAGGACGGCGACCGTCCCCGCCGCGGCCATCGCCGCGATGCCGGCGGCGTCGAGGCGCTCGAGGTGGTCCGCCGACAGCGCGCCGAGCGAGGCCGCCATCGCCGCCGCGCCGGTGTACGCCACCTGTTCGGCGTGGATGCGGAGGTCGAGGCCGAGGGCCTTGCCGGCGCGGAGCACGCGTTCGGCCTCGGCGAGGGTGAAGGCGCCGCGGTCGCAGTAGACGTCGATGCCGTCGGCCAGCGGGGCGCAGCGTGCGAGCTGCTCGGTGACGACGCGGTCGACGTAGTCGTCCGCCCCGGGCGGCCGCGCGTGCGCCCCGAGGAAGGTGGTGACGACGTCGGTCGGGCCGGCGGCGCGGCGCGCGGCGCGCAGCATCTTCGCCTCGTCCTCCGCCGTCAATCCGTACCCGCTCTTGATCTCCACGGTGGTGACGCCACGCGCCAGCATGGCGGCCAGGCGAGCGCGGGTGAGCGCGACGAGCTCGTCCTCCGACGCGGCGCGCGTGGCGGCGACGGTCGAGTGGATGCCGCCTCCCGCCTCGAGGATCGCCGTGTAGCTCTCCCCCGCGATCCGACGCTCGAAGTCGCGCGCGCGCGAGCCGGCGAAGGTGGTGTGCGTGTGCGGGTCGACCAGCCCCGGCATGCCGATCGCGCCCGCCGCGTCGTAGGACGAGGGCGCCGACGGGGCGGACGAGGAGCGGCCGACCCACGCCACGCGCCCGCCCACGAGGTGGACCGCCGCGTCCCCCAGCACCTCGGAGCCCGTCCAGAGCTCGCGGATGCCGTGGATCACGCACTCGCTCGCGGTAGGTTCGCTTGCCAATGGGCCTGCTTGTGTGGTAATCGTGCCGGCCGCATCGCCGAGGTCACGTGAAGCTTTCCCTCTATAGCGCCCTCCTTCTGGCTGCCGGCTGCTCCGGCAACTCCTACCAGCAGGACCCGCCGAAGGACGAAGTCGGCAGCGACTCCGCCGACACCGGCGAGACCGACGCCGATACGGACGCGGACACCGACTCCGACACGGACGCGGACACCGACTCCGACACCGATTCGGACACCGACACGGACACGGACACCGACACGGACACCGAGGAGCTCTGCACGAACCGCCTCGATCCGCAGGATGCGTCCGGGTACATCCGCTACTACGACGTGACCGTGTTCGGCGCCGAAGGCACCGGCCAGCAGGAAGGCTGGGGCACCGGCTGGAGCACCAGCGGCGATCAGACCTACGTTATGTACGACGAGGTCGCCTCCTCCTCCGCCGGCTGGTCCGG
Organism: uncultured Pseudomonadota bacterium; assembly: GCA_903959175.1. Taxonomy (GTDB): domain Bacteria; phylum Myxococcota_A; class UBA796; order UBA796; family SXON01; genus CAJBVW01. The sequence continues at coordinate 21,497 of CAJBVW010000435.1, forward strand.
CAGCGTCTACGTCGGTTGCGACGTCGGCAGCACCGCCGGCATGTACGTAGTCGAGTGGGACGTCGCGGCCGAGTCCAGCGGCACCTCGCTCGGCTCCCTCCTCGCGGCGCTCGACAGCCCCCGCAAGTACCTCCCCGCCGAGGCCGAGATCGGCACCATCGGCTCGTGGTCGTACTCGTACAGCTCGATCGTCACCTACTCGTCGTTCGACGTCACGGTTGACGTGAGCGGTGTCTACTCGGAGCTCGGGACCGAGTCCATCACGCTGTACGACGGCAGCACCTACGACGCCTACCACCTCTTCAACGAGTACACCCTCACCGCCACGGTCGCGTCGCTCGGCTACGAGCTCACCTCGTACGACGGCGAGCTCGAGCAGTGGTGGGTCGAGGGCCTCGGGCTGGTTCGTGAAGAAAATACGAACCTGAATGACGGGAGCTCCGTGATGAGCAGGGAACTCACCGGATACTCCGGTCTCACGCCCCGGTAGGTAGGTCTACGCCCATGCTGTTCTCGCTCGTCGGCTTCGCATTCGCCACGCATGTCACCACGTTCGACGTGAACGTGCGTTGGACGCCGCCGCCCTTCTCCGGCCTCGAGTCGCTCGTGGTCGACCCCGCCAAGGCCGTCGACCAGATCGAGCCCCTCAAGGGCCCGCTCCCGCCGGAGACCGAGCGGGTCGCCAACCTCGCGGTGAAGGGAGAGCGCGCGCTCGTCTTCACCAACCCGATGTCGACCTGGGCCGACCTCACGGTGAACGGGCTCCCCATCGGGATCATCGGCCCCTACGCGACCATGCGGCTGGACGGCGTGAAGAACGGCCTCTACGCCGTAGCGCTCCGCACCCCCACGCTCTTCGTCCGTACCTTCTCCGTGCGCGTCGGGCCCGCGGTGCGGGTAGCGCCGCCCATCAACGTCGTCGTCAAGCGTGACCGCTTCGACCTCTCCGACTCGATCTACTTCGAGCTGGACAGCTCGGTGATCCTCGCCGAGAGCTACGGCCTGCTCGACGCCGTCGCCAAGGCGATGACCGAGCACCCCGAGGTGCTCGTCCTGCGCGTCGAGGGCCACACCGACAGCCGCGGCGAGGCCGCCTACAACCAGACCCTCTCCGAGGCGCGCGCCTCTGCCGTCCGCGAGTACCTGCTCAAGGGCGGCGTCTCCACCGATCGCATCGTCTCCGCCGGCTTCGGCGAGTCGCTCCCGGTGGAAGCCGCCGAGACCGAGGCCGCCTGGGACAAGAACCGGCGCGTCGAGTTCATGGTCGAAAAGCACCTGGAGGACGCGCCCGCCGCTCCCGTGCTCCCCGTCAAGAAGAAGAAGGGCGGGAAGTAGCCGCTCCGCGGGCACCCCCGCCGCACAACCGAACGGCCGGGCATCGCGCCCCGGCCGTTCGTGCTCAGGCCCCCGTCAGATGACGGTGCCTTCCGGCAGCGTCGCGTCCTTCGGGATGATCACGATGCCGTCCCGCACGTACCAGCCCTCGCCGTCCTGGTCGGGGCGGTCGGGGTTCCCGCGGATGACGCAGCCCGCGCCGATGCGCGCGTTCTTGTCGAGGATCGCGCGCTCGATGACGCAGCCGCGCCCGACGCCGATGGGCTCGACCCCGCGCTCGAGGTTGGAGGCGCGCACGTCGTCGTCCTCGTAGTAGTCGGCGCCCATCATCACGACGTCCTTGAGCCGCGCGCCCTTCTGCACGCGCGAGCGGATGCCGATCACGCAGTGCTCCAGCTCGGACCCGAACAACAGGCAGCCGTCTGAGAGAATGCTGCGGCTGACGCGGGCGTCCAGCAGCTTGCTCGCGGGGAGGAAGCGCTGCCGGGTGTAGATCGGGCCGTCGGGGTGGTGGAAGCGGAACGGGGGATCCTCGTCGGTGAGGGCGAGGTTCGCGTCGTACAACGCCTCGATCGTGCCGATGTCGCGCCAGTAGCCGCGGAACAGGTGCGCGGACACGCGGTGCTTGCCGAGCATGTCGGGGAGGATGTCCTTCCCGAAGTCCATGTACTTCTCGTTCGCCAGCATCTCGCGGAGCGTCGAGAGGCGGAAGATGTACACGCCCATGCTGACCAGGTACTCGTCGCCGCCGATGCCCCACTTCTCGCGGAGCGCGGGCGGAGAGAGGAGACTGGAGATGTCCTCGTCGGCGCGGGGCTTCTCGCGGAAGGCGCTCACGTCGCCGCGCTCGTCGACGGAGAGGACGCCGAGGCCGGTCACGCCCGCGCGATCCACCGGAATCACGCTCACGGTCGCGTCCGCGCCGGCCGCGATGTGCCGGTCGAACATCTCCCGGTAGTTCATCCGGTAGAGGTGGTCACCCGAGAGGATGACGAGGTGCTCGACGCCCCAGGCGGTGAGCCGCCGGATCTGCTTCCGGACGGCGTCGGCCGTGCCCTGGAACCAGTCCCCGCCCTCGTCCGACTGCTCGGCCGCCAACACCTCGACCTGCCCCTGGCCGAAGATGTCGAAGTGGTAGGTGTTCGAGATGTGCGAGTTCAACGACGCCGAGTTGAACTGGGTCAGCACCGCGATGTGGCGGAAGCCCGAGTTGATGGCGTTCGAGATGGGGATGTCGATGAGCCGATACTTCCCCCCGATCGGCACGGCAGGCTTGGCGCGATGCATGGTCAACGGGTACAGCCGTTGACCTCGCCCGCCACCGAGGATGACCGTGTACACCTGCGGCATGCGAACTCCAGAGGACGGATGTTGTCCACGCATCTAACATCGATGCACGCACCTCACCTCTGCATTGTCGCGGTGGCTGCCGGGTTGTTCGGGACCGGCTGCTCCACGCCGTGCGAAGGCGCGGGCTGCGGCGCGCTTTACCCCCGCGCCTCCGTCGGACTCTTCCGCGAAGCCACGCTCCGCGCGGCCGAAGTCGACGCACTCTCGCCCGACGCCGCCCTCTCCACGCGGGACGCGGACGGCTACGACTGGGCTCTCGTCGGCGCCTCGGGCGGGCTCGCCGCGGGCGTTCCGGCCGCCGACGAGGTGCGCTGGTACGACGCCGCTGCGTTCGGCGCGGGCGGCGATCCGACGCGCACGCTCACGGGCGAGGGGGCGGGGGCGCGCTTCGGGGCCGCTGTCGCCGTCGGGCGAGGGCCCGACGGAGCCGAGCGCCTGATCGTCGGCGCGCCGGAGCGCGGAGCCGGCGCCGGGTACGCGGGGGCCGGGGCGGTGCTCCTCTACGAAGGCGTGGGCGCCACGCTCGCAGAGGCCGACGCGCCGCGGGTGGTGCTCGGGCAGGCCGCGGAGGACCACTTCGGCGAGGGGGTCTGGGCGTGCGGCGACCTCGACGGGGACGGCACCGACGACTGGGCCGCGAGCGCCCCCTGGAGCGACGCGGGCGGCTCCTCGCTCGGCGGCAGCCTCGTCCTCGGGCTCTCTTCCGTCTCCCCGCCCGCCGGGGCCATCTCCTCCGCGGACCTCCCCGCCCTCCACGGGGACTCCAGCGGCGCCGGCTTCGGCGCGGCCGTGATCTGCGGGGCCTCACTCGACGGCGACACGCTCCCGGAGCTGATCGTCGGCGCGCCCCACGCCGACCCCTTCCTGCGCGAGAACGGCGGCGCGGTCACGATCCGGACCGCCCCGGTGGACGCCGGCGCGCGGCCGACCCTCACCCTCCTCGGCGACGAGGCCAGCGCGAGCTTCGGCGCGGCCCTCGCCGTTGGAGACCTCGACGGAGACGGCGTCAACGAGCTCGCCGTGGGGGCCCCCGACCTCGACTCCGGCCTGACCGCCAACGCCGCCGGGGCCGTCTACCTGTACGACGGGCAGGCCCTCGCCGCGGCGCTGACCACCGGCGTGGCGCCCGACGCCGCGGGCGTCAAGGTGCTCCGCGGCGCGTCCCCGTTCGGCCGCTTCGGCGCCGCGCTCACCCTCGCCGACCTCGACGGAGACGGCCTGGGCGACCTCGTCGTCGGTGCGCCGGGCACGCACGAGAGCGCCGCCACGCGCGCCGGCGCCGCGACCGTGTGGTGGGGCCCGCACGACGCGTGGCCCGACACGCAGGCGAGCACCGACGCCCCGCTCACCATCGCCGCCGACCGCCAGTACCTCGAGACCGGCGGCGTGCTCGCGACGACCGACCTCGACGGCACGGGCCTCGCCCAGCTCGTGTTGCTCACGCGGGTCGCGTCCAACCTGGAATAGGCGGGGCCAGTTGCCCGGCCGCCGGGTTAGCTCCTGCAGCCCCGGAGGCCCCCATGCGGGATCACGCGCTTCGCATCGCCGTCGACGCCGCTCGAGAGGCCGGCGCGGCCATCCGCGGTCTGTACAAGGACCGCACGATCGTGAAGGAGAAAGGCGAGGACAACCCGCTCACCGAGGCGGACCTCGCGGCGGACGCCATCCTCTCCGACCGCCTCCGCGGCGCCTTCCCCGACTACGGGTGGCTCTCGGAGGAGTCGGTGGACGACCCCGCCCGCCTCGCCGCCGAGAGCGCCTGGATCGTCGACCCTCTCGACGGCACCAAGGAGTTCACGCTCGGCATCCCCGAGTTCGTCGTGAGCATCGGCCTCGTCGTCGCGGGGCGCCCGGTGCTCGGCGTCCTGTACAACCCCATCCGTGAGGAGCTCTTCGCGGGCATCGTCGGCGAAGGCGCCACGTTCAACGGCGCCCCCTGCCGCGTGAGCGACCACGCCGGGCTCCAGGGCGCCCGCATCGTGTGCAGCCGCACCGAGGCCAAGAAGGGCTGGTTCGACAAGTACCTCGACCGCATCTCGCTCGTCCCGACGGGCTCGGTGGCCTACAAGTTCGGCCTCGTCGCCGCGGGCCAGGCCGAGGCCACCTTCACGCCCCAGCCCCGAAACGAGTGGGACATCTGCGGCGGCGTCGCGGTGGTCCTCGCCGCGGGCGGCCGGGCGACCACGCGGAGCGGAGCGGCCTACGTGTTCAACCGCGCCAACCCCCTCGTCGAGGGCGTGTGCGCCACCAACGGCAGCGTGCACGGGGACATCCTCGGGTTGATGGCCGAAGGATGAAGCCCATCCTCGTCGTGTTCCTCACGGTGGTGCTCGACCTCGTGGGCTTCGGCATCGTCATCCCGTTGCTCCCCTTCTACGCCGAGAGCTTCTCCGCGACCGCCCTGCAGGTCACCCTGCTGATGGCCTGCTACTCGCTCGCCCAGTTCGTGGCGGCGCCGCTCTGGGGGCAGCTCTCGGATCGCGTCGGCCGGCGCCCGGTCATGCTCGTGTCCGTCGGCCTCACCGCCGTCATGCTCGCGGGCTTCGCCGCTGCCCCCAACCTCGCGTTGTTGTTCGTGTTCCGTACGCTCCACGGCATGATGACCGCCAACATCTCCACGGCCCAGGCGTGCATGGCGGACCTCACGACGCCCGAGAACCGCGCCAAGGGCATGGGCCTCATCGGCGCGGCGTTCGGCATCGGCTTCACCCTCGGCCCCTTCCTCGGCGGCGAGCTGGCAGAGCGCTCGCTCACCCTCCCCCTCTGGATCGCGGCCGGACTGTCGGCGTTGAACTTCCTCCTCGCCCTCCGTTGGCTCCCCGAGACCCGCCACGCCGGCTCCGTGCCGTCCCGTCGCTCCATCGCCCCGGCCGCCCTCTGGTCCGCGCTGACCGCCCCGGCCATCGGGCTCTGCATCGCCCTCACCTTCGTCCAGGTGTTCAGCTTCGCCCTGATGGAGAGCACGTTCACGCTCTTCGCCGAGAGGTCCTACGCGATGCGTCCCGCGGACATCGGCCGGCTCTTCGGGCTCGTCGGCATCATCGGCGTGGTCGTGCAGGGCGGCCTCATCGGGCGGCTCGTCAAGCGCTTCGGCGAGCGCCCGCTCATCCCGATCGGGCTCACGCTGCTCTGCATCGGCATCCTCGCGCTCCCCACGGCGGCGCCGGGCGCGCCCCTCGCCCTCGTGTTCTGCCTCCTCGCGGTCGGACAGGGCCTCACGACGCCGAGCCTCCAGTCGCTCATCTCCCGCAGCGCCGCCGCGTCGGACCAGGGCTCCGTGCTCGGCACCGCGCAGTCCATCAGCGCCCTCGCCCGCGCGACGGGCCCGGCACTCGGCGGGGTGCTCTTCACCTCCGGCGGCCCCGCGGCCCCCTTCTACGCCGCCGGCGTGCTCCTGATCGGCGCCGTCGCCCTCGCCTTCCCGGCGACCGCCCGCGCGTCCGTCCCCATCGCGCGGTAGGGTCCCTACACGTCCGACAGGGGCCGGAACGGCGTGCAGGTGCGCTCGATGACGGGCATGTACGGCTCGAGCTCGTCCATCGTCCAGTTCATCGCGCGGTTCACGTCCGGGACGTCCGGCACGAGGTTCATGGGGGAGAGCGTGCGCTCCATCGCCATGTACGTGTTCGCGTAGGGGATGTTGCGCCCCACGTTCGGGCGCACGATCTGCTGGATCCCGTAGAACAGGATCGAGCGCATCCGCGGCGGGAAACAGTCCAACGCAACGATGTAAGGGTTCCGACGACCCAGGCGGCCGGACATCGCCTCCATGAACGCGGGGCGCACCGGCACGTTGTTGACGATGCCGCCCTCCGCGAGGCGGGTGATGCCGTAGCGGGCGTAGAGCTCGTCGAGGAGCGCCTTCATGCGGCGGTCGTCGCGGAGCACGTCGTAGTGGATGAGGCCGGGGATCGCGGCGGAGAAGCCGGCGGCGTCGAGCACGTCGGCGTCGTAGGTGGCGGGGTCCGAGCCGAAGACGACCTCGCGCAGCGCGTCGGGCGTGGAGAGGAGCTCGCGGAAGATCGTCGCGATCTGCCCCACCTTCGCCAACGTGGAGACCTGGAGGCGCTCGCCGGGGCGCACGGCGTCGTCGAGGAAGTGCTCGTAGTACGAGAGATCGTGCTTGAGCGCCTCGACCCCGATGCCGGTGGTCACGACGAGGAGCGGGATCTCGAGGTCCGCGAAGGTGAGCGGGCGGCCGTCGGGCGTCTCGAAGAGCGAGCCGATCGCGCTGCGAAGGTAGAGCCGGAGGGTCGCTGGGAGCCCGTAGCGGCTCTCGATCTGGAGGACGCGAAAGACGCGCTCCCAGGAGAGGCGCTTGGCGGCGGCGACGAGCGGGGCGCCGTCGAACACGCGGCGACGCGCCCGGAACAGGCCCAGCAGCGCGCCGATCGAGGTGCCGGCGATGAGCTCGGGCTGCAGGCCGCGACGATGGAACAACGTCCAGGCGCCGGCGTAGCCGTACCCCGCGCCGCCGCCGCCGCCGCACACGACGACGAGCTGGCGGGTGGTGACCTCGGCCTCGAGGCTCTCGCGGTCGAGCGGGAAGTGCTCCAACAGGCGCCGGCGGCGGTCCCGCGTGAGCGCCACGAGCTCCGGAAGCACGCGCATCGCGCCCCACAACGAGGGCTCGGTGATGAGGTGCGGGGTGAGCGCGTCCTTCACCTTCCAGGCGTGCGACGCCATGAAGCCCTGCACGTCGTGGTCCACGCCGGCGACATCGCGCACGACGAGGAGCTTCGCGAAGTTCACGACGTAGCGGATGGCCGAGAGCGCGTCGTCGTGGAGCTCGCCGGGGCGCGCCGCGGCCATGCGCACGGCGGACGCCTCCAGGTCCTCGAACGGCTTTCTCAGCTCCAGCAGGCGTTCAGCGTCCAGCGATCGCTCCAGGAGCCCGCCTACCTATCGGCGCGGGCCCTTCAGGACAAATGAACCCGCGGGGGCCGCGCAGCAAGGTGAGCGCCCTCAGGGGCAGAGGTTCTCGTTGTACTCGTGCTCGTTGTTGTCCTCGACACACTCGGAGACGGCGTCGTCCGTGGCGTCGTTCCCCTTGTCGATCTTGGCGTACACGCCGACGAGCCCCTCCGGCATCGGGTCGATCAGGGACTCGAAGGCCGCGAGCTGCATGCCGGCCCGGCGAAGGACCAGAGGCGCGTCTCGTCGGCGTAGACGGCCTCTGCGATGCCGTCGCCCTCGAAGTCGAAGACGGCCGAGCCGGTGTTGCCGGAGGAGGCGTCGTTCGTCGTCGCCTGCCAGCTCACGGAGCAGTCGGACTAGAAGACCGAGTACCGGGAGCCGGCGGCGCACGCGAGCTCGGCGTCGCCGTCGAAGTCGGCCACGGTGGGGGGCCCGCCGTAGTAGGCGCTGTCCGCGCCGGGGATGCGGTTCGTGCACAGCACGGTGCCGTCGCGGTCCTGGAGGCGCACCTGCCCGCCCATGGAGACGACGGTCTCGGCGTCGTCGGCGTCCGTGAGGGAACCCACCGCGGGCAGCATCATCACGTTGTTCGAGGTGGGGTCCTCGCGGAAGGTGTCCTTCGTCCACTCGACGATCGGCGTGAAGCTACCGACGGTCGGGCCCTCGGAGTAGCACTCGTCGTTCTGCGCGATCGCGCGCGCCGGGAAGTCGCGGGACTCGCACACCGTCGGGTTCGTGTCTTCGGGGTAGGGCTCCTCGTCGGTGTAGGTCCCGGGGCCGGGGCCCCCCAAGTGTACAGCGGGCCTCCCGCTTCGCCTACGTCTCGTCGCCCTCGGATGTGACATCGGAGGGCTCCGGTTCGTCGTCCTGCTCGTCCTCCGGCCCCGCCCTGACGCCCCCGGCGAAGAACGCGGCGACCTCCTCCCACGGGCGACGCGTGCGGCGCGGCTCCCACGCGGGCGGCAACCAGTCGGCGTAGGCGTTGCGGAGGAAGCGCTGGCACACGAGCACGACCACGCCGCGGTCGCCGGGGCCGCGCACGACGCGCCCCCCGGCTTGGACCACGCGCGTCATGCCGGGCTGGACGTAGGCGAGGGGGAAGCCCTGGTCGAACTTCTCCTCGTACCAGGCCTGGAGGAGGCGGCGCTCGAGCGTCGGCGGCGGGAGCGCGGGGCCCACGACGATCACGGCGCGGAGGGCCTCTCCGGGGAGGTCGACGCCCTCGGCGAAGAGGCCACCGAGCACGCCGAGGAGCACGCGCGGGCGCAGGGCCGTCGGATCGCGCATGCGGTCGAGGAGGCGGGTGCGCTCGGCCTCGTCCATCGCGGGGGTCTGCACGAGGAGCTCGCGGCCGGCGCCGGGGAAGTCCGCGGCGAGGAGCGCGTCGGCGATGTCGCGGAGCTGTTCGAAGCTCGCGACGAAGACCGCGGCGTTGCCGGGCACGGCGGCGACGGTGCGGACCACGATCGCGGCGACCTTCTCGCGGTCCCGGTCGCGGTGCCGGTACTCGGTGGAGACGCCGCCCACGACGAGGACGGCGCGGCGTTCGGGGGGGAACGGCGAGGGGGCCTCCACCTCTACGACGCGGTCGGGATCGATGCCGCAGCGCTCCCGGTAGAACCACGCCGGCGCCAACGTGGCGCTGATGGAGACGGTGGCGAGGGCCTCCTCGAAGCGCGGGGCGAGCACGCGCGAGGGGTCCCGGCAGGTGAGCGCGAGGCGGCCGCCGGGGAGCTCCCGCGCGGTGCCGGGCGAGAGCGTCGGGCGCGTGGACCAGAGGGCGACGGTCTCCTCGCCGGCGCGCTCGAGGGCGACGGCGAAGCGGTGCACGGCGCGCGCGAGCGCGACCCAGGGGTCCATCGGCTCGGGGGGCGCGCTCGGGAAGAGCGGGATGCTCGCTTCGGAGGGGAACAACGTCGGCGCGGGCGCGACGCGGGGGGGCCCCTGGGTGAGGGCGGCGTGGGCGAGCCCGAGGTCGTCCACGGCGTCCCGCAACGCGAGCCAGCGGCGCACGTTCGCCTCCACGACGACGGCCTCGGCGCCCCCTTCACCGGTCGAGAGGAGCGCGGCGTCGGCGATGGCCTCGGCGACCTCCTGGGCGAGGGCGCGGAAGGGGCGCCAGGTGCGGTCGTCGGGCAGGGCCGCGAGCACGTCGGCCACGAGCTTCGTGTCGATGGAGGGGGAGCCCCAGTCGGACGCGCGATCGGGGAGCTGGTGGGCCTCCTCGACGACCACGACGTGCGGCACGTCCTCCAGGGCGGCCCGCAGGCGCATGCCCGGGTCGAGCACGTAGTTGTAGTCGCAGACGACGAGGTCGCAGCGCTCGAGCCACTCCTGCGCCAGATCGTACGGACAGAGGCTGTGCTCGGTCGCGATCGCGCCGAGCCGATCGGCGTCGGGCTGGCCGATGGCGGCGAGGGCGTCCATGGCGGCCTCGCGGCGCGCGGGCGGCGGCGCCAGGAACGGGCAGGCGCCGACGTCGCAGGGCTCCCCGCCCCGTCGGCACGCCTTCTCCCGCGCGCGCAGCGTCACGGAGCGGATCGCCGTCCCGCGCACCGCCATCTCCCTCGCGGTGCGCTCGACCATCGCCTGCTGGGTCGTCCGGGCGGTCGCCCACCACACCCTCGCGCCCGACGCCGCCGTGGCCCGGAGTGTGCCCGCGAGCACGGCGGCCGTCTTTCCGACGCCAGTGGGGGCCACGAGCAGCATGTGCTGGCCCCGGAGCACCCCCTCCTCCACGGCGTTGACGACCTCCGCCTGCCCCGGCCGCGGCGCGTCGTGGGCGAAGCGCACGGGAGTCTGGCGGCGGCGCGCCCACCACGCGAGCCGCTCCTCGCGCGCCACCACGAGCTCGGTCAGCCGCGCGAGGATCCAGGCGTCGAGCGTCGGATCGAGGGGCACCTGGACGATGCGCTCGGCGCCGTCCACGAGCGAGACGACGCGGAGGCGCCCGACCGGGTCGGGGCGGCGGGCGGCCGCGGCGAAGCCCACGTAGAAGGCGAGTTGCCGCTCCCACGCCGCGAAGCCCGGGGCGACGGCGAGGGCGTCCCCGTCGAGGAGCGTGGACTTGATCTCCTCGACCACGGTGCGCCCACCCTCCTCCGCGACGATGTCCGCGCGGCCGTGGAGCGTGCACGTCCACTCCCGCACGACGACGGAGTGCCGGAGGGTCACCTCGGACGCGACGCGGTCGGACTCGGCGCGACGGGTGGCCTGGACGTCGCGGTGGAGGTCCGCGCCCGCGCGCATCCGGGCCCGCGCGGACAACGCCATCGGCGCCCGCCCGCGGCGATCGGTGTCGAGGAGGTCGCGCACCCCGAGGTCGAGCGTTCGGGCCTCGTCGTTCCAGCGGACGGTCATCGCGCCGCCATCCCCGTGTGCAGGTCGGTCACGACGGAGAGCCCGCGACGCGCGGAGAGCGCCTGGAGGATCTGGAGGATGATCCGCGGGGGGTCGAGGTGGGGGTTCACGCGCTCCGGGTAGGACGGGTGCGTCGGCGCGCACCACTCCGCGGGGGTCGCCGCCACGAAGGCGCGGCACGCGAGCGGACGGAGGGCGTAGGCGCGGCACCGGCCCTCGGCGTCGAGGAGGGGGCACGGCTCGTGCCGCGCGCGCCAGCCGGCGGGATCCGTGCGGAGGACGGCGAGGGTCGCGAAGCGCGCGCGGATCGCGGGGCCGTCGGGGAGCGCGTCCACTGCACGGCCCAGGCGCTCGATCTCCACGCCGGTGACGCCGCGCGGGTTGTCGTGGCAGCACGCGGTGCAGCCGACGCGGCACGCCATCGGGTGCGCCGCGAGGACGTGCGCGAGGTAGCGATCGTAGGCCGCCAACCCCTGTTCCAGGCCCGCCTGGAGGGCGGTGTCGTCCGCGGCGGGGGCACGGAGCGCGCCCTGGAGCGCGTGGAGCATCGTCGTGAGCAACACGTTTGCTTCCGGCGAGGCAGCGGCGTCGAGCGTGAGGGTGGGCGGGGGGGGCACGCGTCCGTTATAGCGCCCCCCCTTCTCGTCACCACTAGCGGAGGACTCATGCAGGCCTGGGACCAGCTCACCGCTCGCATCCACGAGCTCGACGCCCTCGGCGGCGCCATGGCGCTGCTCGACTGGGATCAGCAGACCTACCTCCCGGCCGGCGCGGGGGCGTCCCGCGGTCGCCAGAGCGCGGCGCTCGGCCGCATCTACCACGAGCGGTTCACCGCCCCCGAGGTGGGCACCTGGCTCGACGCCCTCGAGGCCTCCTCGCTCGACCGCGTGCAGACCTCCGCGGTGCGCAACGCGCGCCGCCGCTACCGCCGCGCCACCGTGCTCCCCGGCCGCCTCGTGGAAGAGCTCTCCCACGCCCGCACCGAGGGCTTCGCCGCCTGGATGAAGGCGCGCGAGGCGAACGACTTCACCCCCTACGCCGCGCCGCTCCAGCGCCTCATCGATCTGACGCGCGAGCAGGCCGAGCGCCAGGCCGCCCCCGGGCAGCACCTCTACGACGCGCTCCTCGAAGACTACGATCCGGGCTCGACGATCGGCGAACTCCGCCCGATGTTCGAACGTCTCGGGCGCGAGCTGAACACCTTCCTCGACGCCCTCGCCGGCCGCCCCCACCCCGCCGGCTTCGACGCCCTCCTCGACGTGGAGGGCCAGCGCAAGCTCTCCGAGCGCGTCCTGACGGACCTCGGCTTCGACCGCGTCCACGGCCGCCTCGACATCTCCGAGCACCCCTTCACCGTGGGCCTCGGCACGGACGACGTGCGCATCACCACGCACTTCCACGCCGACAACTTCCTCGCGGCGCTCGGCGGCACCGTGCACGAGTGCGGCCACGCGATGTACGAGCAGGGCCTCCCCGCGCAGTGGGCGGGCACCGGGCTCGACAAGGCCGCCGGGATGGGCCTCCACGAGTCCCAGTCCCGCTTCTGGGAGAACTTCATCGGGCGCTCGCCGGCCTTCGGGCGGTACCTCGCGCCGCGCATGCAGGGCATCTGGCCGACCCTCGCCGTCTCGCCCGACACGCTCTACGGGGCGATGAACAAGGTCGAGCGCTCCCTCATCCGCATCTTCGCGGACGAGGCCACGTACAACCTCCACATCATCGCCCGCTTCGAGCTCGAGGTCGGCATCCTCGAGGGCCGTCTCCAAGCGATCGACCTCCCCGCCGCCTGGGACGACGCGTACCGCCGCATCGTCGGCGTCGTCGCCCCGACCGCGAAGGACGGCGTCCTCCAGGACGTGCACTGGTCCGGCGGCGCCTTCGGGTACTTCCCCAGCTACACCATCGGCAACCTCTACGCCGCGAGCTTCGGCGCGAAGATCCAGGAGGACCTCCCCGACCTCCACGAGCGCGTCGCCCACGGAGACTTCGCAGGGATCCTCGGCTGGCTGCGCGAGCACGTCCACGCCAAGGGTCACCTGGACGACGCGCCGGTGCTCTTCCGCGGCGTCGTGGGCGACCGCGACCCCGTCGAGGACATGGTGGCGCACCTCTGGAACCGCCACGGGACGCTGTACGGGGTCCAGCGGCCCGGGTGAGCGGATCACACCGGCTCGAGCGCCCTCTTCTTCTTCGGCGCGCCCGCGGGCGCCTCGACGCTGGCGAGGTCGTCGACGGCCGGCCCGTTCACCACCTTCCCGAAGCGGTCGAAGCGCGAGCCGTGGCAGGGGCACTCCCAGATGTCCTGGCTCTTGTTCCAGCCGACGACGCAGCCGAGGTGCGGGCACGTCGCGCTGCAGGCGGACACGTTCCCCTGTAGATCTTTGTAGACCGCGACTTTCTGGAGCCCGCGCCGGAGCACGGCCCCCTCTCCGGGCGGGATGCGATCGACGCCCTGGACCTCCCCCGGGAGGAGCCACTCGGCGTAGCGCGCGGCGGTGCCGAGGTTGTCCTTCGCATACGCCGCCACCGCGCCGAGTCGCACCCGCGCGGGATCGTAGGTCCGCGTCCAGGGGCTCTTGCGCCCGCAGATGAGGTCCGTGAGCAGCATGCCGGCGATGGTGCCGTGGGTCATGCCCTGCCCCGAGTCGCCCGTCGCGACGTAGATGTTGTCGGAGTCGAGCGGGTTCCGCCCGATGAACGCGAGCCCGTCCACCGGCTCGTACACCTGCCCCGACCAGCGGTACGGCACCTCCCCCACCGTGGGCCAGCGTGCCCGCGCCCAGCGCTCCAGGCGGTCGTACCGCGCGTCGTCGTCGTTCACGTCGCCCACCCGCACGTCCTCGCCGCCGACGAGGAGCACGTCGGTGGTGGCGGTGGGGTCGAACGCGCCCTGGAGGCGGACGTAGTGGTAGGGATCGGCGTCGTCCCAGAACAACGCCTTGGTCACGCTCCCCCGCGGCACGATGCCCCCGATGACGAAGGTGCGGAACGGAACCTGGCGGCTATGTAGGGCGAAGCGGTTGTTGATCGGGGCGTTCGTCGCGACCACCGCCGCGCGCGCCCGCACCACGGGGCCGTCCGCGCTGATGACCTCCGCCTCGTTGCCGCCGTGCACCTCCGTCACATGGGTGCCGCAGAAGATCCGGCCGCCGAGCCGCTCGAAGGCCGCCGCGAGGCCGTTGAGGTACTTCAGAGGATGAAGCTGCGCTTGCCCCGAGAAGCGGAGGCAGGCGCCGGTGTCGAAGCCGTCGATCGGCGCGCGCGACACCATCTCGACGGACACGCCGGCGCGACGGGCGGCCGCGAGCTCGTCGCCGAGGCCCGCGGTGGTCTGGCCGGGCGGCTCGAAGAGGTAGCCGTCGACCCGGTCGAAGTCGCAGGCGATGTCCTCGTCCGCGACGATCGCCTCGATCCGCGCGATGGCGGCGCCGTGGCTCTCCGCGACCAGCCGCGTCGCATCGCGTCCATGCATGCGCTCCAGCCAGATGAAGCCGTCGTCCATCGCGTTGCAGAGGTGCGCGGTAGTGTGGTGCGTCTCCCCGCCGGCGATCCTCCCGTGGTCGAGCACGACCACGCTCCGCCCCTCTCGCGCGAGCAGATAGGCCGTGCTCATCCCCGCGATGCCGGCGCCAACCACGCACACGTCGGCGCGGAGATCCTGCTGGAGCGGGGCGCGCGCGCCCGTCTCGCCCGTCGTGAGCCATACGATGTTCGCGCGCATCCGGTCCCCCAGAGGGAACTGGGTGCGCACGCTACCTGTCGGCATCAACCCGCGGGGGTCACTCCGGGTCGCAGATCCCGTCGCAGTACTGGACGACCGTGCCGGTGCGCAGGAAGGTGTCGAGCTGCTCCTGCGCGGCGAAGGTGCGGCGCGTGTCCTCGTGCGTGTCGGCGGACTCGGCCGGCGGCGTGTTCACGAACGGCACCTCGGGGGCGCCGTGCTCGTACTCGACGAGCGCCGAACCGGTGAAGCCCGAAGCCTGGGCCTCGAGCCCCCACACCTCGCGCGTGGGCGTCTCGACCAATGACGCCCCGTAGGCGCGTCCCATGACCTGAGCGCCGAGCGTGGTGACCTGGGCGTCGCCGATGGCGTCCTGGAGGAGGACCTGCTTCGGAGGCACGCCGGCGATGGGATCCTCGATCATCTGACGGCCCCAGCCGCCGGGCTCCGCCGAGTCCCAGAGGTTCTGCAGGAGGGCCATCCAGAAGCTGATGTGCTCCTGCTTGTGGTAGATAGCCTGGAAGAGGGCGAAGAACGGGGTGAAGTCGGAGGATCGCGACAGCAGCAGGCTGTAGGGCATGCCGGGCACGCCGAGCACGCCGCGCTCGATCGTCGGGGACATCGCGAGGTAGACGCCGCCGAGGATCCCGCCCTGCGAATTCCCGTAGTAGAGCACCTCGGAGGGGTCGACGACCGACACGGTCTCGCCGGTGGCCGGGTCCGGGAAGGAGAGCGCGGCGTCGGTCGCCATGCCGCCCTGCATCATCTGCGCGGCGCCGACGAACTCGATGAGACCCTGGTGGCCGCCCTCGGGGATGATGCCGAAGCGCCCGACCTCGGACACGAGCATGAGCATGATGGAGTCGAAGTCGTCCGACGCCATGCCGCGCCAGTTGGTGGCGAAGAGGATGTAGCCGTAGCGGTTGGCCATCTCGCCGAGGTAGCCGGAGCTGACCTCCCCCTGGTCGCCGAGCAGGCCGTGGCCGTACTGGAGGAGCTTGAGGGGGCGGGGGTCCTCGACGGCGGTGCGCGGCACGCGGATGGTGAACGGCACCTCGGTGTCGCCGTTGTAGAACGGCATGCCGTCCTCGTCGCGGGTCAGGTAGGTGTCGGGCGCGTCGGCCTCGAGGTACAGCGGGGCAGTGAAGTGCCCGCGGATCTCGCGGTAGATGGTGTCGCTCACCTCGTCCGTCACGCTGTCGATCACGTAGGCGGGGCCGCTCTCTCCGAAGCGAGCGACCGCGTCGTCCCGCATCCACTCGGCGCGGCCGGTGATCTTCTCCTTGCTGCCGACGACGAAGTCCCAGGCGAGCTGGGTCTCCGCGCGGGCCCAGCCGGTCCCCTCGAGGGCGGCGTAGACCTCCTCGTAAGTGTCGCGGCGCCCCTCGATGTCCCAGTTGTCGGTCGCGGTGTCGTCGCGGAGGGCGGCGTAGCCCTCGGAGGCGACGATAGGCGCGCCGCTGGTATCGACGAGGTTGCGGATGCCGACCGCGTAGCGGTGGCTGTTCCGCAGCGGGACCATCGGGCGGATGAAGAAGAACTCGGTGCCGGCGACGTGGTCGCCCGCCACGTCGAGCTCGGCGAAGTAGGGCATGCGCTCGCCCGTCTCCATGTCGACGATGACGATGGGGGCGTCGTCCGCGAGGGAAGCGCCGATGTCGTCGTGCCCGGGGACGCCGGTCAGCGCGAGGTTCGGGAAGCGGACGAGCAAGGGGCCCATCGGCGAAAACCCGTCGAGCTCGTTCCAGAGGTCGGGCGGCGGCTGGTAGCCCTGCCAGGTCTCGGGGATCGTCGTGGCGCCGAGGTGCACGCGGTAGCCGGTGGCGCTGGTGGCGTCCGCACGGAGGTAGAAGGACGAGGGGTACGGCAGCGAGCAATAGTCGTGCGCGATCGGGTCACAGTCGGAGAATTCGCGCGGCGTGACCCCGGGGGTGCCCGAGTCGTCCGGCGGGGCGGTGCAGGCAGACAGCGCGAGCAGGAGCACGGACATGGAATTCCCTCCGACGCGGCGGGCTAACCCGTCGAGGTCGGGGCGACGACGGCGGAAGGTGAGCCCTTCCTGGCGAGCGCCTCCCGTGGTACTTTCGGGGCCGAGGTAGGAGCCATGCCCCCACAAGGCCGCGTCGGCGACAACGCCATGAATCCCGCATGTGTCCACGGCTGTCCGGCGTGCCCACATCCGGTGACCGGGCCGGGCTCGGCAGGCTCGCCGGACGTGCTGGTAAACGGCATGATGGCGCTGCGCGTGGGCGACCCCGGCACGCACGCGGCCTGCTGCGGTCCGAACTCCTGGTCCGCCGCGAAGGGATCCGGCACCGTGTTCATCAACAACATCCCGGCGCATCGCCTTGGCGACACGACCCAGCACTGCGGCGGCGTGGGCACGCTGATCATCGGCAGCCTCAACGTGATCGTCGGCGGTTGACCCCCCTCGTCTGCCCCGCCTGCCGGCACGTCGCCAACGGGGATCTGCACGTCCGCACCCTCGACGCGCACGGCGCGCTGCTCGGATGCGCCTGCGGCGCCACCTTCCCCGTGGTCGACGGCGTCCCGATCCTCTTCCGCGACGTCGACGCGTGGCTGGCCGGCGAGGGCGCCGAGGCCCTGCGACGCACCGACCTTGCCCCCGAGCTCGACGCCCGGATCACCCGCGGGATGGGCGGCGCGCAGGAGCGCAACGCCACGCTGGTGGGCGTCTTCGCGCGCTCGACCGAGGGGCCGCTCCAGGAGTGGCTCCGCGCGCGTGTGTCCGCGCTCGAGGGCGCCGTGCTCGAGATCGGGGCCGGGATGGGCGCCACGCGGCGGCCCGACGTGGTCGCGCTGGATCACAACCTCGCGCTCCTCCGCCGGCACCCGGGCTTCCGCGTCTGCGGTGACGCCGCGGATCCCCCCTTCCTCCCCGGGTCGTTCGACGCCGTCGTGCTGCCGAACCTGCTCGACGCCTGCGCGGAGCCGGGGATCGTGCTCGCCCAGGCCGACGCGCTGCTGCGGCCGGGGGGCCATCTCGTCGTGACCTGCGCCTACGCGTTCCACCCGGACGTGACCGCGCGCGCCCGCTGGTTCGACGCCGCGCAGCTCAGCGCCGCGCTCGACGGCCGCGGCGCCCTCCTGGGCTTCGAGATCGCGCACCGTCTCGTCGAGGACGTCGACCGCATCCTCTGGCCCATCGCGCTCACCGAGCGCCTGACGCACACGCACGCGGTCCACGCCTTGATCAGCGTGAAAAGCACCTGATCGGCGCTTCGGCGGCGATACGGGCACCGCGCGACGCACGTTGACGGCGCCCGTGCCGCCGCCCTATACTGGCCGCCACCGTTGGAGCTAGCCTTGCCCAAAGTGACCGACCGGCATGGACGTCCCGTTTCCGGTCAGATGCCGGGGCTCGTCGAGGGCCTGGTGACCGACAACGTGGATCCCGAGAAGCTGGGCCGCGTCCGGGTGAAGTTCCCGACGCTCCCCGACATGCCGGACAGCTGGTGGGCGCGCCTCGCGATGCCGATGGCCGGCCAGGAGCGCGGTTGGATGACGATCCCCGAGGTCGGGGACGAGGTGGTCGTGTCCTTCGTGCACGGCAGCCAGGACAACGCGATCGTGCTCGGCTCCGTCTACAACGGCGTCGACACGCCCCCCTACGCGAACGAGGACGGCGAGAACAACCTCCGCGTATTCCAGAGCCGCAGCGGGCACCGGCTCACCTTCGACGACACCGCCGGAAAGGAGCGCATCGAGCTCATCACCCACAATGAGGAGATCCGCCTCATCTGGGACTCGAAAGAGAAGGTGCTCTCTGTCTACTCGGGCAAGGACATCATCGTCGAGGCGGTGGAGACCGTGTCCTGGAAGTGCAAGGACTTCATCCTCGAGGCCTCGAACTCCATCTCGATGAAGGCGGGCACCACGATGGAGCTCACCTCCGGGACGAGCTGCACGGTGGACGGCGGCTCGAGCCTCGTGCTCACCGCGTCGATGACGAAGATCAACTAGGTCGGGGGCACCATGATCAACGGCCTCGTGGTCGGCATCGTGATCGACAACGTCGATCCCGACAAGATGGGTCGGATCAAGGTGAACTACCCGGTCGACGGGGAGACGCCGCCGGACTCTACGTGGATCCGCATGCTCACGCCCATGGCGGGCAAGCTGCGCGGGCTCGTGATGATCCCCGAGGTCGGCACCGAGGTCGTGATCGGCTTCGCGTACCGGACGATGTCGCCCTACGTGATGGGCGCCGTGTACAACGGCGCGGCGGACAAGCCGAAGCCCTACGCGAACGAGGACGGCAACGACGATCACCGGCGCTTCTGGTCTCGCAACTCGCACTGGATCGACTTCGACGACACCGAGGGCGCCGAGCGCATCGAGATCAAGGCCACGTCCGAGGGCGAGGCGATCTACCAGGAGCTGCACGCGGCGAACAAGGTCATCACCCAGAAGGTGAAGAAGGACATCATCCACGAGGCCGTGGAGACCGTCAGCTTCAAGTGCAAGGACTTCAAGGTCGACGCCGACATGTCCATCGCCATGAGCGCGGGCCAGACCGCCGTGATGAAGGCGACGAGCGAGTGTACCGTCAAGAGCGGGATCGAGACCTTCAAGGCGGGTAAGGTCGACATCAACGGCGGCGCGCCCGGCTCCCCGAAGAGCGTGCTCACCACACCCACCCACAAGCACCCGCCGACCAAGCCGGGCGGCGGCGGGGCCGGCGGCGGCGCGAGCGGTGGTTCGGGTGGCGGTGGCGGTGGTGGCGGAGGTGGTGGCGGTGGCGGCGGTGGCGGTGGCTCCTCGGGCGGGAGCTCGGGTGGCAGTTCCGGTGGTTCGTCAGGCGGGAGCTCCGGCGGCTCGTCGGGCGGGAGCTCCGGCGGCTCGTCGGGCGGGAGCTCCGGCGGCTCGTCGGGCGGGAGCTCTGGCGGCTCGTCGGGCGGGAGCTCCGGCGGCGGCGGAAGCTCGAGCGGATCCGGCGGCGGCGCGGGCACCGGGGATTCGGTTCTCGAGGTAGCGGTCACTATCGGCGTGGAGCTCGGCGGCAGCGGCGGTAGCTCCGGCGGCGGCTCGGGTTCGGGCGGGGGCGGAAGCTCCGGCGGCGGTTCGGGCGGGGGCGGCGGCTCCGGCGGCGGCTCGGGTTCGGGCGGAAGCTCCGGTGGCGGCTCGGGTTCGGGCGGAAGCTCCGGTGGCGGTTCCGGTTCGGGCGGCGGTTCGGGTTCGGGCGGGGGCGGAAGCTCCGGCGGCGGCTCGGGTTCGGGCGGGGGCGGAAGCTCCGGTGGCGGTTCCGGTTCGGGCGGCGGTTCCGGTTCGGGCGGGGGCGGAAGCTCCGGTTCGGGCGGCGGCGGTAGCTCCGGTTCCGGCGGGGGCGGTAGCTCCGGCGGCGGCTCCGGTTCCGGCGGCGGCGGCGGTTCCGGTTCGGGCGGGGGCGGAAGCTCCGGCGGCGGCTCGGGTTC
>CAJBVW010000436.1 GCA_903959175.1 uncultured Pseudomonadota bacterium
CGCGACGTCTTGCGGGCACGCTCGTGAGCCTCTTCGCGCACGCTCCCCCCGACGCACTCTCCACGGCTACCCCCGAAGAACGCATCGCCGCGGTGCACGCGTTCACGACGCGCTGCCGGGCCTACGCCGTCGCCGAGATCGCCCGTCGCGGCGCCGCGGGACGCGCCACGGACGAGTGGGAATCGTACCTCCGGTTCACCGACCACACGCTCAAAGAGCTGGAGGACGGCACCCTCGATCACTGGTTCGTCGAGAAGCCTTGACGTCGGGGCCATTCACCGGCCAATGCGATACGTGGAGATCGAGGGAGACCATGCTGCTGAGCCTCTTGCTCACGGCCTGCACGGACACGCGGGTCCTGGTGGGTGATGTGCGCGACATCTGGGGCAAGCCCGTGTCGGACGCGACCGTCGTCATCGAGGGTGTGTTGGAGCGGTACCACTCCGACTCCGCGGGCCGCTTCACGATCGACACCGAGGCCCCCGTGATCCGCGTGATGGCCGGAAAAGACGGCTACATCAAGGACATCGAGATGGTCCCCGCCCCGCTCGAAGAGGGAGACGACTACAACCCCCTCGCCTTCTCGCTCTACCCGACGCCCGAGGAGCCCGGCTTCTACGGCATCGGCCGCGAGGACTACGTCCACCTCGGCGCGCGCCGCATCCGCGTCGTCGGCACCGAGCTGAAGCACTACGCCGGCCTCCAGGACATCGCGGAGGAGACGCTGCACGCGGGCGCGCCCGCCACCTTCGTCTTCAGCTCGACGCTGCGCGCCTCCGAGCTCTCCCGGATGAACCTCCACCTCTCCCGCCTCGACTTCGTGGACCACACGCGCGTCAAGGGCGTGCTCGGCGCGATGGACGCCACGGTCAACCTCTGGGTCGCCGCGGAGGACATCGCCTTCGACCTGAAGGCCCTCCCCGCGCGGGACGCCTACCTCATCACCACCCGCGAGCCGGTCTTGGCGGGGATGTACGCCTTCCACGCCCAGGACGTCCTGAACGAAGAAGACGAGCGCGTGCTCCTGAACCTCCCGAAGGAGATGCAGGTCGCCTTCCCGTTCGAGGTCATGTAGGCGGCGTGCGGATCGGCGCGGCGCCCGTATCTACTTAGGTTTCGGCCCGTCCTCACTCCACTACCACCGCGCCGAGTCCAGCGTCACCTTGTACGACGCGCAGTCCGTCCCACGCGGGAGGTTCACGACGGTGGTGGCCGTGCCGCCGGGCGGGATGTCGGTGAGGCGGGCGACGAAGCGGTCCTCCCCGCACGCGAGCCCAACCACGGCCTCGTCGATCGGGCGCGGCGCGAGGCTGTCCCCGGTGACCTCGACCTCGACGCGGGTGTCCGGGTAGATCGTCGCGCGCGCCGAGACGCGCAGCCACGGCGACACGTCGATGAGGCGCTCGCCATCGCCGTCGCGGGCCTGGAACACGACCTCTTTGCGGACGGTGTCGACCGTGACGAGGAACTGGCTGGACACGTTCAGCCCAAGCAGGCCCTTGGTGCGCTCGTCCGAGCACTCCTCGCAGATGCCGATGGTGACGCCCTCGACGTGCAGCCCGCCCACCCACACGTCTGGCACGAGCACCAGCTTGGCCGTGCGCTCGCCGTTGGCGGTGCGCAGGGTGATCTCCGGCGCGTCCGCGGGCACGCGCACGCCGATCTTCGCGAGGCTGGCGCGGTCGAGCGTGGTGACGCTGGCGCCGGTGTCGAAGAGCATGGGGAGCTCGACGTCGCCGAACTGGACGGGGATCGCCATGCTGTGGCCGCTGCCCTCGTAGGGGAGCGCCGCCTGGTCCCCCGTGGCCGCGACCGCGCTCGGCACGCACTCCGGCACCTTGCGCTCGGCGTCCGGCGCGGGGGTGTCCCCCTGCGGGGCGCGCGCCATGGGCTGGCCCACGCGCTGCCCGAGCTGCGCCGCGGAGCGGGAGAAGTCGCGCCCGCCCGGCGACGCGAACACCGAGAAGCCCGTGCTCATCGCGCCCGGGACCTCGCCCGGGAAGTAGCCGGGGAGGCCCGCGAGGAGGAGCCCGGGCCAGAGGACCATCGCGGCGGCGAGGGCCGGCGGCGTGCGCCCGAAGAGGGACCAGAGGCCCGCGATGGGGAGCACGGTGACGAGCGCGGCGACGAGGCCGACGTGGAGCGCGGAGAGGTCCCGCACGACGCCCAGGCCGGTGAGCGCCGCGACAGCCGCGCCCGCCGGGAGGAACCCGAGGGCGATGCAGAGGGCGACGAGCACGCGGGACAGGGCTCTCTCGGGGCGGCAGGCCCCTCGTAACCCCGGGCCCGCGGCGCGCGACGGCAGAGTCAGTCCCGGAAGGTCTCGCGCCACGCGGGCCACGCGTCCCGCCCCCCCCTCCCCGCCCGGGTTATGCGCGCCCCCCTCGCACCCGAACGTCGGAGGCGCCCATGCCGCCAGAGACCCGCGCCACCTACTTCTCCGTCGACATCGAGTGCTCCGGGCCGGTCCCGGCGATCTACGACATGATCTCGCTCGGCGCCGTCGTCGTCGCGGGAGACGCCGCCGGCACGCTCGGCATCGGCGACATGTTCTACGTCGAGATCAAGCCCGAGGGCCCGAAGGTCGACCCCGGCGCCATGAAGGTCAACGGCCTCGACATCGACGCCCTCCGGCGCGACGGCGTGGTCCGTCGGGACGCGCTCCTCCGCCTCGCCGAGTGGGTCAAGGCCCAGACGAAGCCCGGCACCAAGCCCGTGTTCGTGGGCCACAACGCCCCGTTCGACTGGAGCTTCGTCGCGTGGTGCTACGCCGCCGAGGAGCTGCCGAACCCCTTCGGCTACAAGGCCCTCGACACCAAGGCGCTCGCCACCGGCAAGCTCGGCGTACACTGGTTCGACTCGAGCAAGGAGGTGCTGGAAGAGCGCCTCGGCCTCGAGAGGGAAGACATGGGCCAGAAGCACCGCGCCGATTACGACGCGCTGTACCAAGCCAAGCTCCTCATCAAGCTGTTGGAGTCCTAGGATGTGTGGCTTCATCGGGCTCATCGGCGTCGAGAAGGCCAGCGGCGCCCTCTCCATCGGCCTCCAGGCGATCCAGCACCGCGGCCAGGACGCGACGGGCATCGGCACCGTCGAGAGCGGTCGCGTCCACCTCCACAAGGAGCTCGGGAGCGTCGCGGGCGTGTTCACCGCCCCCGTGCTCGTCGGGCTCGCGGGGCGCGCCGGCATCGGCCATGTGCGCTACCCGACCGTGGGCGGGGGCAGCCGCGAGGACGCCCAGCCCTTCCACACCCGTCGTCCCGGCGTGGTGATGGCCCACAACGGCAACGTCACCAACCTCCCCGAGCTCGAGGAGTGGCTGAACAGCCGCGGCATTCGCGTGCAGTCGCAATGCGACGTCGAGCCCATCCTGCTCGTGTTCGCCGAGGCCCTGGGGGAGCGCCGCCCGAGCGGCCACACCGCCGAGGACGTGCGGTACGCCGTGGGCGAGGTCTTCCGCCGCGTGCGCGGGGCCTACTCGTGCGTGGCCCTGCTCGAGGTGGACGGCCAGGACACCCTCGTCGCCTTCCGCGATCCGCACGGCATCCGCCCCGGCAGCTACGCCTACAACTCCGAGGGCGCCTGGGCCGCCGCGAGCGAGACCGTCGCCTTCGACGCCCTCGGCTTCACCCGCGTGGACGACCTCCCCCCCGGTGAGGTCATGCTCTTCCGCCCCGGGCACGCCCCCATCCGGCTCCCGATCGAGAAGGCGGAGCCGCGGCCCTGCATCTTCGAGCGCATCTACTTCGCGCGCCCCGACTCGCAGATGGAGGAGGGCCGCATCTACCAGACGCGTTGGGCGCTCGGCGAGCGGCTCGGCGCCGAGTGGAAGGCCCGCGGCCTCGAGGCCGACGTGGTGGTGCCCGTGCCCGACACCTCCCGGCCCGCGGCGCAGGCGATGGCCGAGGTGCTCGGCCTGCCCTACCGCGAGGGCTTCATCAAGAACCGCTACAGCGGCCGTACGTTCATCATGCCGGACGCGACGACGCGTCAGGCGGCCCTCCGCCTGAAGCTCAACCCGATCCCCGAGATCTTCGAGGGCAAGCGCGTCATCCTCGTGGACGACTCGGTCGTACGCGGCACCACCGTGCGCCGCCTCGCGGACCTCGTGCGGCAGGTCAAGCCCGCGTCCGTGCACCTCGCGGTGTACTCGCCGCCGGTGCGGAACCCCTGCTACTACGGCATCGACATGCCCTCGCGCGACGACCTGGTCGCCGCCCGCCTCTCGCCCGCGGAGTGGGCCCCCGCGTTCGGCGTCGACTCCGTCACGTTCCTCTCGCCCGAGGGGTTGCGCGAGATCATCGGCCGCCCGGTGTGTATGGCGTGCTTCGACGGGGACTACGTGGTGCCGGTCAGCGCGGGCGAAGCCGCGGAGATCGTGGCGGATCGCGCCAAGGTGGCCGGGTAGCGGGGAAGGCGGGGCGGGGCGTGTCACGATAGAGGGTGGGCACCCGAGCACCCTTGGCCGCACGCGATCCCGCAGCAGATCCGCACTACCTGCACGCCGCGCGCGCGCTCGAAGCCCTTGTGTCCCCGCCGGTGGAGCAGCCGCGGGCGATGTGCTGGCTCCCGGGCGGGGACGTGCTGCTCGTCGCCGCGAAGGACGGGACCGTCCACCACGTCGAGCCCGCCTTCGGCACGCGGGTGCTCCTGCGCGCCACGCCCGACGCCGCGCACCTCGCCGTGGCGCGGGGCCAGCTCGCGGTGCTCTCG
Organism: uncultured Pseudomonadota bacterium; assembly: GCA_903959175.1. Classification (GTDB taxonomy): domain Bacteria; phylum Myxococcota_A; class UBA796; order UBA796; family SXON01; genus CAJBVW01. The sequence goes on from CAJBVW010000436.1 coordinate 4,714, forward strand.
CGGGAGGGCGTGCTCCAGGTGTGGTCGCTCGAGGAGAACACCCTCCTCTGGGAACACGCGACGGAGCTCATCGCGCAGCTCCAGCTCCAATGGTGGAAGGGCGGCGTGGCCGTCGCCGGGGAGGACGGCCGGGAGCGCCGCGTGCTCGTGTACGACGACGCCGGGGAGCGCCGCGCCCGCGCCCGCGTGCCGTCCCGCACCGCGCTCGGAGCGGACGCCGCCGGCAACCTCCTCCTCGCGCGCAACACCGAGACCGGCCTCACCATCCGCCCCTTCGGCGAAGCGCTCCCCGTCGAGCGCCCGACCGTCCACCAGCTCCGCTTCGCCGGCGCGGACTCGCTCCTCGGCGTGGCGGTCGGCGGCGTGAGCGTGTGGAACGGCGGCGCCGAGGCCGTGAACATCAAGCTCTTCGACGTGGTGAACGCCGCGCTCTCGCTCGACGGTTCGCTCGTGGCGATGGGCACGCGCGTCGGCGGGGTCGCCGTGGCGGGCACGCGGCTCGGCGGCCAGCGGGTGAACCCCACGCGCGTCGAGGGCCACGACGGCCCCGTGCTCTCGCTGGCGTTCAGCCCGCGCGGGCGCTGGCTCGCGTCCGCGGCCGGGCGATGCTGGGTGTGGTCCTATTGACGCGGCAAGAGCGATCTACGATCGGTAGACGCCGCGCAACAAACCGCTACTCGCCGAAGATGCCCGGGCTCGCCACGGGGGGCGCGTCACCCAGGGAGGCGAGCACGGCGCCGCCGATCATCCAGCCCAGCGCGAGCACCAGGAAGGTGTTGAAGAGGGCGGAGGTACCAAGCTTTTCTTCGTGCTTGACGACAAGAGAGCGTGCCATCGTGGATCCCTGGGCAACTGCAGCGGTTCGGCCAACGGGGGGTGTGCCCGCGGCAGCGCTGAAGCAAGTCCCGTGCCAGCCCGGGGGGCCCCGCGGAGCGTCGGCATGAAGGTTCTGCACGTCCTCTGCGACCTCTCCTCCGGCGGGGCGGAGCGCCTCGTCCTGGAGCTGTGCCGTCGCCGCGCGCCGGACATCGAGGTGGCGGTCGCCACCGTGGGCGGGCTCGGGGCGTTGGAGCCTCTCTTTCGCGAGGCGGGCGTCCCGGTCCTGCGCGGGGGGCGGCCCCGCAGGCACCTCGGCCTGCGCGCGCTCGCCCGCCTGACCGACGCGATGCGCGACGTGGACGTGGTCCACACGCACCTCTTCGCGGGTGACACCTGGGGCCGCCTCGGCGCGCTGCTGGCAGGGGCCCCTCGTTTGGGGGGGCGCCGTCCGCGGGTGGTCACGACCGAGCACAATGTCAACCGCGACGAGACGTGGCAGCGCCACGTCAAGCGCGCGCTCGCCCCGGCGAGCGACGCCATCGTGTGTGTCAGCGAGGCCGCAGCGGCCTACACGCGCGACGTGGAGGGCATCTCCGCCCCGCTCCGCGTCGTGCCGAACGGCGTCGACCTGTCCCGGTTCGGCCCCCACGCCGGCGGCGACGGCACCCGCGTGCTCGCGATCGGGCGCCGCGTGCCCCAGAAGGGCTTCGACGTGCTGCTGAAGGCGCTCCCCGAGGGGCTGCACCTCGACATCGTGGGCGAGGGGCCCTGGCGCGTGGAGCACCCCCGCGTACGCTATCTGGGGCGGCGGGAAGACGTGCCGGGCCTGCTCGCGCGCGCCGACATCCTGGCGGTCCCGAGCCGATGGGAGGGCTTCGGCCTGGCCGCGGCGGAGGGGCTCGCGGCGGGGGTCGCGGTGGTCGCCGCCGACGTGGACGGGCTCCGGGAGGTGGTGGGGGGCGCCGGCGTCCTCGTCCCGCCCGAGGATCCGGGGGCGTTGCGCGCGGCGTTGATCCGCCTCTCAGCCTCGCCTTCCCTGCGTGCGGCGCTCGGCGCGTCCGGACGAGCACGGGCTCGGGAACGTTTTGACATTCTGGAGACGGTGCGCCGATATGAGGCCTTGTACCGTCAACTCGCCGCCGGGTGTTCCGATAACGAGGACGTGAACGGAGAGGGTCGCTTTCCACCCTGAGACGAATTGGAGAAGATGCGCGCGATGGAGATCAACCTGGATCGCGATCGCGTAGCCCAGCTGCACCTCCTGCTGATCGACGAGCAGGACCGCGGGCGGCGGGCGGCGATGCACCTCGAGCTGGCCTCTCTCGCGCTGCGGGACGGCAACCTCGAGCAGTCCGCGCGCCACTTCCGCGAGGCGCTGCTGCTGGACGACAAGCTCGAGCGCGCGCGCACCGGGCTCAAGGAGCTGGGCGAACGCTCCACGCTCCATACCTCGGAGGGGCGGCGGGGGCTGATGCGCTCGATCGTGGACCGACTGAAGCGCCGGTCCGGCTGAATTTTCCGCATCAGAAAGGGTCCTGCTTTCTCCTCGCTTTCAGCGAAGGCGCGCGCGAACGGTTCGAAGATTAGGCCGCCGGCGGCTTGACTCCGCATCCGTTTTCGTTCAAGGGAGCAGAAATGCACCCCTCCGCTCGCCGCTTCGCCCCGCTGCTCCTCACCACCCTGGCGCTGCTCCCGGCGCGTGCGCACGCGGAATATCCAGCCCCCGCGCCGTACATCGGCGTCCACGGCGGCGCGAGCGTCCAGCTTCGGCCCTGGGATCTGGGCAGCTACACGCCCGAAGGCGACACGAACGTGGCCCTCGGCGCGAGCGGCCTCGGCGGCCTCCGCGTCGGCGTGCAGATCCTCCCGCGCTTCGGCGCCGAGCTCGGCGCGAGCATGATCCCGATCACGGCGAAGGACGGGGTGGGCAGCCTCGTCACCAGCTTCGACCTCGACGCCTTCTACCAGTTCACCGATGGCGACTGGACGCCCTACGCCTCGCTCGGCGTCGGCGGCTACCACCCCCTCGGCGGCGACATCACGGCCGACTTCGACCCGCACGGGCAGGTCGGCGTGGGCGTGCGCGGCCTGTTCCTCCCGTGGATGGCGCTGCGCGTCGAGGCCCGGGACGTGATCAGTGACGGGCTCGACGCCCTCGGCTCCAACAACCTCGAGCTCCGAATCGGCCTGGACGTGTTCCCGACCGCCACGAAGGCCAAGGACACCGACGACGACGGCATCGCCGACGAGGATGACGCCTGCATCGACGTGCCCGGCGTGGCGAGCGCGAACGGTTGCCCCGACAAGGACGGCGACAGCGTCACCGACAACACCGACGAGTGCCCGACCACCGCCGGTGAGGTGCGCCTCAACGGCTGCGTCGACACCGACAGCGACGGCCTCATCGACACCGAGGACAGCTGCCCCTCCGAGAAGGGCCCCGAAGAGTTCAAGGGCTGCCCCGACACCGACGACGACGGCCTGCCCGACTGGAACGACACCTGCCCGGAGGAGGCCGGCACCGCCGCCAACCGCGGCTGCCCCGACACCGACAGCGACGGCATCGTCGACTCCCGGGACGCCTGCCCGAACGAGCCCGGCCCGCAGTGGACGAAGGGCTGCCCGGATCGCGACGGGGACGCCGTCGTCGACACCGAGGACGAGTGTCCGGACGTGCGCGGCCTGCGCGACTACAAGGGCTGCGTGCCCGCGGCCGTCCAGAAGTACACCGGCGCCATCAAGGGCATCAACTTCGAGACGAACAGCGCCACCATCCTGGCGAACTCGTACAAGATCCTCGACCAGGCGAACGAGGTGCTGCAGAGCTTCCCGGAGCTCCGCCTCCAGATCGACGGCCACACCGACGACGTCGGCGCGGACGACGCGAACATGACCCTCTCCGCCGCGCGCGCCCGCTCGGTGCGCGAGTACCTCATCGCGAAGGGCATCGACGAGTCGCGCCTCCTCTCGAAGGGCTACGGCGAGACGGCCCCGATCGCCGACAACACGACGAACACGGGCCGCGCCGCCAACCGCCGCATCGAGTTCTCCATCGCCGACCGCTAGCCCGACACCTGGTGGGGGCCCTACAGGCCGACCGCCTTCTCCTTCTGCACCTTGACCGCGAAGCCCTTCTTCTCCCACTCGGCCTGGATCGAGGCGAGCCACTTGTCCCCGTCCGCCGAGGCCTTCAGCGGCTCGGGGGTGGAGAGCACGGGCCACGGGGACTCGACGCCGGTGCACTTGGTCAGCTTGGCCTTGGTGCCGCGGAGCGGGCCCTCGGCGGCCGGGGCGATCGCCCAGCGCTTGCCGCCCTCGGTGACGCTGGCGTAGTGGAGGGTCGCGGACTTCTTGCCGTCACACTCGCCGGCCTCGACCGCGACCGCCGCGTAGAGGAAGCCGCCGCCGCCCTGGACGCGGTCGGGGAAGAGCGTCGGGAGGAGCTGCGCCGCCGCGGCGTCCGCGCCGGAGTTGGCGAGCTGGTTGGCCACGCCGCGCGCCTTGTCCGGCGCGACCTGCTTGGCGACGGCGATGAGGGCGTCTTCGAGCTTCTTCTGGTCCTCGGGGGCGGTCTGGCCGCCGAGCTGGGGGGCCGCGGCCTCGCCCATCTTCATCAGCATGGCCTCGAAGGGGCCGCCGTCCGTCGCGGCCTTGATGGCGCCGGTGGTGAGGGCAGGGAGGCTCTCGACGCGGCGCTCCTTGACGAAGATATCGAGGAGGGCGTTGAACTTCTCGTCGAACATCTTGTTGGGGGGCGCGGCGACCTGCTTCTCGACGAAGGCGAGGAGGCCGGGGTCGGTGCAGGCGCGGTAGGCGTCGTCCCACTGCTGGAACTCGATGTCGCGGAGGCCGAAGTAGGCGCCTTGGAGGAAGGGTACGACCTTCGCGCGGTCGGTGCAGGACTCGCCGACGCGGCGGGCGATCTCGTCGCGGGCGTCGTACGACGTGATCTTGGACAGCGCGCCCCAGGCCGGGCCCCACACCTCGGTGTCGACCGCGGTGAGGAACAGGGCGACGACGGCGTCGGAGTCCGTGGCGCGCTCGAGGTAGCGGTTGAAGTTGGCCTCGGCGACCTTGCGGTCGCACTTCGCGAGGTCGGCGAAGGCGCCCGGCGCCGCGTCGGCAGAGAGGGAGCCGATCTTGCCGAGCTGCGCATCGCAGGTGGCGGCGGACGCGTAGGAGGCTGCGAGGGCGACGATCAGCGACATGCGGGGGTCCTTTCGGGAGGGGCGGGAGCCGGGGCCGACTACCCGGCCGGGGAAGGGGGGGCACGCTGCGCCAG